>DASYBM010000002.1 GCA_036500765.1 Candidatus Sulfotelmatobacter sp.
AGCTCGCGTTTGACCCTTGCTCGACCTGCTCTCGTTGCTCGCCCTTGCGGGGCGCAACGCGCGATCTTCGCTTGGGCTCCGGGCTCACCGCCAACCGGATAAACCTACCCTACGCCTCGGAACTCTATCTTGCCTTCAACATTTCTTCTCCGTTCTCCTCGACCAGCGCTTTGCTATAGACCCTTGCTCGCCCTCCTTCCCAATCTTGCGATCGGAAAAGTGACTTCGCTCGAGCCCCGGACGCCGCGCCAACCGGAAAAACTTAAGAAGCTGTCAAAGAACAATTCCCTTGTACTCCTTCTATATTTTCAGTCAACGAAAAATACGCGATTGTAAGTACATGCGTTTTCAATCGAGTGCAGCGCGTCCACAGGGGGATGACCGATTTTAGTGCAGGAGGTTGGGCAATTTCGGCGGAAAGCCGCGCGGGACGAGAGTTTCCGCAGGATTTATTGATGGAAGTCGATGTTAAGGATCGAGGCACATTTTGTTGCGGGCTTGTGAAAATCGCGCAGATGGCGCGTACTACAAGGGACTTTGATTCCGGTCAAGCGATCTCAATTGTTTCGTCAAGGAACCGCCTGCTTTCGTCAGAACTATCAAGTTCGAACGAATTAGTGAGAGCTGCCTTTCCTTTCTCCACGCTCGTAATGACATAGGAGAGTCCAGGCCAGTGCGCCTCTGCGAGATCGGTGATTGACCAGTGTGCTGGATGGTCAGGATGAGAGTGGTAGTAGCCGATAACATCCTCGCCGCGCTGTCTGGCTTCTCGTTGAATCCGAATCTGGTCACGCGGATCAATGTTGTAACGATTACGGGGAGAGTCCGTGCGGGTGTTATGGGCTCTTTCGATGGACGTGGTCACTCGTGTGCCTTCGTCATCAATGTGTCCCAAGAGAATTCCGCAGCATTCGTACGGGTAGGTTTCTTCGCCGTGCTTGCGAAGGGCGTCATAGTCTTTGCGGGAGAGTTTCAGCATGAAATTGTCGATCCGAATCGCCTGCTCGGGGCGCAAACTTATCCTTCGGTCCAGAACCTCTCGCTGAGATATTTGTCGCCGGAGTCGCAGAGGATGGTGACGATCACGGCCTCTCGATCTTTTTTTAGCGGGAGGACGTGGGCAATTTTGAGGCATCCGACTACGGCGGCGGCGGCGGAGATTCCTACCAGCAGGCCGGCTTTGCGCGAAAGGTGGCGGGCCATGGCGTAGGCGTCTTCGGTGGAGATTTCAAGATTCTCATCGGCCAGCGTTGGGTCGTAGATTTTGGGCACGATGGCGGTGGACATGTGTTTAGCGCCTTCTATGCCGTGAAAGCTCGAGTCGGGCTGGAGCGAGATGCACTGCACGGCCGGGTTCAGTTCTTTGAGACGGCGCGTCGCGCCGACGAAAGTGCCGCTGGTGCCGAGCATGGAGACGAAGTGAGTGATGCGGCCCTGGGTCTGCTGCCAGATTTCGTTGGCGGTGCCGTGATAGTGGGCCTGCCAGTTGGCTTCGTTCGAGTATTGATCGGCGTAGAAATATTGGTCGGGGTGCAGGGCGGCGAGTTCGCGGGCTCTGCGGATGGCGCCGTCGGAGCCGTCGGCGGGATCGGTATAAAGAATTTTGGCGCCATAGCCTTGCAGGATCTGCTTCCGTTCGCGGGAAACATTTTCGGGCATGCAGAGAGTGACGGGGAATCCTTCGGCGGCGCCGAGCATCGCATAAGCGATGCCGGTATTGCCGCTGGTGGCGTCGAGAAGAGTTTTTCCGGGACGAAGCTGGCCGCGGGCGCGCGCTTCGGCGACGATGTTGGCGGCAGCGCGATCTTTGACGGAACCGCCGGGGTTATACCATTCGGCCTTACCCAGAAGTGCTACGCCGGGTAGGTCGGCCGTGAGCGCGTCGAGACGCAGCAGAGGGGTGTTGCCGATGCGCTCGAGGAGAGTATGGCCGAGGGTTTCTCCCAGTCGGGACGCGGCTCCGCGAGTTTGGTTAGATTGTGCCGGAGTGTACATTGCCGCCGATCTTGCAGAACCGTGTGCCATGAATGAACCGAAAGGCCGTGACCAACGTAATGTGCTATATGGCCGGAAACGAGGTATGTAGTACCTTGTTTACAGTAATCAGATGAATAGTTTCGCCCGGCGATGCAGTCCGTGTAAAGTTACGGTCAGTTTTAACCAATGATGCATCCAATAGACGAGTTTGATGTGGGCAGGAAAGGTTGAACGTAAAAGCTAATGTCGAAAACCATTGAAGCACGAACCTATGAAGAAGCGCTGGCCTGGCTACGCGATCACGGGTTCGACACGACGGACGCTCCGGGCACAACGGCTCGAGTGTTTCTGCGGAAATATAACGTGTCGGCGGCGATTCAGAAGACGCCGGAAGACGGGGTGAAAATTTTCGCGTATCCCGGGTATCTGATTGGCAGCGAGATATCGAAGTTAGTGAACCGCGGGTACCAGCAGTTTCTGAAAACTTCGAAGACCGAGGTTCCTGCTTCAGCCGAGCAATTGAAGGCGCTGCAATCTTTTTCGGAAGAGCTGAAAGTGGGACTCGGGCTGCCTAGCCTCTATAACGAGTCGCTGGGCACGGTGAGCGAGTCGTATCAGTATGACCGCATTGAGGACCGCGACAAGCCGGCGGTGGATCGGCCGAAGCGTCCGTGGGAAGTGGCGGGAAAGGCCGCGGTGGCGGGGAAGAAGGGGCGGGCCTAGGGGCGTTCGGTCTTCCGTCTTAAGTCTTCCGTATTCGGTCTTGGGTCTTCGGTCTTTGGCAGGAGCGAACACCCAACATAGATTTTGCGGTCACAATTATTTGGCCTCCGATGGGTCGTATGCAGGAGGAGACGAATTGATCTTGCCGACCAGGCTGTCTTCAGCCTTCTTATGTAATTCCTGAACCCTGTGGAGTTCCTTCTCCGCGTCGGCGGTCTTGCCCAAAGCTTGATACAGACGTCCCAACTGGTAGTGCGCGTCGGGCAGATCCGGATCTAGAGATATAGCTTTCAGCAAAGCGCTTTGCGCATCCTTATATTTTTTCTGTTGGAGATCGATGGCTCCCAGGTCGACGTAGACGATGCGCAGATTTTTCTGGATGGTTAAAGAGCGCTGAAGGAAGGAAAGAGCTTCGTCGGGATGGTTGGCCTTCCATTCGATATCGCCGAGATAGGCCAGGGACTGCGCGTGGTTGGGGTCGAGAGTCAGTTCGCGCTGAAACTCTTGCCGGGCCTGATCGTATTGTTGCGACTTCCAGTGCAGGTACCCGAGACCGAAGTGAACGTTCGGCTCACTTGGCGAGATTTTCGCGGCGGCCTCGAATTCGGCGATGGCGTCGGCGGTTTGGCTCTCGCCGTCCAAGGCTTCGCCGAGAAGGACGTGGGTGGCGGGGGAGTTGGGATTTTGCTGGAGCAGATGGCGAAATTCTTCGAGGGCGCAGGGATAGTTCTTCGCCCACAGGCAGCTTTGCGCCAGCACGGTATGGAGTTCCGTATTGCCGGGATCGGCCTTAGCGGCGGGCTCGAGATACTTTACGGCGTCGGCAAATTGTTGTGCGCCGTAGTTGCTGAGGCCTAAGAGCGTGCGCGCCTGAGAATTTGTCGAATCGGCGGCGAGGGCGCGGCGAAAGGCGGCAGCAGCGGGCTGGAAGCGGGACTGCTTGAACTCCGCGAGGCCAAGGTTGAGTTGCACGCCGGGGAGTTTGGGATTGAGCGCGAGCGCCTTACGATAAGCGGCGGCAGCTTCAGAATACTTCTGTTCCTTGGAGAGAACCACGCCCAGGCTGGCCAAGGCAGCGGCGTCGGTGGGATTGCGCTCAGTGACGGCTTTCCAGGCTTGGGCGGCTTCGGGAAATTTTCCCTGTTGTTCGAGGGAGATGGCATCGGCGGGAGTGGGCGATTGCGCGAAGGCTACGACTGCCGAGAGGAGAGTGAGGAGAACGACGAGAACGAGTTCGACCGCGCGGTTTGTCATCCGAATAGGATGCTAATTCAACACTGTGGAAGAAGATCGTGCATTTTGCGCAATGCGAGGCCGAGCCCCCGAGAAGCGTGCGCCCCGCTCGTGAGTGCGAGCGGGGCGTGAGGTGGATACTTGAGGCAGATTAGTAGATCAGCTTCAAGCCGAGTTGGAATTGCCGGCCGTCATAGGCCTGGGTAATCTGGCCGAAGTTGCCGGAATTGAAGTTGTTGCCGAGGCCGCCGGTGTCGGAATTGCCTTGAAATTGAGTGTGGTTGAAGGCGTTGAAGGCTTCGGCCCGGAACT
This sequence comes from Candidatus Sulfotelmatobacter sp., assembly GCA_036500765.1. Classification (NCBI taxonomy): domain Bacteria; kingdom Pseudomonadati; phylum Acidobacteriota; class Terriglobia; order Terriglobales; family Candidatus Korobacteraceae; genus Candidatus Sulfotelmatobacter; species Candidatus Sulfotelmatobacter sp. The sequence goes on from DASYBM010000002.1 coordinate 4,246, forward strand.
CCAAGCGAAACCTTTCCGTGAAAGCAAAGTTCTTCAGGAGCGACAGGTCGAAATTGTTGTGGCCGGGACCGCGGATGAAATCAAACGGCGTATTGCCGTAACAATCCGCGCCCGAACCGCCTTGCGAGCAGGTTGGGAAGCTGAAGTTCGACGTGCTGAACCACTGGGCGGCCGTCTTGGGGTAGGAGACAGAGCCCGTTACGTTGGGCCGCACCCCTGTATTGCCAAGGACAGCAGCGGCGGTACTCTGGTTAACGGGCACTCCCCCGATCAACACCGACTGCGTACCACTAACCCCAAGGTTGACTGGGGCACCGGTTTCTTCAGTGATGATTCCCGACAGTTCCCATCCGCCTAAGGCACCCTTCACCAAGCGGCTAGGGCTGTTCCGGAAAATCGGCAGTTCGTATACGAAGTTAGCGAAGAAAACATTTCTGCGATCGTACACGGATGGTCCCCAATCGGCCCGCCATCCTTGATAAGGATTGGTGGCATTCTCGAGATCGCCGCCGCTGCCGGAAGACGTGGTCGCATCCATCGCTTTCGCCAGAGTGTAGGAAACCTGCAACTGAAGGTCGCGATGGATTTTTCCGGTCAGCGTAGTCTGCAAGGAATTGTAGGTGGAGTTGGCGCCGTTGTATGCCAGTCGGATACCGCCGTAACCAGGATAGGTGAGCGTAGGATCAACGTTAGGGCTCGGTGCACCTGCCAGAGTAAGAGCCGGCAGATCGGCCTCCGCCGGAAGGTTGATCGCCTGATAGTAGTTCTCACGCCGTCCCTGGTCTCCGACATACGCGATGTTTAGCACTGCGTGGGCACCGATTGCCTGCTGGACGCCAATGCTGTACTGGAAGCTCATGGGAGTCGGGTAATGCACAGCGATGCCGGTTACCCCAAGTGGAAGGATGGGCAAGTTCGCAGCGGTGATCGGCGCGCCGCCAGCGAGGCTCTGCCCGGGATTTTGCAACGAAACACCGTTAAGCGTCGGATTCGGATCGCCCGGCGGGTTAACGGCACCGTTGTACATGTCATTGCCCTGAATGCGTTCGTAAGAGATGCCGAAGCCACCACGAACTACAGTCTTGCCTTGACCAGTCAGATCATAAGCAAAGCCGAGACGTGGACCCCAATTGTTCCAGGAGTCGTTGACCAGACCCTTGGGAATTCCATTCACGCCGCCAACGCCGATTCCGTTGGTGTAGAACTGAACTCCCCCAAGGATCGGATTGGTGCTGGTAACGATCCCGGGACTCGGCGCTGTGCATCCCGTTAACCCGGGATTGGCCGCATCGGGGGCACTGCAGACGTGTCCCGAGTTGTCAAAGGTGGCGCGATCGGCCTGGTTGTACATGCTGGGATAGAAATTTGACGAGAGATGGTTGGTCTCGTAAGTATGAGGAATGCCATCCCACCGCAACCCGAGATTCAGGGTCAACCGGCTGTTCACGCGCCAGTTGTCCTGCACATAGGCCGCGGGGGAGATGTTGTTCCAGTGGCCGCTGATTTTCACCCCGTCTTCAGAATATGCCTGGGCATCGCCGAGGAGGAAGTCGGCGTAATCGTAACCCGTGTAGGAACCGTTGAACGTAAAGTTGCCTTCAGTATTGGCGAAGGCGTCTTGCACTTTCTTATAAAGCGCCCAGCTGAAACCGAACTTCAGCTGGTGCGCTCCCTTGGTCCAGGAGAGATCATCGCGAAACTGGTAATCGTCGGCCTTGTTATTCCATGGCGTCCAATTGGCGGTGTAATCGGAGGTGGTAACGCCGCTCAAATTGATCGAGGGGATGCGGTTGTCCTGGTTAGGCCCTTGAAATAGGCGGCCAAACATGAAGCTGCTCGGGGCCGAAACAAGGTTATTGGGAATAATGTGAATGCGGTTGCCGTTGTAATTGAAGGCGATCTCGTTGAGCAGCGTCGGGCTGATCACGTGGGTAGCGTGAATCACGGCGCTGTAGGATGGGTTTCCGAAAACGTTCGCCACACTCGGAACGTTGTCGCCGCTCCACTGAGTAGTTCCGTAGGTTTGCGAAATCTGCTCGGAAATCCAGTGCCCGAAGATGGAGAACTTGCTGCTGAACTGATGATCGACGCGTGCAATCTGTTCCGTCAGAGTTGTGGGCGAATTGTTGCCGCCCTGGAAGAACGCGCCGTTGGGAGAACTCGGGTTCGGAGTCGGGAAGATCCCGCCGTACTTGCCACCGGCGGTCAGCAAAGCTGTCGCGTTGCTGGCGATCATGCAAGCTGGGATGGTGTTGTTGGGAAACGGCGAGCCAGCTACCACTCCCGCTGGGGCCAGACCGCCGGGACAGTTTGCGTACTGAATCGAAGCCGGAACGACCGACAGGGCCGGATCGGTGGCGATGCTTGGCTTACCATTAAATGTGGTCGGGAGCGTCGCGCCAGTGGCAGTGGGATACTCGCTGGCCAGGGGCACGAGCTGATTCAGCAGGCCGCCATCGATTTCCTTGCGCCATTCCTGATTGTAAAAGAAGAAGGTGGGGTGAGCGTCGGCTCCGGGAACCTTCCCGCCCAAGTTGAAGCCGTAGATGTTATAGCGGAGTTCGGCGACCTTCTGAGGGGCGGGATTGAAGTAGTTGCGGGCGTCGAGGGCGTCGTTGCGGAACAACTCCCAGGCTTGAGCGTGAAACTGCTTGGTTCCGGATTTGATTACGGTGCTGATCTGGGCTGATGTAGCCAGGCCATACTCAGCGCTGTAATTCGAAGTGATATTGCGGAACTCGGCGATGGAGTCGAGGGAGGGAGCTACGCTGCCGCTGCTGCCGCCGCGGTCGAGGTTTTCGCCGCCGTCGATGAGTTGCAGGTTGTGGCCGGCGCGTTCGCCGTTGATGCTGATTGCGGCGTCGCTGCTCACAGGGGTGAAGCCTTCGCGGGAGTTGGTGAGGCTGGATGCGCCGGGGGCCAGAGCGAACAGCTCGTACAGACTGCGACCGTTGGTGGCCAGCTGGGTGACTTGCTGTCCGGTAATGACGTTGCTGACTTCGCCGGAGTCGGTTTGCACGGCGACGGCGTTGGCTTCGACGGTGACGGTCTCCTGGGCGCTGCCGACGGTGAGCTTGAAGTCGATACGGCTGCGGTCGCCTACGTCGAGGGTGATATTTTTCTGCTCGGCAGCCTTAAAGCCTGAGGCCGTGGCGCGCACGTTGTAGTGACCGATGTGGAGGTCGGGGGCGACATATTGGCCATCGCTATTGGTGGGCAGATCGCGCGTGACCCCAGTCTCCGTGTTGGTAATGGAAATGGTCGCGTTGGCAACCGTCGCACCAGACGGGTCAGTCACTGTACCGAGGATGGTGGCTTCCTGGGCGAACGCCTGTGATGCGAAGAGCATGAAGACGGACGCGAGGAGAAAAGGACTGCGTCGCAGAGCGCGGCCGAAACTCCCGGCGAACAGGGATGAGAGGGATTTCATGTGGAGCCTCCGAGATTTGTAGGTCGCGATCAGTTGGCACGACCGGTTGGTAACGGATAACCGTTTGACAGACAATCTTTGACAGACAATCAGGGTGAGCTAATTCCGGTAAATGGAAACGTTTACGTGATTACATCCGTTGCATGGTCGTTGTCAAGAAGAAAAACGATATAGTGGCCGCGTTTAGGGCGGTTTGGCGGGCTCGAAAAGGGCGCTTTTCACGCTAACAGGAATGGGTGTACTCTGGCGACATACAAACGGCCGCGTGCCGGGGCTGGCAAAAAGAGCCTTCCTGGAGCGGCGGCATGGGGGCGATGAAATGCCGACCCGAAGCTGGATTAGGAAGCTGGCGGTATCAAGCTTGATTCTCTTCGTTTGTTCGACCCACCTGGTTTGCCCGATTCGCTCATTCAGCCAGGAGAGGGCTGCGACGACCCCGGCCCCCTCTGCGGCCGTGGAGTTTCCAGTGATCATGCAGCAGAATGTGACGGCGGGCAAAACTCAGGCCGGAACCAAGGTCGAGGCGAAGTTGGAAGTCGCAACTATGGTGAATGGCGCGGTCATCCCGAGGAACGCGGTATTTTCCGGGGAGGTGATCGATTCAGTGGCGAAAACGAAGACAGACCCGTCGCGCATTGCCATACGAATGGACTCGGCGCGGTGGAAGGACGGATCGGCTCAACTCAAAGTTTATCTCACCGCGTGGTATTACCCCACACAGGATGTGGGTGGCCAGGACTTGCAGTACGGACCGCAGCAATCCGCGAAAGCGACGTGGAACGGACAAGGGCAGTATCCGGATCCGAATTCGAAAAGTTATAAACCGTTTCCGGGGAGCGACTCGGGGAAGGAGTCGGGCGTTCCGGACACGCCGAATGCCAAGACTTCAAACCACCGTGTGCAGATGAAAGATGTAGAAAGTACGACCGGCGCGGACGGGAGTATTGCGCTAGTTTCTAAACGGTCCAATCTCAAATTGGATAAGCTGACGGCGTATGTCTTCTCGAGCAGCGACTTGATGGCCCCGAAGTAGGGTTGGGGCTTGCCCGTTCAAGGGCTCCGGTGGATTTTGGTCACGCGCGGGGCCGGTTGAGCAGGAGATCTCTTCGACTCCGTTCAGGGGCAGGCTCATCGCTTCGCCTGAAAACGGCTGCGCTCCAGGATGACAAACCAGTGGCTGATAAATCCTAGATGATCCAGGAGCCAGCGGGCGGCTTCTTGACCGCGCGATTCCACTGTGCTACAAGCGACGGTCAATCGTAATCGTTAACGCACTTACATCTAGCAGGTTTTTCGCGCCATCTGGCAACTGTTCGGCGTGCTTTGCGGGGGAGAATTGTCCATGGGAACGCCCACTCGAAATATTCTGCACAGAGTTTTCTTTATTGTCGTCGTTCTCATTTCTGCGCTCGGTGCACCGCGTGCCGGGGCACAGACGGCGTCGAGCCCTATCTATCTGGATCCATCCCAGCCGATGGATGTGCGCGTTGACGATCTGATCAGGCGCATGACGCTGGAGCAGAAAGCTTCGCAGCTGGTGAACCAGGCGCGGGCGATTCCCGACTTGCAGGTGCCGAATTATGACTGGTGGAGTGAGGCGTTGCACGGCGTAGCTAACGCGGGGACGGCGACAGTGTTTCCTGAGCCGATTGGACTGGCGGCCACGTTTGACGATCCGCTGATTCACGAGATGGCGATTGTGATTGGGACGGAGGCTCGCGCGAAACATAATCAGGCGATCAAGGCGGGACGGCGCGACATTATGGAGGGTCTGGATTTCTGGTCGCCGAATATTAATATTTTTCGCGACCCGCGCTGGGGGCGCGGGCAGGAGACGTACGGGGAAGATCCATTTTTGACCGGGCGCATGGGCGTGGCGTTCGTGACCGGCTTGCAGGGGGATGATCCGAAGTATTTCCGGGTTATTTCTACGCCGAAACATTTCGCGGTGCACAGCGGGCCGGAGCCGTCGCGGCACAGCATTGACGTTCAGGTTTCGAAGCACGATATGGAAGACACGTACTTGCCGGCGTTCCGCGCAGCGGTGACCGAGGGCAAAGCCGAGTCGGTGATGTGCGCCTATAACCGCGTGAATGGCGAACCGGCGTGCGCGAATACTTTTTTGCTCAAGGACACGTTGCGCGGGGCGTGGAAGTTCAACGGCTATGTGGTATCGGATTGCGACGCGATCGTCGATATTTTTCAGGGCCACCACTTCGTCAAGAGCCAGGCCGAGGCCGCGGCGGTTGCGATTAAGACTGGAATGGACAATGAGTGCGCCGACTTTTTCACCATCGCGAAGGACGATCACGACTACAAGCCGTTCATCGACGCCGTAAAGCAGGGACTGCTCACGGAGGCGGATTTGGACGTTTCGTTGCGGCGGCTGTTTACGGCGCGCATGCGATTGGGAATGTTCGATCCTCCGAGTATGGTTCCGTATGCGCAGACGCCGGAGTCGGAGATTGACAGCGCGGCGCATCGGCAACTGGCGCTGAAGACGGCGCGAGAATCGATGGTGCTGTTGAAGAATGACGGCGTGCTTCCGTTCGCGAGTGGCGTGAAGAAAATTCTCGTGGTCGGGCCCTTGGCGGAGTCGGTGCAGGTGCTGCACGGAAACTACAGTGGTACGGCGTCGTATGCGGTGACGGCGCTTGAGGGGATTCGGAAACAGTTTGCCGGGGCACAGGTTTCCTATGAGCCGGGGACGAATTTTCTGCGGGAGGCTCCGGTGATTCTGACCTCGGTGTTGTCGACCGAGGACGGCAAGCCTGGGCTGAGAGGGGAATATTTTTCGGGAGAATTGACGGGAACGCCGCAAGTCGTACGGGTCGATCCCTACGTCGATCTTCAGCTTTCGCATCCCGATGCGCATGCGCTGCCGGTGCCGGCCGGCATGAAGGATTTCTCAGTACGTTGGACCGGATTTCTGACACCCTCGGAATCCCGTACTTATCAGATCGGTTTGATGGGGTCGATGCAGCGGCTGTGGCTGGACGGCAAATTAATTATCGATGACTTCGTGGGGCACGATCCCAATCCGCAGTTCGCGACGGTTACGCTCACCAAGGGACATAAATACGCGGTGAAAATCGAGTATCTGGCCGGCGGGCGGACGACGAAGCTGGTCTGGTTGCCGGTGAGCGGCGATCCGTTGGTGGAAGCGGTCTCGGCGGCACAGCAGGCTGATGCAGTGGTCGCGGTGGTGGGCATCACATCGAAGCTGGAGGGTGAGGAGATGCGGGTCGACCTGCCCGGATTCAAGGGCGGTGACCGCACGAATCTCAGTCTGCCGGCCGAAGAAGAAGCGCTGCTCGGAGCGCTGAAAGGTTCGGGCAAGCCGCTGGTGGTGGTGCTGATGAATGGCAGCGCGCTGGCCGTGAATTGGGCGAACGATCATGCCAATGCGATCCTGGAAGCTTGGTACTCGGGAGAAGAAGGGGGAACGGCGATCGCGCAGACGCTGGCTGGCGTAAACAATCCGGCCGGACGGTTGCCGGTGACTTTTTATAAAGGAGTGGAGCAGTTGCCGGAGTTCGAAGATTATGCGATGAAGAACCGCACGTATCGGTATTTCACAGGGGAGCCGTTGTATCCGTTCGGATATGGGTTGAGCTATTCGAAGATCGAATATAGCAATCTGAAATTGTCCAGCCCGGAACTGGACGCGGGTAATCCACTGTCGGTTGATGTGGACGTGAAGAACGCCAGCTCACAAGCGGGAGATGAGGTGGTGGAACTTTACGTCACGTTCCCCAAGCTGGCAGGGACGCCCTTGCGGGCGCTGCGCGGGTTTACGCGGATTCATTTGGACGCCGGCGAAATGCGGCATGTGAAGCTAGAGTTGCGGCCGCGCGACTTGAGCTATGTGAATGAAGCCGGGGATCGGATAGTCGCGGAGGGGGATTATGTGATCACTGCCGGCGGAGGACAGCCTGGAACTGGTGCGGCGCAGGCGGAGGCTCATCTCGCGATTCGCGGGGAACAAAAATTGCCGGAGTAAAATGAGCGGAGGCGCGGGGGCGCCCCTCCGGGATGATACGTCGTAAATTTTTTTGCGTGGTGCTCGCGTTCTTGTCCCTGGGGTTCACGGGCGCGTCGTTGGTTGTACAAGCGCAGGGGCTAAAGCCCGAAGATGAAGTGACGCTTCACTCGGCCCCTTCGACAAGCTCAGGGCGGGCTCTAAAGGGCCGCTCTTCCACGTTACCAGCCGCTCCCGGTTCACCCGTTTCGGGCTGGAACCCCGCGGCCGAAAGTCCGATCCGGTTTACCTTTCAACCCATCGATTTCAAGCTGGACAGTGATGAGACGCCGGAGCGGCATGCTCCCGAGACGATGGCGGGCGGCGTCGCTATTTTCGATTACAACAATGACGGGAAGGTCGATATTTTCTTCACCAACGGTGCGGATATCAAGACGCTCAAGAAGGATTCTCCGAAATATTCAGACCACCTTTTCGAGAACGACGGGCACGGGCACTTCACGGATGTGACCGAAAAGGCCGGGCTGGCGGGAACCGGCTACGACATCGGCGTCGCGGTGGGCGATTACGACAACGATGGATACGAGGACATTTTTGTTACGGGCGTGTATCGCAACACGCTGTATCACAACAACGGCAACGGAACCTTCGCTGATGTAACCATGAAGGCCGGCTTGAACAAGCCGGACGCTGAGTATGGGCCGCTGTGGTCGGTGGCCGCGGCTTGGGTGGATGTGAACAACGACGGGCTGCTCGATCTAGTGGTCATCAATTATTTGAAGTGGGATTTCAATCATGAGCCGCTGTGCGAGGCTTATGGGCATCGAGAATATTGCCATCCGAAGTTTTACAAGCCCACGCCGAACCAGTTGTTCCTGAACAATGGCGATGGCACGTTTCGCGATGCATCGGTCGAGGCGGGATTCCGCGCGCATCCGGGCAAAGGGATGGGAGTGGCGGCGGCGGATTCTACGCTCTCGGGCAAGATGGATCTGATGATTCCCAATGACAAGCTGATGAATTCGTTTTATCGAAACCTGGGAGGCGGGAAGTTTGAGGAGGCGGGGTTTGAGGAAAATGTGGCGCTGCGGGAAGACGGCGTTTTCATTTCCGGCATGGGCGTGGATTTTCGCGACCTGGATAATGACGGGTATCCCGATATTTTTCTGGTGGCGCTGGATGGCGAAACTTTTCCGCTTTACCGGAACACCGGCAAGGGAAGCTTTGTGGAGGTGACGCGCGAGAGCAATATGACGAAGCTTTCGCTGCCGATGGCGGGGTATTCTCCGAACATTGCGGATTTTGACAATGATGGGTGGAAAGATATTTTTGTCTCGCGGGGACATGTGCAGTCGCTGCTGGCTGCGCCGAATATTGTTGTCGAGCAGCCGAATTCTGTATTTCGCAATCTGGGGGGAATGAAGTTTTCTGCGTTGACGGCCGAGGCTGGATTTACGGCGCAACCGGCAGCGCGGCATCGGGGGTCGGCCGTGGGGGACTTGAATGGAGACGGGCGGCTCGACGTGGTGGTGTCTGCACTCAGCGCGCCGGCGGAGATTTGGATCAACCAGAGTCCAGGGAACAATCATTGGATTGAATTCAAGTTGCAGGGGACTAAGAGTAATCGCGACGGGATTGGGGCACGGATCAAAGTCGTGACGAAGACGGGTGCGCAGTATAACCACATGACGACGAGCGCGGGGTATGCATCGTCGAGTGCAGGGCCGGTACATTTTGGGTTGGGGGCGAACGCGTCGGCGGATGTGGTGGAGATACGGTGGCCTTCGGGGATTGTGCAGACTTTGCGGGATGTCGCCGGGGATCGGGTGGTGGTGGTGAAGGAGGCTGGGCGATGATCCCGCTTCAGGGCTAATATCTTCAGCTTCCACGGCTTCAATATTATCTTTTGCCAATTGGAATGCGCATAGCCTTCGGAACCATGTTTTCAAGCGTTCTGAAATACAGTCCCAGCGAACTCGGTGTTACCTTGACGGGCACCATGACCTTCCCTGCGCCTGCGTTGTACTCAGAGAACCATCCGCCTTCACCCCAAACGATATACAGAACGTAGGTTCGGCCTTGTTTGCACTCTGGGCAATCTACGACAGCAGTTCCAAACAGCCTGTCGCCCCGTCTAAGTGAGGCGGCGATCGCCGGGGTAAAAATCTCCTCAAACCCACTTTCATCGCGAGCTTTGATGAAATCGAAAGTTTGTGTTGGTATCTGAAGCGGGTTGAGGTCATTCCGACCCTGGCTGTCCATGTCCCACAGAACCACTTCCCATTTCACATTTCTTGCAACCGCGCCTGAGATGTTATCTATTGCCAAGACTGGATATCTGGGATCGGTGAACCGTAAAGTTACGCTTGGCTGCTCCGGTTGAGGCTCCGCCCGCGGTGAATGTTCGGCGGAATATCGTCTGGCAACGGGACTCCATAACACGACGACGGCAAAAAATGTAGCCGATGCCCAGAGGATCACTTTAACGTCAATCGGACAGGAGGCTGTACCGTCATAAACAAAAAACAGATGTGTTACAAACAGCCAGGCTATCCCCCAGATGACACACGCAACTATCACGCTAGCGGGGAATCCACTCACGGAGTACCCGAGCCCGGCAAAAAAAAGAACGAACGCAAACAAAATGTCGAGATGTGTCGCGCCAAATTTCGCCATTCTCTGCCTGCCGCCGCGCTTGGAGCTTACTCCGCAGTTCGCACAATCCAGCATGCAGTTTTCGAGTGCATGAGGCAAGTACATAATTGCCACCCCGAAGCGCGCCCTATCTAGCTGAATATGTGGTGCAGGGCGGGGTAGATTTTTTGGTAGGTGCGGTAGGAATGCTGCATCGTGGTGGAATCTTTTTTGTTCGCGGGAATGCGGAGGGCTACGCGGACGATTTTGTCGCAGGCTTCATCCACCGTGGTCCAGGCGCCGGCTCCGGTGCCGGCTAGGATTGCTGCGCCGTAGGCTGCGCCTTCTTCCGCGGCGACGATTTCTACTTCGTGGGCGTACACGTCGGCTTGGATTTGGCGCCACAGCGGGGAGCGCGCACCTCCGCCGCCGAGGCGAATGCTCGTCACGGGAATTTGCATTTCGTCGAAGATGGTGAAGGTATCTTTCAGGCTGAAGGCTACGCCTTCCATGACGGCGCGAATGATGTGCGCACGCTGGTGCGAGGCGGTCAGGCCGATGAGAGCGGCGCGGGCGTTGGGGTCGAGATGCGGCGTGCGCTCGCCCATCAGATACGGAACCCAGAATGCTCCTTCGGAGCCGGCGGGGGCGCGGCTGGCTTCTTCGGCGAGAATTTCGTACGGGTCTTTATTTGACACCCCAACTGCATGTGCCTCTCGAACCGCGACGCCGATGCGATCGCGCAACCAGCGCAGAGATAACCCCGCAGCCTGGGTCACGCCCATCACGTGCCAGCGGCCGGGGATGGCGTGGCAGAAAGTGTGCAGGCGCCCCTGGGGATCGAGCGCGGGACGATCGGTGGCAGCGAAGACTACGCCGGAGGTTCCGATGGTGGCGCTGACAGCGCCGGCGCGGGCGATGCCCATGCCGACGGCTCCGGCGGCCTGGTCTCCAGCGCCGGCGACAACCGGAGTTCCAATTTTCAGACCCGTGGCTTCGGCGCCTGGCGCGGAAATTGTTCCGCAGATGTGCGGCGATTCGAAAAGAGCCGGCAGCAACCCGAGGTCGATGCCCGACTTGTTGAGAACCTCGGTCGACCAGCGGCGGTTGGCGACGTCGAGCAGAAGAGTGCCGGAGGCGTCGGCCATATCGATGGCGCGTTCTCCGGTGAGGCGGAAGCGCACGTAATCTTTAGGCAGCATCACGTGCGCGACGCGGGTCCAATGTTGCGGCTCGTTCTCGCGCACCCAGAGCAGTTTAGTGAGCGTGAAGTTGGTGAGAGGAGGATTACAGGTCAGATGGATTAGGGCATTGCGGCCGAATAATTTTTCGAGTTCGTGAGTCTGGGCTTCACTGCGCTGATCGCACCAGATTAGCGCGGGGCGAATGACTTCATCGGCGGAGTCGAGCAGGACTGCGCCGTGCATTTGGCCGGAGAAGCCGACGCAGGCGATCTCGTCGGCGCGCAGGTTTGAGGAGTTGAGGGCTTTGCGGACCGCTAATCCGCAGGCGCGCCACCAGTCGCGGGGATCCTGCTCGGCCCAGCCCGGACGCGGGCTGGCGAACGGCTCGTGTTCTTCCGATCCGGAGGCAATGATCTTTCCGGTCGCGTCAATGACAAGAGCGCGCGTGCCGCCGGTGCCTACGTCGATTCCAAGATATGCGATGTTGCCTCCTCGAGACGCAAGTTCATCACGCAACCTGGAGTGCGCGGATGCTAAGCAAAATCTTCTTTAAGCAAAATCCTGGGCCAGGTCAGGCGTTGTTTCCTGAGCTTCTTCTTTGATTTTTTCTTTGGCCGATTCTTTTTGCAGAAAGAAATCCAGATTGCCGCGCATTAGCAGATGCGGCGCCAGTGCAACCTGGTGCGAACGGCTCGCGCCTGCTCCTTCGAGCAGAAATTCGTGCAGCATGCGAAATGCGATCTGGCCTTGCGCGCGCGGTCGCTGATAGATCGTCGCCGCGACCGCGCCGGAACGAATGTAGGGAACCAGGCCGGGAAAGACATCGGTCGTGATGATGGTCAGGCGCTCGAGCAGATTGGCATCGCGCGCCGCGTTCAGTACGGGGATGGAGACTTCCGTCGTAACGTAGATTCCAGAGATATCGGGATGTTGTTCAAACAACTGGCGGCATTTGTCGTAGGACTCGGCTTCGAGATCGTGATCCTCGATGGGCTTCAACAGGCGCAAATCGGGATAGAAGTTGCGGAGGGTACTTTCAAAAGCGCCACATTTCTCGGCATGCTCGGTGATGCCCATATCAAAAACGGTGATGGCGATCGATCCCTGGCGCGCGCCAAGAAATCTTCCCATGAGATCGGCGGCGATCGATCCGCTGGCGAGAGTGTCGATGGCGACGATGCCCAAACGTCCACTGCCGGGGGCATCGGTCGCGACACAAACTACGGGAATCTCGGCTCGTGACGCGCGGCGGATCCAGGGGCGCAGGACTTGCGGACGACTGGGGAAGGTGATGATGCCATCTACCTTGTCGGCGATGGCTGCTTCAAAGGCTTCTTCGTCGCCTTCGCCGAGGCGGGGATGAGTGCGAAATTCGAGTTCGACATTTTCGAGTGTGATCGACGCGGCGGCTTCACGAATGCCGGTGCGGACTTCGTCCCAGAATGAAGTGGTTCCCTGGAGAGTGTTGACCGAGATGCGCAGATTTTTTCTGGAAGACAAATATCGTGCGGCGATATTTGGCCGGTAACCCAGCGTTCTCGCCATCTGCAAGACTTTGTCTTTGGTGGCGGGGCTAACCCCAGGATGGTCATGCAGAGCACGATGCACCGAGCCAATTGAGGTACCCAGTGCCTTGGCGATGTCGCGAAGAGTGGTGGGAGACTTTCCCATGATTCTGGGTCCGAGTGCGAGAACAGCACCGGCGGCCAATTCAAAATATCTGGGGAGGGCGTTCTGGCCGCCGGCGACGTAAACGTTAACGGAAGTTGGGGAAATGCGCAAGACTGATATGGGGGGTGGGCAAATTTGGCTTTCCGGACGCGCCGGTTGCGTCCGAGATCCTTCACTCCGCCTGAAGAACGGCTCCGTTCATGATGACAATGCAATTTCCGGTGACCGGAACCGTAAGCGTTAGTGCACTGAGGCTTGGCTGCCAACGCGGCCTTTGTCGTCTGCGATGCCGGAGAGTTGGTAGATCCAGGTGCAGATGGTGTCGCGCCAGACGATGGCTTCGGTGGCCTGGTATTGCAGGCGAGCCAGGATGTCGCGATAACGCTCTTCGTCGATGTGGCCGCGGAGCGTCTGCCATTGCGTGATTTGATCGTGAGCTTGCGCTGCGCCGTCGTAGTGGGAATCGTAAATGTGCTGGATGACTGTCTTGCCTGAATGCAGCACGTGGGTGTAGGGCACGTGGTGGAAAAATAAAAGCAGATTGTCGGGGCAGTTCGCCAAAGATTCGTAGAGCGTTTGCACCTCGGGAGGATATTGGCCGATAAATCCGGTGCCGGTCGCGATGGTGCGATCCATGCCAATGCCCAGGTGGTCGGCGCGATGCCATTGTCCCCAGCCGTTTTGCTCGGACGATTCGGGGCCGGGATCGTAATGATTGCCGGTGATGTTGGTGAGCGTGCCTGCGCCCAGCGGGCCGGTATAACTCTCGTAAATGTGCCAGGAGTTGAGTTGCAGGGCGGTGATGGTTTTGAGAACGAGTGGGTCATCGCCGAAGGTGAGGCGGGTCCATTCGTCGACAATTTTTTCTGAGGTGAGGTTGGGATTCCAAGCGAGGCGGGCGAAGCCGTAGAGATTGGCCAGGGCCAGCGGACTGCCCAGCCAGTTGTCGTCCATGCCGACATTGGCCACGCCGACGAAACCGCCAATAGGGCGGTGGAAGACGCGGCCTGCGACTAGATCTTTCACGGGCGACGGCGCGTTGTCTTGCTTTTCACCCACGCGCATGTCGAAGTCAAGGACTTCTTTCCACATGGGAACGAGGAAGCAGAGGTGCCGCTGCTGGCCGGTGTATTCCTGCGTGATCTGCAACTCGATGGCTTCGTTGTTGCGGTGCAGGCCGGCGAACAGCGGAGAAGCGGGTTCGCGTACCTGGAAGTCGATGGGGCCATTTTTGATTTGAATGATGACGTTGTCGTCGAACGCGCCGTCGAGCGGATGGAAATTATCGTAGGCAGCTTTGGCGCGATCGTTTTTCAGATCATGCCAGTCGAGGTGGTGGTTATAAACGAAGGCGCGATAAAAGACGATGCCGCCATGTGGCTTGAGGGCGCGGGCGATTACGTTGGCGGCATCGGCGGGAGTGCGGCTGTAGGTGGAGGGGCCGAGGCGGCCTTCGGAGTCGGCTTTGACTACGAAGCCGCCGAAGTCGGGAATGCGGCGGTAAATCTCATCCACTTTTTTGCGCCACCAGTCGGCGACGCGCGGATCGAGAGGATCGAAGGTATCCAGACCGCCGATGACTTTGGGACTGCTGAGATCGACCGAGAGCGAAAGCTGAACGCCCCAGGGGCGGAAGACGTCGGCGATGCGGCTGACTTGCGCGATGAAACTATCTTCGAGAATGCCGGGGGCGGCATTGACGTTATTGATGGTGCATCCGTTGATGCCGACGGAGGCGAGCAGGCGGGCGTATTGGCCGGCTCGGGTCAGATCGCTGCGAATATTTCCGTCGGCGAAGAAGATGGACGGACCGCCGTAGCCGCGTTCAATTCGGCCGTCTAAGTTGTCCCATTGGTTGACCCAGCGGATGGGGGCGTGGGGCTGCTGGACTTCGTCGAGGTGGGCGAGATTTTCGTCGCGGACTTGCTTACTCAACGCAATCTTGCTTAATAGTGCGAACACGCCGTAGAGGACGCCTCGGTCGTTCACGGCGGCGACGATCAGACACTCGCGCCCGTGAATCTTGGCGCGCTTCAGCCAGTAGCCGTCGGCTTGCAGGTCTGAAGGCGGGGACAGATTTGGGGCAAGCCTGGGCAGGTCTTTCAGCCTTGCCAGAACGATGACGTTCCCGGGAGACGAGCTGATGCGGGCTGGCTTGCCCAGCATTTGTGCAAGGCCTTGGATTAATTCCTGCTGCGCGTTCTTAAGCACGATGGAATCGCTTTGCACAAAAACGTTGGCGGGCAAGCTCTGGTAGGCCTGGGCGGCTTGTGGGGTCAACGGGGAGTAGCGCAGCCAGGCGTCGGTGTCGGTGGCCCATGTCGCAGGGACTAACGAACAGAGAAATCCTGTGAAGACGGCTAACCGCAGCGCGACCGCAATGGGCCGGAGTTTCGGCATGGCACGGGAAGATTTGTTGAGTATAAGAGATAGACACTGAGCAGGTCGTAAAACGAGTTGATTTTTGGGCGCAGGAGGCCTAACATTCGCGGCGGAGGGCCCATGATGGCTGCTTCCAATCCTACCCGTACTTGTCTCCTTAAAATTGCTGCGGTAGCGTTTCTGGCCATGAGCGCTTTTGCTCAGGCGCCGCCTAAATATGATCCCGCCACGGAAACCACGGTAAAGGGCGCGGTCGAACAATTGAAACTGGTGCCGCCTTCGGGCCCGAAACCTATTGCTTATGTGGTGCTGAAGAGCGGCGCGGATTCGCTCGACGTATTTCTTTGCCCGAAGAAATTTCTCGACGACATGGGAATCGCCTTCAAAGATGGCGAGGAGATCGAGGTGACGGGATCCAAAGTTAAGCAACTAGGAGCCGATCTTATCCTGACGCGCGAGTTGCAAAAAGGGGGCGAGACGCTGACATTTCGCTTCAAGGACGGCAAGCCGGCCTGGTAACGCGCGTTTTTTTGTTTGCTGGCGTAGATCCCACCAATTCCGATCATCCATTCTTTGTGTTCTCCGTGCTGCGTGCATCGCGGCCCGGTTCCGCTTCCTGATAATCTCAAGATAGATTTCAGGAGACCGCACACTCATTGCCGCCGCTGATTAATGTTCGCAGTATTTCGAAGGCTTTTGGAGCCGACCCACTCTTTCAGAACGTCTCGTTCACGGTTTCCGAGGGAGACCGGATCGGGCTGATCGGGCCGAACGGGTCGGGCAAATCTACGCTGCTGCGCATTCTCGCGGGCACCGAAGAGACGGATGATGGGGAGATCGCCGTCCGCAAACGCATTCGGATGAGTTATGTGGAGCAAGAGTCGGAGTTCCGGCCTGGCGAGACGGTACGCGCGGGGGTCGACGCTGCGTTGAAAAATTCCGCGGTGCCGGAGTCGGAGCGGGGCACGCGTTTTGCCGAGACGCTGGGACGCGCGGGCTTTGCGGACCTGGACGCCGAGGCATCCGAACTTTCAGGGGGCTGGCAGAAGCGGCTGGCGATTGTGCAAGCGCTGGTGCAGGGGCCCGATATTCTACTTCTGGATGAACCCACGAATCATCTCGACCTGGCGGGAATCGAGTGGCTCGAGGAAGTGCTGGAGCAGGCAGGGTTCGCCTGTGTGGTGATCAGTCACGACCGGTATTTTCTGGAAAACGTGGCGACCGAGATGGCGGAGCTGAGCCGGATTTATCCGGACGGGCTCCTGCGGGTGAAGGGACGCTACAGCGTATTTCTGGAAAAGAAAGAAGAATTCCTGCACGCGCAGTCGAAGCGGCAGGAAGCGCTGGAAAATTTGGTTCATTCAGAGATCGAATGGCTGCGGCGCGGGGCGAAGGCGCGCACCAGAAAATCGAAGGCGCGTATCGACAAGGCGGGCGAGTTGATGGAAGAACTCGCGAACCTGAACACGCGCAGCCGCAGCGGCACGGCGCAGATCGATTTTTCGGCGACCGATCGCAAGACGAAGCGGCTGATCGAGTTGCAAGATGTCGCGTACGAAATTGGCGGGCGGCGGCTGTTTCAGGGATTGAACTTTATCATTTCGGCTGGGCTGCGGGTTGGGCTGGTCGGGCCGAATGGCAGTGGGAAGACGACTTTACTTCGCTTGTTGCGCGGAGAGGTGGCGGCGACCGTTGGTGAGATTCGGCGCGCGGAGAAATTGCGCATCGTTTATTTCGATCAGCGGCGGGAGCTTGATCCCAATGTTACTCTGCGGCGGGCGCTGGCGCCGGAGGGCGATTCGGTGATTTATCAGGATCGCGTTACGCACGTCGCTTCGTGGGCGGCCAAATTTTTATTCAAGAGCGAGCAGTTGAATCAGCCCGTGGAGCGGCTATCGGGAGGGGAGCGGGCGCGGGTGCTGATCGCGCAGTTGATGCTGCAACCTGCCGACGTCTTGCTGCTGGATGAGCCGACGAACGATCTCGACATTCCGACGCTGGAAATTCTGGAGGAGAGCTTACTCGAGTTTCGCGGGTCGCTGGTGCTGGTGACGCACGATCGCTACATGCTCGATCGCGTGTCGACGATCGTGCTTGGACTGGATGGCCAAGGCGGCGCCGAGCGCTTTGCCGACTATTCGCAGTGGGAGACGTGGCAGGCGCAGCGCATGCAGGCTGCGCAGGCTGGCGATCGGACAACGGCGCGCGCGGCGACTGCGGGAATCACTTCATCGCAAACTGCGACAACATCGGCGAAAAAGAAACTTTCCTATTTGGAGGCGCGGGAATACACCACAATCGAGCAGCGCGTTGCCGACGCGGAATTGGTGTTGGAATCCAAGCGCGCGGCCGCCGAGGATCCGGCGATTGCCAGCGATGCGGAGCGGTTGATGAGCGCTCACAAGGAACTCGAAGAAGCGCAGTCGGAAGTGGATGGGCTTTACGCGCGCTGGGCGGAATTGGAGAAGAAGCAGTAGACGACGATCATCCGAAGCCCTTCCAGGATGCCGCCGATGCTACCGAGATCCCTCACTACGCCTGATGAGACATCGTGTCGCGGTTATGCGCTTCTCGTTCCGTGATCGATGTCAATGCGCCAGGCAGAAAGCGATGATCGTATTGCCGCGAGCGCCTGTGCTTTTTCCCAGTTCGGAGAGCAGGCGCGATTCCAGGTCATCGGGATCGGGCTTCATTTCGCAGGCGGCGATTTCTTCGGGAGACGCGCCTTGAAAGCAGAGTTCGCAGACACCGAGACCACTTTCGCCTTGAGCGTCTTCGCCAGGAGCTTCTGAGCGCACAGGCGGCCCGAAGACACGGCAAGTCATCGGCCGCGATTCGTAGAGTTCACAATATCCCGTCTGGGGATCGAGCGCCGGGCAAGGCTCGTCGTTGGCGAAGTCGGCGAACTGTTCCTCGGCCTCTTCGCCTTCGCATAACGTGCCGCTGACGGAATCGCCGGGAAACTCGGGCGACAGCCGGGCTACCGATTCGCGAGCACGCTGGCGCACTTGCGCTGCGCGCTCGGGCGCGCGCGCTTCAAGATCGGCGAGGCCTTGCCGCAGACGGAGCGCATCGAGCTGATTGATGGGAAACGCTCCGATGCAGCATTGCGTGCATCCGGGGCGGCAGACGAGCCAGTGGCCGCTTTTCCGGGTGACGTCGACTAAGGCAGAGTCCACGATCTGAATCAGCCTCTGATCTCTTTTTCGAACTCCGCGGGATGGATAACGGCTCTGCATATCCGAGGATAGCGCATTTAGAGCCCGAGCAAATTGACTCTCAGCTTGGCATAGCCGCGTTCGCGAGCCCATAGGTCGAGGGGAGCGGAGGCGAGTTCGTCGACCACCGGTTCGGCGCGTCCGTTTTTCGTCAGGTCGATGCTCTTGGTGTAGGTTTTGCAGGAGTCGCAGCATTCGACGCGAATGTAGTCGAAATCGTCGGCGGTGAAGACCGCAAGCTTTTTGTCATTTTCTTCGCCGCAACCTGGGCAGACAATGCGGCGGAATTCCCATTCGGCGAGGCAGAAGGTACAGACCATCGATCGCGCGCCGCCGTCGCCCATCTGGCGCAATACGCCGAAGCCGGGCTTGCGATTGCAGAACGGGCAGAGAGCGTACGAGGTCGAACGCGGGCGCAGAGCAGCGTGGGAGCGGAGCAACTCGGCGTAGGGCTGGAGAAAAGCCTGGGCCAGTAAATCCTGAGCGTCGGCCGGAGCGTAGGCTGCCCATACTGATTGTAATAATTCCGCGCAGAACTGTGGGCCACGGCTGCGCAGTTCGCGACTCACCTCGGCCAACAGCTTCGGTCCGTACGCTTCCGCCATGAACACGAACGAATCGAACCGGGAGCTGAGTTCGAAGAGCTCCGCTGGCGTGAGGTCGCGGTCTATCGAAGAGATCGGCGGCTGAAGCACGACGCGGAGTTCGCGATTGAGTTCCTCCTGGAAACGTGCGATGCGGATGTAAAATCCGAGAATTTCTGCCGCGAAGGCGTGCGGGCTGGCAAGTTCCTGCGCGCGCTGGATGCGCCGCTGCCAGGGGGATTTCGTCATCTAGCAATTATCGGCGGCGATCCTACGATCGGCAAGCTTGCATGCTTCTCGATCGACGATTACAGTAGCTTTGCTTCATTCCCATTTCTCGACTCCCGGGAAGCAGGTGGCGCATGTCCGGAACTGCAGGCGCATCCACTTCGCATGAGAAATTAGCCTCGTCACCGCCGCCAAGCGGCGGAAGTCTTCCCCCTATTCTGATGTTCCTGGTTACGGCGGCCGTCGTGATCATGGCCTGGAGGGGCGCTACACCCGCCACGCCGTGGGCGCAGGGTTACGATCCCTTCGGGCGCTGGTGGCTGTCGGCGATTTGCGCAGCACTGCCCGTGGTGGTACTGCTCACGACTCTGGCGATTTTTCGTGTGAAGGCGCATTATGCCGCTTTTCTTGGACTCGTGACCGCCCTCGTAGTTGCCGCTGGGCTGTTCCACATGCCGATCAAAGTGGCGAGCATCACCGCCATCTACGGAGCGCTGTACGGATTGTTCCCCATCGGCTGGATCATTCTCAATGTCATTTTCCTGTACCGCATGACGCTGGCGACCGGGCGATTCAAAGTCTTGCAGCAGAGCATGACCGGCATCACGCAGGACACGCGGCTGCAACTGCTGCTGATCGCATTTTCGTTTGGCGCGTTTTTTGAAGGCGCTTCGGGATTCGGAACGCCGGTAGCCGTGACAGCTGCGCTTCTGATCGGCCTCGGCTTCAGACCGTTGCAGGCTTCCGGGTTGTCGCTGATCGCCAATACCGCCCCGGTGGCGTACGGCGCGCTGGCCACTCCGATTGTGGCTTTGGCCGCAGTCACCGGGTACAGCGAGTTTGCGCTGGGAGCACAAGTTGGCCGCATTCTTCCATTTTTCTCGATGCTGGTGCCGTTCTGGTTGATATGGGCATACGCGGGTTTTAAGGGGATGAAAGAGATCTGGCCGGCCATTGCGGTTGCGGGCGCGGCCTTCGCCCTTCCGCAGTACCTGGTCTCGAACTATCACGGGCCATGGCTGACCGACATTATTGCAGCGATGTGTTCGATGCTGTGCTTGATTCTGTTTCTAAAAATCTGGCAGCCTGCGCGGATCTGGGGACATGAGGGCCACCAAGGGGAACAGCGTGCTGCGCGCGGTGCGCACGGGTATAGCCGCAGTGAGGTGGTGCGCGCGTGGCTGCCATGGCTGGTTCTGAGCATTACGGTTTTCTGTTGGGGAACATACACCGGCAAGAAAATTATGAACACGCCGGAGAAAGTATTTCCTTTCATGAGCGGGTGGTCGACGCCACCGAGTAAGATGACCAACCCTCAGATTCCTGTGACCGGGCTCAACAAGATGGTGCAGCGGGTGCCTCCGGTCGTGGCCAAGCCTACGGCCGAGGCGGCGATATTCGGCCTGAACTGGTTGTCGGCGACGGGCTCGGGAATTCTGATTGCCGCGATAATTTCCGGCTTCATTATGGGATTGTCGCTTCCGCGGATGGTCGCGATGTGGTGCCAAACGGTGTGGCACGTGCGCTTCTCGATGATCACCATCGCGGTGATGATGTCGCTCGGCATTATCACGCGGTACTCGGGCGTGGACGCCACGATGGGCCTGGCCTTCGCGCGGACGGGGCATCTTTATCCGTTCTTCGGAACCTTGCTGGGATGGTTGGGCGTGGCGCTGACCGGCTCCGACACTGCGTCGAACGTGCTGTTTGGCAGCTTACAGAAAATATCGGCACAGCAGATCGGCATTTCGCCCGTGCTGATGGCGTCGGCGAACAGCGCGGGCGGCGTGATGGGGAAGATGATTGACGCCCAGAGCATTGTCGTCGCCAGCACTGCGACCGAATGGTATGGGCACGAGGGCGACATACTGCGCTACGTGTTCTGGCATAGCATTGCGCTGGCTTGCCTGGTGGGCGTGCTTGTATTTCTCGAGGCGTACGTGGCGCCGTTTACGCGGCTGGTAGTGCAGTGAGTTACGCGGGAGTCGCAGTTGCGCACAACTCCCGCTTTCCTTACGGGAACTAGATTGTCAGATTGCTGCTATGCCGTTGAGCGCCGCATCCGCGGAAAGCCCACCGGCATTGCCAAGATTGGTGAGGCTGCCATCGGAATTGATGCCGAAGGTGTCGATCGTGCCGGTTCCGGCGTCGAGAGTGTAGAGATATTTGCCGTCGGCGGTGATGGCAATGTCAAGGTTAGTGCTGCCAGAGGGCAGCGTGCCCACAACCGTCCCGGGCAGCGCAGTTAAGGAGCCACTAGCGCCGATGGAGAATCCGGAGATGGTCGAGGTGCCTGAGTTCGAGGTATAGACGAAATGACCGTCAGGAGTAACTACGTTCCAGCACGTGGCAGCACCGAGCGTAGGCACGCTCGCGCTGATGGCGGAGAGAGTTCCGCTGGGCGCGAGCGCGTAGGACGAAATGGCCGACGCATTCGTGGCACCAGCGGGGCCAGTTTCAGCAGCCAGTACCGCTCCATTGGGAGCGAAGACGACCGAGAACACTCCAGGGCCGGCGCTTGGGTTCACAACGATGGAAGCGAGCCTGCCGTCGGTCTGCACATGGAAGGCATCGATTACATTCGTGACTTTTTCCGTCACCAGCAAGGATTCGCCATCCGGGCTGAACGCCAACGAAGACGCTCCGGAACTGGCAGTGGACAAATAAGCGATGGAGTCTGGTATCTGCGTGAGACCATTCGCATCCAAGCGGAAACCAACGACATTGCTGGTACCTCCGGCGTTTACCACGTAGACCAGCTTTCCGTGTTGCGCGACCGCAACCGGCTCGCTGCCGCCCGAAGGAGTCTTTCCAACCAGAGAGAGGGTTGGTCCAACTACGCGAAAAACCGAAATGTCCCCGCTGCCGGCGTTGACGGCCAATAAGTGAAAGCGATCCTGGGTGAGAGTGAGCGAACCCTGGGATGCCAACGGATCGGTCAGGCCTCCGCTGCCACGGCCGCCGGTGGAGAAGCTGTGACGTCCGTGCAATGAGCCGTCGGCAGCGCGTTTGTAAGCGATTACTTCATTATTGTCAGCGGAGTTCGTCATCGCGAAGCGCCGCTGCTGCCAGTTTGAGCGTTGCTGCGTGCCGGCAATCCTACGGCGATTGCCAGCATCATGAGGAATAGGGTGCGAGTTGTCGTGGTCATTTCTCTCTCCTGGTCGATGGATGACGCAGAAATACCAAGGGGACGGCCACGGCGGACGGGGTTCGCCCCAGGGTGCATTGCGCACAGCATGGGAGGTGCGAGCGGCGGGAAAGTTTCAGGTTTCGGGAAAAAATCGAATCCGATTCGGAAGCTCCGGCTTCTTCCGGATTGACTACCCCCGCGGCGCAGGAATATAGTCTCCGGCATCGGGCGGATACAGACCCTGGCCGTCGGGCGTAGAAAGCACAACGGTCGCAACCTTCAACCTTTGTTCTACATCTTAGAGTTTCTCCGGGTCCGCGTGGCTCGATTCGCAGGCGGCAGATTCGCTGGAGGCTTTTGATGGAACTCTCCCGCAGGACTTTTCTCAAGGGCGCCGTTCTTGGCGGAGCCGGTTTCTCCGCACTTGGATTCGACCTTACCCCGGTCTACGCCCAAACTGCCAACCTGAAAATTTCGCGAGCCAGTGAGACGCGCAGCACTTGTCCTTATTGTTCGGTGAGTTGCGGCGTGATTATTTACACGCTGGGCGACAAGGCGAAGAATGCGATCCCACAGGTGGTGCACGTCGAGGGCGATCCCGACCATCCTATCAATCGCGGAACGCTGTGCCCAAAAGGGTCGTCGCTCGAGCAGGACATTATGAATGACAGGCGGCTGCTCAAGCCGCAGGTGCGGCGGCCGGGCGCGACCGACTGGGAAGATATTTCGTGGGACCAGGCTTACGCGGAGATTGCTCAAAAAGTAAAGAAGACGCGCGACGACACTTTCACCGAGAAAGATCCTTCCGGCAAAACCGTGAATCGCTGCGAGGGCATTGCCTTCACCGGCGGCTGCACCGATACCAACGAATTTAATTATCTCGTGGTCAAGAGCATGCGCAGCCTGGGGGTCTGCTACCTGGAAAACCAGGCTCGGGTTTGACACGGCCCTACGGTCTCCAGTTTGGGGCCAACATTCGGACGCGGGGCGATGACCAATGGTTGGATCGACATCAAGAACACCGACATGATGTTGATCATGGGCGGCAATCCCGCCGAGAACCATCCGTGCGGCTTCAAGTGGGCGATTGAAGCCAAGATTCACCGCAATGCAAAAACGATCGTCGTCGACCCCCGGCTCACGCGGACTGCCGCGACGGCGGATATGTACGTACAGATTCGTGCGGGCGCGGATATTGCATTCCTCGGCGGCGTGATTAACTACGCCATTCAGAACGGCCGCATCGCCCACGACTATCTGGTCAACTACACCAACGCGGCGTTCATTATTAAAGACGGTTTCAAACTGCCGGAGGACGGCTTGTATTCCGGCTTCGACGCCGAGAAAAAAACATACGACAAGGCGACGTGGAATTACGAAGAAGGCGGAGACCTGACGGGCAAACCGGTCATGCCCACTCCCGCGGGGCAACAACCACCGGCCCCGCACGCTAACGCCGGCGGCGGCGAGGGCGCGGTCAAACAAGAAGGACAGGGCTATCAAGGCGCGAGTCCGGCAGGAGCGAAGGGCGGAACCGCTCCTGCTCCCACTTTGCCGCCGAAAACTGCGTTCGATCTTTCGTTGCAGCACCCGCGCTGCGTTTTTCAATTATTGAAAAAGCAGTACGAGCGGTACACCCCGGAAATGGTGGAGCGCATTACGGGGATTCCAAAAGACGAGTTTCTCAAGGCAGCCGACCTTTACACTTCTGTGCGCAAAGACGGCGACATGAACAAAGTTTCGACCATCATTTATGCGGTGGGCTGGACGCAGCATAGTTTCGGCACGCAGATCATTCGCACCGCCGCCATGCTGCAATTGCTGATGGGAAACGTGGGACGTGCGGGCGGCGGGGTGAATGCATTGCGCGGGCATTCCAACATTCAGGGCGCCACCGATATGGCCGGCATCTTCGACAATCTGCCCGGCTATTTGAAGATGCCCAATCCCGCCGATGTGGATCTTGCGACGTATGTAAAGCGGATCACACCGACGGCCTCGAAGCCCGATCCCTGGGATTCGTTCAACTACTGGTCGAACACGTCGAAGTTTACCGTGTCGTTCCTCAAAGCGATGTACGGGACGGCGGCGACCAAGGAGAACGATTTCGCGTTCAACTATTTGCCGAAGATCGATCGCAACTATTCCTGGGTCAACATCTGGAACGACATGTATGAAGGCAAAGTGAAAGGCCTGTTTGCCTTTGGCATGAACGGCGTCATGATTGGCCCAGATTCGGAAAAGAATATTAACGCGTTGAAGAAGGCGGACTGGCTGGTGGTTTGCGAAATCTATCCCGACGAGACCAGCGAATTCTGGCGCGCTCCGGGCATTTCGACCGAGGATATGAAGCAGATCAACACCACCGTGTATCGGCTTCCGGGCGCGGGTTTCGC
Organism: Candidatus Sulfotelmatobacter sp.; assembly: GCA_036500765.1. Lineage (NCBI taxonomy): Bacteria > Pseudomonadati > Acidobacteriota > Terriglobia > Terriglobales > Candidatus Korobacteraceae > Candidatus Sulfotelmatobacter > Candidatus Sulfotelmatobacter sp. Next base: position 29,088 of record DASYBM010000002.1, read on the forward strand.
GGAGAAGGACGGGACGTTCGTCAATTCGGCGCGCTGGTTGCAGTGGAAGAATGTTGCGCTGCCGCCGCCCGGACAGGCGCGACTTGACCAGGAAATTCTGGCGACGATCTTTTTGAAGACTCGCGAGCTGTATAAGAAAGACGGCGGAAAATTCCCAGACCCGGTTCTGAATGCATCGTTTGCCTACACAGATCCTTACAATCCGTCGCTCTCGGAGGTCGCGAAAGAACTCAACGGGAAGGCGATCGGCGACATCACTGACCCCAAGACGAATCAAACCATCAAAGCCGGACAGCAACTTCCCGGCTTTGCGTGGCTCAAAGACGACGGCACGACGCTCTCGGGCAACTGGCTGTATTGCGGATCGTGGACTGAGGCGGGCGCGCTGACGCAGCGTCGCGGCACTGAAGATCCATCGGGACTCGGCGTGTATCCAAACTGGGCGTGGTCGTGGCCCATGAATCGGCGTGTGCTTTACAACCGCGCGTCGTGCGATACCGAAGGCAAGCCCTGGGACCCGTCGCGACGCCAGGTTTGGTGGGATGAGAATAAGAAAACGTGGGCCGGAGTCGACGTGCCCGACTTTAAACCCGATTCTGCGCCCAAGGATCACATGGGTCCGTTCATCATGAATCCCGAAGGCGTGGGCCGGCTGTTCGTGCCGCTGAGCGCAATGGCGGACGGACCGTTCCCCGAATTTTATGAGCCGATCGAGAGCCCGATCGCAAATCCGCTGCATCCGAACCAGTCCACGAATCCCGTAGTGAAGAAGTACAAGACCGACATGGACAAGTACGGCACGGTGGAGCAGGGCTACAACGTGATCTGCACCACTTACCGGTTAACCGAGCATTACCACTACTGGACCAAGAATAATCCGATGAACGTGCAACTGGTGCCGGAACCGTTTGTGGAGGTGCCGGCGGAGTTGGCTGACAAGATGGGCATCACCGGAGGGGAGCGCGTAAAAGTGACGAGCGCGCGCAGCCACTACATTGCGAAAGCGATGGTCACGCGACGCATTCGTCCGATGAAGATCGATGGCAAAGATATGTTTCAGATCGGCATTCCGATTCATTGGGGATTCCGCGGCATTGCCGAGGATGAAGGCAAGACGGCGAAAACGCTGGCGAATCAGTTGACGCCGACGGTGATCGATCCGAATGCGTTCACGCCGGAGTTTAAGGGATTTTTGGTGAAGATTGAGAAAGCGTAGGAAGCTATCAGCTATCAGCTCTCAGCAAAATGCTGGAGAGTGATGGCTGACCGCTGATAGCTGAAAGCTGACAGCTAGAATGAGCGATCGCAAGACACTTCAGGTCCGGCAGATCTCGGGGCACTCCGGGACTCCGCCCGGCTTCGACACGCAGCGCGATGCGGAAGTGTGCAAGCTGATCGATACCACGATCTGCATCGGCTGCAAGGCTTGCGAGGTCGCTTGCGTCGAGTGGAACGACATGCCGTTCAGTCCGACCACGTTCGACAATACCTATCAGACGATGCCGGCGACGCGCTGGAATTTCTGGAATCTGATCAAGTTCAACGAGCACCAGCGTGAGGACGGGACCATTCAGTGGCTCATGCGCAAGGACCAGTGCATGCACTGCGCCGACCCGGGCTGCCTGCGCGCCTGTCCGGCGGACGGCGCCATTGTGCAATATACCAACGGCATTGTCGACTTCCAGCAGGAGAACTGCATCGGGTGCGAGTTCTGCGTTTCGGGATGTCCGTACGACATTCCCAAATTCAATCCCGCGACGAAAAAAGTTTACAAGTGCACGCTGTGCTCCGACCGCGTCGGCGCCAGCCTGGAGCCGGCCTGCATCAAGGCTTGCCCGACGGGATGCCTGAAGTTTGGCACCAAGGACGACATGAAGTTCATCGCGGAGGAGCGATCCAAGCAACTGCGCGACAATTTCGGATTCAAAGATGCGGGCGTGTATGATCCGCAGTCGATCGGCGGCACCCATGTTATTTACGTGCTGCATGACGCGGAGAATCCCGAGCGTTACGGCGGACTGACAAAGAATCCGGTGATCCCGTGGAGCTATACGGTTTGGAAATGGCTATTCAAGCCTGTGCTGGGCGCGTTTGCCATGTTTGGCCTGCTAGGAGTTCTGCTGCACTACATCACCGTGGGTCCGCGCGTGCCGCAACCTGAGCCGCCGCTGAAGCCCCAGCCGCCGAAGAAGGAGGGCTCCGATGTCCAGCGTAGTTGAACGCTTTGACGACAAGGCGCGCGATGCCTTCGACCGCATCGGGCAGAATGAGATCCATGTCGGCGAGTTGCAACGCCATCGCGTCTATACGCGCTTTCTGCACTGGATGGTTGCTCTATTCTTTTTTCTGGCATTGTTCTCTGGCTTCGGCATTTATCTTCCGTGGCTCTTCCGCTGGTTCACGCCGATCTTCGGTGGCGGGCCGATGGCTCGCGCTCTGCATCCCTGGTTCGGATTGGGATTCGTGACTTTCTTTGGACTGCAAACACTGAACTGGATCGCGCCGATGAAGTGGACTCCTGCGGACACGCGCTGGATGCGTAACCTGAAAAACACGGTCGGCGGCAACGAAAAAATGGAACCGCCCGACACGGGCTTCTTCAACGGCGGCCAAAAGGCGCAATTCTGGGAGATCGTCGCGGGCTCTGTGATTTATCTGATAACGGGAATTATTCTTTGGGCCGGGGCGCGCACGTTCGGGCGCTGGGCCGTTGCCGTCAGCTACGTTCTTCACGATATCTCCGCGATCGTGATGCTGGGCGGAATCTTTATTCATATTTATCTCAGCACCATCGGCGAGCCCGGAACTTTTCAGGCGATGATTCGCGGCGCGGTCAGCGAGGCCTGGGCGTGGACGTTCCATCCGGCTTGGTACAAAGAGGTGACGGGGCGCGATCCTGCGCAGGCCTGTGAGGAGGCGCGACAGCATGGGCGGTTCGAGGGCAGGTAGTTGACGAGGATCTCTTCCTTTCTCCGATCTTTACAATGGATTTTTTGCATTGGACTATCTTGCGGGTCTGCGCCAAAGTAATTCTGCATCTCCTGCAATGTCGCAGGAGATCGGCCACCATTTCAGTTGGCTTTCTCCCCGCGAATGGGTTTTTCCAGTTGCTGACCACGCTGTCTGCATGTGGGCCTTGAAAATGAGGTCTGCATTCGTAATCGAACAAGATCGGCTCGTTTCAGAATCCTGCCCTGTCAGAATTAAGGGGGACATTTTGTCCGACAAAAAAGCTGTGAGCCTGCGAGATGTCGCCGAACGAGTTGGGCTTGCTCCGTGTTCCGTATCGGCCGTGCTGAACAACACGCCTGCGTCGTGGGCGATTCCGCAGCGCACGAAGGAGCGAGTCTTCCGCGCTGCCGGCGAGTTGAACTATCGCCCGAACCTGTGGGCGCGATCGCTGCGCACCCGGCGCACCCGACTGGTGGCCGCCATCACCGCGGATATTGGGCGGCCGTCGGTGGCGCGTGTCGTGGCGGGAGTACAGAAACAGTTGCATCGGCGCGGCTATCTGCTGGCCCTGGAATCGTTCGACTGCGCTTCCGAGTGGAATACGATTCCAGCTCAGCTCCACCAGCGCGGGATCGAAGGAGTCATCGCCATCGACTCGATTCTGCCGCAGGAAATGGAATTACCCGTCGCTTCGGTTGAAGTGGAATATATGGCGCTTCCGCAACCGTTAGACGATGAGATGCAGGCGTGGCTTTCGGAATTGGGCGAGTCCGCGGCCGATACCGTTATGCGTCAGATTGAAAAGGACAATGCTCCGCGCCGGATGAAGGTGCTTCCGAAGCTTCCCAGTTCGTCCTTCGAGTTGCCAGGTGGGAGGCTGAATATGGATGTTCCGGAGCGGGCCTGAGCGCAGCGGCCAAGTCGCTGGCGAAACCGGTGAGAAAGCTTTCGCCGCCGACTGCGAGGAGAAGTTCCCCTTCGACGAGTTCAGGGGCGGCTCGCGCGATATTCGGCGGGGACGCCAGCGCTACTCGAGAATATGCCGCTACGGGCGCCGTGCTCCGCGGCGCGACTTGGCACGCTCTAATATTCGAAAGAGCAGCAGCCAGCGCTTTACGTTGGTGGTCATCAGGAAATTCTCCTTGACGTGCTCCCTCCCCGCGGTGCCAATGCGTTTGGCGAAATCCGGGTGCGTCAGCAGATAGCGAATCTGAAACGCGCAGCCCTCCACCGAGTGCACCAGAACCCCAGTCAGTTTGTGAATGACCTGGTTCGGAATGCCGCCTACGGCGCCCGCGATTGTCGGCTTTCCTTTCCACAATGCTTCGGTGACGGTGAGGCCAAAGCCTTCTTTAAGTGACTTCTGCACCACGATGGTAGAGGCGCGCTGAATGGCATTGATTTCGAGCGCGCACCAAGGCGGAAGGTCGAGAATGATAATGTCGGGGTCGTTCCCGGCGACGTCTTTTACTTCCTGCAAAACGGCCGCGCCTTCGGGATCGTCGGATGCGCCGCCGCCAGCCAGAACCAACTGGCAGTCCACGTACTTCTTGGCAAGTTTATAAGCCTGTACGACGCCGACGGGATCTTTCAATCGGTCGAATCGCGATACCTGAGTCACGATGGGACGGGAGCGGTCAATGCCAAAATCGTCGCATATTCTCTGGACCACGGCGTCGGGCAGGTCTTTGTTTTTTTCCGACAGCGGATCGATGCAGGGATAAAACAGATATTGCGGAATCGGCAGTTGGCGCGCGAACGACTGCGAAGAAAAAATCGCGGCGTCGAATTGCTCCACAAACGGCCGCAGAAATTCCCACACCTGCTCATCGGGATTCGACAAGTCAATGTGACAACGCCACACCCAGTTGGCTGGAGTCCTGTCGTGGGAGCGGATCAGGCCGACGGGCTGGGGATCGTGAATCACGATCAAATCTTCGGCGAACTGGAGGCGTTCGCGATTCTGCTCGTTGTACATCAGAAATATTTCCTGCGCAGCCTTGGTCAGCTCGTAGCGGGTGCCATGCAGAGCGTTGTGAAAGGCTTTGGTGACCTCGAAGAAATCGTTGCCGCCGGTAATCACGTCCCAGTGCGTGGGGACTTCCAACTCGGAGAGCAAGGGAACCAGGCGATTCAGCATCTCGGCCACGCCTCCTCCCACCGCGGTGGAGTTGACCATCTTGATCGACTTGCCTTTCAGATCGCGGGCGAGAAAACGCAAATCGTCTAACTGAGCCTGACCAATGATTTTCTCGTAGTCGTCCAAATGCGGCGAGGGCGCCGGGGGCGGCGGGGTGAGCACGCTGGCGGGCAGGCGACGGCTCTGTCCGCCGCTCGTGTCGCTTCCCGATCCCGTCGGGGGCGCAGGGCGAGCGGCGCCTTCCGAAACCTCGGCGTCGCGAACTTCCCTTTCTGCCGTTTCTGCGGCAGCGGTTTCTGGGCCGGCGGACACGCGAGCATCGATTTCAGACTGTGAGCCAGCGGTTTGCGGGGAAGCGCTGGAGCGCTGTTCTTCACTTGAATACTTCTCGGTCGTAGACTTCTCGGTCGTAAACTTCATGTTTTTCCGGTCCTAGTTCAGATTCTGTTCGACGATGTTGGCAATCTGCTGGCGCACGCCTTCCATCGTATTGGTGTAAATATCGATGCGCTCAATCGATTGTGCGGGCCGCTCCAAACCAACTTCCTCTTCAAGCCATTGGGAGAAATCGTTGGTCATGGAATGCAGGCGCAGGCGAGCTTCAATGAAATGGTGATGAATCGAATGCACGCTGACTTTCCGAAGGCCCTCGAGGAATCCGGAAACCGTGTCGGGTGCAAAGGGCGTGGGCAGCACGACCAGGTCAGAGGCGCAGAAAAAGAACGGCTCGTGCGCCGTCTTATCGCCCGACCGCGGATGCTGCTGCAAGAATTCATCCACGATGCCGACCATACGTCGGCGCAAACCCTCGATGTCGGTATATTCGCGCACATCCACGCTGGCCAGTTGTTCCGCCAGCACGGGCTCGTTGCAGGCCGAAATCGCCCAGTGCGCGAAGTCGTTGGAGAATCCCTGCCGGATGAAATGATGTTCCTGGAGGGTGCGAAAAGTGTGCTGGAAGATCGAATCATCGGGGCAGGTTTGCAGCGCCTGCCACAACTCGGCCAGGTTGGTTGCCTTCTGCCGCCCAATTCGCAGCAGGTGCTCCGAGGTATTGAAATAAAAGGGCTTGTTCGGTTTGCGCATATTGTTCCTGTTTATTAGTTGCTTTTTTATCGGGTTAGGCTGTTTAGCCCACGGAGGCGCTCGCCCGCGATTGGTTGTTCCCTCCTTCGGGCACATCCAGGCGCACGTCACAAAGATCGCCAATCAGGCTGCCGGCCCAGCGAAACACGTTGTTCTCGCGCACCTGCCTGCGCATGCGCTGCATGCGCATCTGCTTTTCTTCGGCTGGCATTTCGAGGGCCGCGCGAATCGCCTCCGCAGTCTGATCGATATCGTAGGGATTCACTTGCAGCGCGTCGCGCAACTCTCGGGCAGCGCCGGTGAAGCAACTGAGAATCAGGACGCCGCGCTCATCCTGTCGCGTCGCAACAAATTCCTTGGCCACCAGGTTCATGCCATCGTGCAGCGAAGTGACCAGACACAAGTCGGCGGCGCGATAATACGGTGCGATCTCACCGTGACTGTGCTGCCGGTTCAGCAGGACGATGGGCTTCCACTGATCGGCCTGGAATCGCCAGTTAATGCGGTCGGCCTCGGCCTCCACTTCGGCCTGAAGGTCGTGATAGCGCTTGATGTGCGTGCGCGTGGGCGCGCCAATCTGCACGAAGGTAAACACGCCCTGGTAGCGCGGATACTTTTCAAGTAACCGTTCCACAGCCAGAAATCGCTCGAGAATTCCCTTGGTATAGTCCATGCGGTCTACGCCAATACCCATGAGCGCGGCCTCGACCCCGAGACTCTTCAGCAGCGCCGCGCGCTCCTCATAAGCCGACTCCTGGCCCGGAGAATCCGCCGCTTCCGCCGCTTCCACGCTGATTGGATAAGGACGCACGGTGGTTTGATGGTCGAGACGCTGCACCGAGAAGTGCTCCCAGTCGATGCGCGATTCGACGATGCGGTCGACCGTCTGGAGAAAATTGGTGCAGTGCGCCTGAATATGAAAGCCGATCAGGTCCGCCCCCAGCAATCCGTCGATCAGTTCCCGCTGCCAGGGACAGATCGCGAAGGCCTCAGGATTCGGCCACGGGATGTGCCAGAAGATGGCAACCCGCGCGTCGGGCCGACTTTGCTTGATCATGCGCGGCAGCAGCGCAAAGTGATAATCCTGCACCAGCACCACCGGCCGGCTGACGTTCTCCATCTCCTCCAGCAATGCGTCGGCGAATTTCCGGTTCACTTGCTCGTAATACTTCCAGTCGCTGGCCCGGAAGAGTGGGCGAGCGTGCGCGATATGGCACAACGGCCACAACCCTTCATTCGCAAAGCCGTAGTAATATCCTTCTTCTTCGTCTTTGTTCAGCCAGACGCGGCGCAGGATATAGCGCGGATCGTCCGGGGGGACCAGCAGGCGGTCCTGCGCATCCACCGTTTCAAGATCGGCGTCGCCCGATCCGTGCGCGATCCAGGTTCCATCGCAGGCGCGCAGGACGGGCTCGATGGCGGTGACCACGCCGCTTGCCGGTTGGCTGACCGCGATCTGTTTCCCGCGCCGTATGTGCATATAAGGTTCGCGGTTCGAGACCACGAACAGCCGGCTATCTTCCAGGCGAGAACTCAAGTGCACCGCCAGACGGTCCGCCGTCCACATGGATTGGCTCGTCTCTCGCAGGCGGGCTTCCAGTTCGGCGGCGGAGCGGGCAGTGTTCAGGCTCTCGGCAAAGGTCGCCACCTCCCGCGCCAGGGGACGAAATAATTCAAGATCGGGCACCTTGATTCGCACCGCGCCCCGTCCCGTACGCAAAGCCTTCATCCAGTGAGCCGTTCGCGCAATCGGTCCGGCGATGCTCCAGCGCACAATCAGCAAGGTAATCAGAACAATAAGAACGACGTGCGCCAGCGCGCTCAGGAACGTTTCCCGCCAAATGGTGAGGCTCTGCTGCCGGATGTAGCCGGAATCGTGAACAATCGCCAGGCTGCCGATGAGGTCATCGCCGCGATGCAGGGGCATGGCGTAGATGTGAATAGAGGCGGTTCCCATCCGCAGAAATTCGCTCTCATCGTGGTCGTCCTTGAGCGATTGCTGCACGACCGCCGGGGCGCTGGCCATTAGCGGCTCAAGGGTGGTAGTGACAGCAATGGGGTGGCCGTGCGGATCGTATACGGCGAGCCCGGCCAGATGTTCGCGGTTGGCGAACTGCTGCACCGTTTTTTGCAGCGTGTGGGGGGCGTCGCGCTCCAGATCGCGTTCCACATTTCGTGCCAGGCTGTCTCCCAGGACTTCGGCCCGGCGTTGCAGGTCTTTTTTTAATCCGCGGTTCAATCCCAGAACTTGGTAATAGGACGTGCAGAGCGATACCAGCGTGACGCCGACGATGAGAGAGACGATGAGTCGCGCGCTTAGCAATCGCATTTACACGTCCTCCACAGCCCGCAACACCGGACCTGCCCTGCCCAGGGAAAACCACAGGGACAATAGTGCTCAGCGATTCCGACTACTGACCGGGACCAACGCCTGCAACGGTCCGCAACGCGGTCGACGCGACCGCGACATGAGACGGGGCGCACAAGACGAGGGCATTCCCGCAGCCGTCACTCGAAGCGACGCAAACCTCTGCCTCGTCGCTTTAACAGCTAAGCAACAAGCCTCTATCTGAGGACAGGAACGAAAAAAAGGTTGCACTGCGGGGGCCAAAAGCTAAAAGGTTGTTTTTCAGCGCCTTAAGTTGCTCGCGAAGGTGTGCGATATGTAATTCTTTCTTACATCGGTGGTTGTGAGTATAGTGCGTAAAAGGATTTAAAGAACCCTCGCTTAGGAAATGGTGAGAGGAGTATCGATGGAATCCCAGGGCGACCAACGCCACCGCCAGCGCCGAACACTATTCGTAATCATTTTCGTTGCCGTCGCTCTCGCCGTCGGTGCGGGTGCGAGCAGCTTAGCCGGACAGGCGGCCGCTCCGCCAACTGCCAGCCCGCAGATTGCCGCGCCGACAAATGTTCCGGCATGGAAACTGATTTGGAGCGATGAGTTCAACGGCGCCAACGGCTCCGCAGTCGATGCCTCCAAATGGACCGCAGAAAGCGGCGGCGGAGGCTGGGGCAACAATGAACTCGAATACTATACCGATCGCTTAGAGAACGCTTCGCAGGTCGACGGAAATCTCGTCATCACAGTTCGCCAGGAAAAAGTCCGCGAGGAGAAATCCGCCGGCGCCGATGGCGTGACCAGAAATTACACTTCGGCGCGCCTGAAAACCTTGGGCAAGTTTTCGCGAGCCTATGGCCGCTTCGAAGCGCGCATCAAGATTCCCTTCGGACAAGGAATCTGGCCCGCCTTCTGGATGCTGGGCGATGACATCGAGAAGCCCGGCTGGCCGGATTGCGGCGAGATCGACATTATGGAAAACATTGGTAAAGAGCCGGCACTGGTTCACGGCACGATTCATGGGCCGGGATATTCTGGGGAACACGGCATCGGTTCGCCCTATGCGCTACCGAGCGGCCGGCGATTCGCCGACGACTTCCATGTCTATGCGGTAGAGTGGGAGCCGAACACGATCCGCTTCTATGTGGATGACGATCTCTATGCGACGCGCACTCCCGCTAACCTGCCCAAAGGAGCGAAATGGGTTTACGACCATCCGTTCTTTCTGCTGCTGAACGTCGCCGTGGGTGGCTACTGGCCTGGAAGTCCGGACGCGACCACTGTATTCCCGCAAACCATGCTGGTGGACTATGTGCGAGTGTACGAGCGTGCTGCGCCGCCTAGCCGTCCGGCGCAACCCAGCCTGCCTCAACCCTGAAATCGTGTTGCCTATCCATATTATTAGTGCCTTTCGATACCAGCTGAAACGGATTGACTCCCGCATCCTCGGGTCGGATAAAATCGCCGCGAGAGACCCTCTGGAACGTCTGCGATGGTTACCGGACGCCATACTTTAAGGAGTTCCTACATGAGTAAGGTAAGAGTCCTGGCGGGCACCCGCAAAGGCGCATTCATTCTTACGGCGGACGGCAAACGCCAGAACTGGGAGGTCAGCGGTCCGCACTTTGCGGGCTGGGAGATTTATCACCTCAAAGGCTCGCCAGTCGATCCCAATCGAATTTATGCTTCGCAGACGAGCGGCTGGTTTGGCCAGATCATGCAGCGCTCCGACGATGGCGGAAAAACCTGGCATCAGCCGGGAACGCCTCCCGGACAAGCTGCCGCACCGGGCGCTCCACCGAAAACCGACAGCAACAAATTTGCTTACGACACATCGTCCGAGACCGGCGCGCCGCTGACCACACACCAATTTTATGACGGCACGCAGCATCCTTGGGAGTTCAAGCGGGTCTGGCATCTCGAGCCGTCGCTCACTGATGCCAACACGGTTTACGCCGGAATCGAGGACGCGGCTCTATTCCGCTCGACCGATGGCGGCGAAAATTGGAAAGAACTCTCCGGCCTGCGCGGTCACGGCACTGGCCCCATGTGGCAGCCCGGCGCGGGAGGCATGTGCCTGCATACCATCATTCTCGATCCCAGTAATCCGCAGCGCATTTATATTGCGATCTCGGCGGCTGGAGCGTTTCGCACCGACGATGGCGGCAAGAATTGGAAGCCCATTAATCAGGGACTCCATTCCAAATACATTCCCAACCCGACGGCCGAGGTGGGACATTGCGTGCACCACGTCGCGATGAACCCGAAGCGCCCGGGAGTGCTGTTCATGCAGAAACATTGGGACGTGATGCGCTCCGATAACGCCGGCGACCAGTGGACAAAAATCAGCGGCAACCTGCCGACGGATTTCGGTTTTGTCATCGACATTCACGCCCATGAGCCGGAAACGGTTTACGTTGTTCCGATCAAGAGCGATTCCGAACATTACGTTCACGAAGGTAAGCTACGCGTGTTCCGCAGCCGCTCGGGCGGCAACGAGTGGGAGCCGCTTACCAAGGGTCTGCCGCAAAAAGATTGCTATGTCAACGTACTGCGCGACGCGATGGCCGTCGACACGCTGGATGAATGCGGAATTTATTTCGGCACGACGGGCGGCCAGATTTATGCCTCGGCAGACGCCGGAGATAGCTGGAATCCGATCGTGCGGGATTTGCCGGCCGTGCTCTCGGTGGAAGTGCAAACACTGCCGTGATGCGCGTCGAGAAGAACCACAAGGACCGGGAGAAGCGAGAAGAATCCGGGTGCCCCATTTCTCGCGCGTTCTGTGCGCGAGAAGTGGTAGCGGGTCAGTTTTGGCTTTCTAGATCGCGGTTGTAATCCTGAGCGCAGCCGTTTTTCAGGCGGAGCGAAGAGCCTGCCCTGAGCGGAGTCGAAGAATCTCACAGTCTGAAGCCCGCGGGCGATTACAAGAGTAGTTCCATGTAGAGCGCGCCTGCGATCGGATTGGCGCAATAGGGAGCGATTTCGACGAAGCCGAGTTGGCGGTACATCGCGACGGCGTCTTTCATGACGGGTTCGACTGTATCAAGACGCATGCGTTTGTAGCCGATCTGGCGAGCCTCGGCGATGATGCGATCGGCGAGTGCGCGACCTAATCCTTTGCTGCGGAATTGCGGGCGCAGGTAGAGGCGCTTCATCTCGCAGATGTTGTCGGTCGTTAGTCGATGGTCGTTTGTCGTTGCCCTGATTAGGTTGTGAAAAGCGACGCAGCCGGCGAGTTGGCCTTCGTATTCTGCCAGCAGCAGGCTGCCCGCTGGTGGCGCGTAGTCGCCGGGAAGTTCCGCCAGTTCTTTGTCGAAATTCTGGAAGCAGAGACTGAAGCCTAGCGACTCCGCGTATTCGAGGAAGAGTTCGCGGGCTTGCGCGATTTGCGCTGGGGATTCGGCTTGCGCGAAGTCAAACGCTTTAACCACAGAGGGCACTGAGGACACAGAGGAAGAACATTGGGGCGTTTCGTCGCTCATGGTTCCTCTGTGATCTCAGTGTCGTCTGTGGTGAAGGCTTTGGGAAATTATCCCATCAGCAAGCCGCCGTTTACGCTTAGCACGTGGCCGGTGATGTACGAGGCTTCGTCGGAAGCGAGGAAGGTAACGGCGCTGGCGACGTCGTCGGGCGTTCCCACGCGGCCGAGCGGAATCTGTTTGACGGCGGTCTGTTTGAATTCGTCGCTCAGGACGGCGGTCATGGCGGTTTCGATGAAGCCGGGGGCGACGGCGTTGCAGGTGATGTTGCGCGAGCCGACTTCGCGGGCGATGGCCATGGTCAGGCCGATGAGCCCGGCTTTGGAGGCGGCGTAGTTGGCCTGCCCGGCCTGGCCCATCTGGCCGAAAACGCTGGTGATGTTGACGATGCGTCCCCAGCGCTGCTTGAGCATGGCGGGGATGACCGCCTGGATGCAGAGATAGGCGGAGGTGAGGTTGGTTTGCAGGACTGCGTCCCAGTCAGCGCGCTTCATGCGCATGACAAGCTGGTCGCGGGTGATGCCGGCGTTGTTGACGAGGATGTCGATTTTGCCGAACTGCGGATTGGCGATGATGGCTTTGACGGTCGCCTTGACCTGATCTTCGTCCGTAACGTCGAGGGCGAAGGCGGCGGCCTGGCCTCCGGCGGCGGTGATTTCGGCGACCAGTTCGTTCAGCTTTTCCTGATTGCGAGCGGCAACGGCGACGGTCGCTCCAGCTTTCGCGAGTCGGAGGGCGCAGGTGCGTCCGATGCCTTGCGAGGCGCCAGTGACCAGCGCGATGCGTCCTGTGAGGGACATTTCTTTCTCTCCCGGTTGCGTTGATGAATGCGGTGGAAGGGGAATTATACGCGGCGGGGGGGGCGGTAGAGTGGTGTCGCGCTTGGCTAAAAGAAACTGCGAGCCGTCAGTCCGAATTGCTATATCACGTGGTGGACGGCCGGAGAGAGTTATCGTTCTGACTGGTGGTCAAGAGCATGCGATTCAATTAGTTACGAATGTGTGAGTTGCCTTTATTTACTTGACAGATCGCAGCGTGTTGGGAGAAGCTAGTGCAGAGCAAGAATCAGCAGCCAGTGCGAAGTTACTGCTTTCTGCCGGCATCCTGGAAAATGAGCGACCATCAGATTAGAGCGATGATTGAGAAGGAAGCGCGGGCTCTCGGCCTGACCTTCGATGACGCGGTTTCTCGCGTTCAAAAAGGCCAAATAGGCGAGAACTACCTGTGGCAAGACCTTGCATCGCTGGTATATCTGCTTCATGAGTAAGCCTTAATTAACCGGAGATAGACCCGCCGAAGTCTTCCGCAAGTTTCGCGACCACATCAGTGCTTTGCTGAATCAAACAATTACTGATGCGCCTCTGAGTTTGACACATCGCAAGGATAGACCTTTCGCTCAGTTTGCTTTTCGAGACGAGGCCGATTTCCCTATGGCCGCGCCTTTGTTTTCGGGAGGACTCTTTTTGGCGGTGTCTCAGCAACTCCAGGTTGAGCAGCTTCCTGACAAGACTTGGAAGTTGCGAACTTTGGCGTACAGTTACCATCTTCTCGAAGATTCCAATCCCGACAGCAGATGGATTATCAGGTGGGAATATGTTTCCCACATTCAAAGACGCAATGAGCACCCGCGTCATCATGTTCACATCGCAACCTTGGTGGATACTCCAGCCGGGGAAATGGACTTGGATAAACTTCACCTTTCGACCGGATGGGTAACAATCGAGGAAGTAATTCGATTCTTGATTGCAGAGATGGGAGTAAAGGCGAAGATTGCCGACTGGGACGACCAGCTGTTAAAAAGTGAAGATCTCTTCAAGAAATGGACAGGGCGGGAAATTTAATTGCAGCTCACTGACCCCTGATTCGCGTTGCTAATCCACAACTCCGACGCGTAACATTCCTGCACTCATGCCTCAGACTGCTACCAACGTGATTGTCATGCCCGAACCTTCCAACAAGAATTCATCGCCCGCCCCGACATTGGAGAAGCTGCCGGCAGAGGCGGACAAGAGTGTCCGCTCCACACAGGCAGAAGCCGCGCAAGCTGAGCCTTCCACGGAAGTCTTTGCCGTGTTTGGCGTGGAGCCGGAGATTCAGGCTTATGCGATGGCGAAGTATTCGCGGTCGTCTCTGTCGATGAAGGACGCGCTGCGGGAGATTTCGACGCAGAAGGCGGAGAAGTTTCTTAACACTTTTTATTTTCAGTATGGGCACCGGTCGATTGCCGACCTGGCGCACATTGCGCTGGCGGTCGAGCGGCTGTCGATTCTGGCGGCGATTGAGTTGGCCGACGAGCAGCGCTGGGACGGGCAGGAGCGCTCGACGCGCTATCAGGATTTCAAGAAGAGCGGATATTACGTTCCCGATTTTGGTGCGGATGACGAAGCGCGCAAACTTTATCGCGAGACGCTGGACTTCTTATTTTCCGAGTATGAAGCGCTGTCGGCGCACATGACCGGGTACCTGATCAGCATCACGCCCAAGCCCGCCGACATGAAGCAGGATGCGTATGAGCGCACGTTGAAAGCGCGCGCGTTCGATATTACGCGGTATCTTTTGCCCTTAGCCACCAACACCTCTTTGGGCGAGATCGTGAATGCGCGGACGTTGGAGACCCAAGTTGCGCATTTGCTCAGTCATACACACAAAGAAGTACGCGTGCTGGGCGAGTCGCTGAAGAAGGCGGCGACTGGGGCGGCTTACAACGTGAATGCCGAGTCGCTGAAGGATTTGGTGGCGCAGATTTGTGCGGTGAGTCAGGAGTTGGGCGCGCGGGCTGAGGCGGAGTTGCTGCGCGAAGTGCGGGTGGCTCCGACGCTGGTGAAGTACGCCGATCCGAATGAGTATGAGATGGCGACGCGGCGCGAGTTGCGGCAGGCGGCGCGCGAATTGATGGCCGACGAGCCGCTGGCGCCGTCGAAGGCGATTGTCGATCTGCTCGATGAAGAACCGCTGGAGGTGGAGATTGCGACGACGTTGCTCTACGAGCATTCGCATCATTCTTACCGGCAGATTCGGCAGGCCGTGCAGGTGGCGGGCGAGCGGCGGCGGCGGGAAATTATCGACCTGGGAATGCGGCATCGCGGCAAGCATGACGAGATGCTGCGCGGATTCCGCGCGGGGCAGCAGTTTCGCTTCGACATTCTCATGGATACGGGCGGCTTCCGCGATATGCATCGGCACCGGCGCTGCATCCAGGTGATGCAAGGATTTACAACGCAACACGGCTACGAGATGCTGCTCGACATGGAAGATGCCGGCGTGCGCGGTCGCTTCGAGGCGGCGATGCGGCGAGTGCAGGCGGCGGTAGAGAATCTGGCGGGGCGTAAGACTCCCGAGGCGCCCGCTCTCGAAGCGGAAGAGAATTCGCAGTACGCGATTCCGCTCGCGTTTAGAAAACGCGCGCTCTTCAAAATGGATTTCGCCGAGGCAGTTTATATTTCCGAGCTGCGGACGACGCCGGCGGGGCATGTGTCGTATCGCAACGTCGCCTATGCGATGTATGAAGCCGTGGCGCGGAAGTATCCGGCGCTGGCTAAGTATTTCCGAGTGCATGACGTGACGGCGCCGGTGGATCTGCTGCAGCGGTAATGGGATGACTTCGGGAAAAACGACCACGGTTTATGTGCGTCTGATGGAGGAGGGAACAGACGTTTCGCGTCCAGCGCAAGGAATTGCCGTGGGCGACGGTTTGACAGGCTCGTCGCGATTCAGAATTACGATCCCCAAGACGAACATTGGGAATTTCCGCCGGGATCGGTCGTTCGCTCCGAGTCAAGAGGTCGCGACGGCGAGCAATATTTGTTGGCAGTCAGCCAGAGTCCCGCTTTGGGACCTTTCCACGAATAATTCCTTAGATTCGCCTTTCTTTCGCTTCGATCTGTATGTATAATCCGGCCAGATTAGATTTCATTTAGTCTGCACTCATAAAAGGAGCCTCTCCCATGGCGGATGAACGCGTAAAAGCGATTGATCTCGCGGTATCACAGATCGAAAAACAATTCGGCAAAGGCTCGATCATGCGGCTGGGATCGAAGGAAGCGATCGTGCCCATTTCCGTGATTTCGACCGGGTCGATCTCGGTGGATGCGGCGCTGGGGGTGGGTGGGTTTCCGCGGGGGCGCGTGATTGAAGTCTTCGGGCCGGAATCTTCCGGCAAGACCACGCTGACTTTGCAGGTGATTGCCGAGGCGCAGAAGGCCGGAGGCATGGCTGCTTTTGTCGATGCCGAACACGCGCTCGATCCGGCATACGCGAAGAAGCTTGGGGTGGATGTCGACAACCTGCTGGTCTCGCAGCCCGACTATGGCGAGCAGGCGCTGGAGATTACCGAGGCGCTGGTGCGGTCGAATGCCATCGACGTGCTGGTGGTGGATTCGGTGGCGGCGCTGGTCCCCAAGGCCGAACTGGACGGCGAAATGGGCGACAGCCACATGGGCTTGCAGGCGCGGCTGATGTCGCAGGCGCTGAGGAAGCTGACCGGGACGGTCTCCAAGTCGCACACTTGCCTGATTTTCATCAACCAGATCCGGGAAAAGATCGGCGTAATGTTTGGCAATCCTGAAACCACGACCGGCGGAAAAGCGCTGAAGTTTTATTCTTCGGTGCGTATCGATATTCGCCGTATCTCCGCCATCAAAGATGGCGACCTGGTAATTGGCTCGCGCACCAAGGTGAAAATCGTGAAGAACAAGGTGGCCGCGCCTTTTCGCGATGCCGAATTCGACATCCTCTACGGCGAGGGCATTTCGCGCGAGGGCGACCTCCTGGATCTGGCAGCCAACAGCAACATCGTGGAGAAATCCGGCTCATGGTACAGCTACAAGGGCGAGCGCATCGGCCAGGGCCGCGAGAATGCGCGCCAATTCCTGAAAGACAACAAAGACGTCATGCTTAAGATTGACGCCGAGGTGCGTAAATCGCTGGGCTTGACGGGAGCGTCCGCTGCTCCCGCGGCTGTCCCGGCTGTGCCCACGAATGGGGCGGCGGGTCGCGTGACGGCCATGCCGGCCGCGCCGGAGCCGGTGAAAGCCCCGATTGTAGCGGCACGGCGCTAAACTTTCGTTGCCTCCCGGGCGCAGGCGGTGCTTCGATCCGCGCCCGGGCCTCCCAGATTGTTTCTTCAGGTCTGACTCTCTGGCGTTCAACCTTGGCTTCGCAGCCCTCGGACTTTGACCACTGGCGGTCGAGCTCATTCGATCGACAGCCGAGGGCGGCTGTCGCCACATTTATCTTTCGGGAATCTGCATCCGCTTCACTCCCCGATTGCCATTGTTGCTCCTGCCCGCATAAAATCTCCTATTGCTCTACTTCCTTCAACAGCGGTCTACATGCTGACACAATCTGTGAGGGCGATTGAATAAGGGCACGGCGGTTTATCCCGGGTCGTTTGATCCGCCCACTAATGGGCACCTCGATCTGATTGAGCGGGGCAGCAAGATTTTTGAAGAGCTGGTCGTGGCGATTCTCCGCAACTCGGAGAAGACGCCGATGTTTAGCGTGGCGGAGCGATTGGAGATGCTGCGCGAACTGACGGCCGATCTCAAGAACGTTCGACTGGATACGTTCGACGGGCTGATGGTGGAGTTCGCCAAATCGATCGACGCGAAGTGCGTGCTGCGGGGCATCCGGGCGATCAGCGACTACGAGTATGAGTTGCAGATGGCTCTGATGAATCGCAAACTTGAACCGACGCTGGAAACGGTGTTCATGATGCCGGCCGACAAATATTCGTATGTGAGTTCGCGGCTGGTGCGGGAAGTGGCGCAGGCGGGCGGTCCGGTCAAGGGGCTGGTGCCGGAAGTAGTGGAGCAAAAACTGCGGGAAAAACTCGATCCCGCATACAAACTTCGGGACGCGGAATTGGTGGAACTCCCGAGGAAAAGGAAAAAGAAGGCATGACCACCGCGAGCTTAACCACGGAAACGACGGGAGCGCTTTTGAAATTGACGGAAAGAATCAACCGCATTGAACCCTCGGCCACCATGGCTGTTGTGGCGGAGGCCGACAAGCTGCGTTCGCAGGGAATCGATGTGGTCGATTTTGGCGCGGGTGAGCCCCACTTCGCCACGCCGCAACACATCAAAGACGCTGCCATTGCCGCCATCCAGGGGAATTTTACGAAGTACACGGCTGTGCCCGGAACCGCCGAGTTGCGCGATGCCATTGTGCACCGGCACGCGGTAGATTTCGATTCCGATTATCGGCGGGAGGAGGCAATCGCCTCAACCGGGGGCAAACATGCCTTGTTCAATGCGATTCAAGTTCTGGTGGATCATGGCGACGAGGTGATTCTGCCGGTGCCGTACTGGGTGTCGTTCAAAGACATCGTGCGCTATGCGGGCGGGAATTGCGTACTGCTGGAATCGGACGAGGCGCAGGGATTTCGCGTGACGGCGGAGATGGTCGCGAGACTGATCACACCGCGGACGAAAGCGATCATCCTCAATTCGCCGTCGAATCCTTCGGGCGCCGTGATGAGCCCAGAAGACATGAAGGAAGTGGTTCGCCTGGCGCATCAACGCGGGATTTGGGTTCTGTCGGACGAATGCTACGTGTATCTGAACTACACGGGAAAGAATTTTTCCGTGGGATCGCTGCGCGAATATAAAGAGCGCATGGTGGTGCTGGGATCGCTGTCGAAAACTTATGCGATGACCGGCTGGCGACTGGGATATGCCCTGGCTCCAGTCGCAGTCGTGAGCGCGATGGCAAAGCTGCAAAGCCAGTCGACGTCGAATCCTACATCGATTGTGCAGAAGGCGGCGGTGGCCGCGCTGAAGGGGCCGCAGGAGTCCGTCGAGCAGATGCGGGCGGAGTACATTGAGCTGCGCGACTATGTCGTCGCCGGGCTGCGATCGATCCCGGGGGTGGCGTGCACGCTGCCGGAGGGCGCGTTCTACGCCTATCCAAATATTTCATCTTTCCTGGGAACGGGCGGCCTGAAATCGGCATCAGATGTGGCCGGACGTTTGTTGCGGGAAGCTCACGTAGCGACCGTGCCCGGAGAGGGGTTTGGCACCGGCGCACATATTCGGGTGTCGTATGCAACGTCGAAGGCTGAGTTGGATCGCGGGTTGGAGCGCATGCGGAAGTTTTTCGCGGCTCTGTAGTATGTCTCCCGCGGTTTTTTTTGTTTTATAGTTTGGCATTTTGAAATCCCTAACCACAGAGGGCGCAGAGGGCACACAGGAAATCGGGTCAGGAATAACTGGATTAAGCAGAGGGGCCGTTCCGTTGGCGCGAGCGGTCTTTTTTGTGGACATAGCTTCATGGACAATCTTTATCCATTGTTGATGCTGCCGGGGTTTGACCCGCGACCGTGGGGCACGCAGGATTTGTCTCCCATTTATCCCAATCACAGGTTCGAGGAAAAAATCGGCGAGGCCTGGTTGAGCGGGGACGATTGCAAAGTGGCGAACGGACCGCTCAAGGGGACGACGCTCGCAAGGCTGAGCGAGGAATATCGGCGCGAACTGGTGGGTGATGCAGCGCGGGACGCGAAGCGGTTTCCGTTGCTGCTGAAATTTCTTTTTCCGCACGAGAAACTTTCGGTGCAGGTTCATCCCGACGATGCACAGGCCCTGCGCGTAGGGCAGCCGTGGGGCAAGACGGAATGCTGGTATATCGCTCACGCAAAACCTGGCGCGCAGATTGCGCTGGGACTCAAGCCGGGGGTTACGGCGCAGGCGCTGGAAGAGGCGATTCACCAGAAGCGCGCGGAAGAAGTGCTGAATTGGATCAATGTTTATGCGGGTGACATGATCTATGTGGCCGGGGGCACGGTGCACACGCTGGGGCCGGGTTCGGTCGTAGTCGAGACGCAGCAGCAGTCGGACACAACTTATCGCCTGTATGATTACGGGCGGCCACGCGAGCTGCATCTAAAAGACGGCATGGCGGCGGTGAAGGAAGAAGTTCGTTCGGGAAAAGTTGTGAGGCCGGCGCCGGCGCAGATCAACGGCGGCAAGAACCGGCACGCGCCTTTGGTGGGCGCCCCCTATTTTGTGGTCGATATGTTTGAGGCGAAAGATGCACTTGAGCTGGAGACTCGCGACGATTCCGGGCGAAGCTCGGTGCAAATTCTGGTTGCGGTGGAAGGCTGCGGAGTTATCGAAGCGGCTGGTATGGAATCGGTGACGTTGGCGAAGGGCGATGCGGTAGTGGTTCCCGCAAACATCGGCCGGTTCGGCGTGCGTCCGCAGTGGGCGCTGGAATTTCTCAGGGCGTATGTGCCCGGAAAGCCGCTGCCTGAGCCGGAGACGAGACTGTAGATCCTGATCCGTGGAGATCCGTGAGAATCCGTGGCTAACAACTCTAATTTCTATCCTGTGATTCTAGCTGGAGGGCGCGGCACCCGCTTCTGGCCGCTGAGCCGCAAGAAGCGCGCCAAGCAGTTGCTGGCGCTCGACGGCAAGCAGACCATGATTCAGCAGACCGTCGCTCGCCTGTTGCCGATAGCGGCGGCGAAAAAGTTCTGGGTCATTACCAACGAGGATCTGCGGCCGGCGATTGTGAAGCAACTTCCGAAATTGCAGAAGGCGCAAGTGTTGCCGGAACCAGTGGGAAGGAACACGGCTCCGGCCATCGGGCTGGCGGCGTTTCTGCTGTTGCGGGAAAATCCCGAGGCGGTGATTGGCATGTTTCCTTCCGATCACGTCATTGCGGATGAGGGGCGGTATCGCGAGACGCTGGAGCGCGGAATTGAAATCGCAGCCGCTGGGCCGAACATCGTCGTGCTCGGCATCCGCCCGAATCGTGCGGAGACCGGATACGGGTACATCGAGGCGGGAGCGCTATTTCAGGGCGATGCGCTGCACGTGCGCCGCTTTACCGAAAAGCCGAATGCAGAAACGGCTGCGGAGTTTCTTGCGGCGGGGAATTATTTCTGGAACAGCGGCATGTTTTTGTGGAGCGCGCTTACGCTGGCCGACGCGCTGCGAGAACATTTGCCGAAGACTGCGCCGCTGCTGGAAGAAATTGCCGCTGCGTTTGGGACTAGCAAGTTTGGCGCAACGTTCAAAAGGCTATATCCGCGCTGCGAGAACATCAGCGTGGATTATGCTGTGCTCGAGCCACGGTCGGCCAAAGGGGAAGGAAGTGGCAACATTTTCTGCCTGCCCGCCGACTTTGGATGGAACGATCTGGGCTCCTGGACGGCGCTGCACGAACACCACAACGCCAAGAGCATTCCGCCCGAAGGCAATCTGGTGGAGGGTTCGGGCGTGTTTCTGCTGAATGCGCGGAGCAACTATATCCATGCTCCAGGAAAGTTCGTGGCGGCTGTGGGCGTGAGCGATCTGGTAGTGGTTGAGACTGCCGACGCCTTGCTGATCACCACGCGGCAGCATGCGCAGGATGTGGGCAAAGTTGTGAAGTATCTGGACGATAAGAAGATGCATACACTGGTGTAGAAGAGAGTGATCAGTGGTCAGTAAAGCCGGATCCAATTTTTTGACCACTAGCCACCGACCACTAGCCATTAAGCACATGCCCATGCAAGAGATTAAATTCGGAACCGATGGTTGGCGCGGAATCATCGCCGATGATTTCACGTTCGAAAATGTGCGCCGGGTTGCGGGGGCGATTGCTTCCTACGTATTGAAGTACGAGGAGCCACAGCGAGGAGTCGTGGTGGGATATGACGCGCGTTTCGCCTCCCCGCGCGCGGCGCAAATTGTGTCGGAGGTGATTGCCGCGGCAGGAATTCCGGTGAAGCTGGCCAACGATTACACGCCCACGCCGGCCGTGTCTTATGCGGTGAAGCAGCAGGGCGCGGCGGGCGGAGTTATGGTCACGTCGAGCCACAATCCCTGGAACTGGAACGGGGTGAAATTCAAGGCGAAGTTTGGCGGGTCGGCGACGCCGACGATCATGAAGAAAATTGAGGAAGAAATGGCGGCCGAAGCGGCGCCGAAAGGCGTCAAGGCCGCGGTGGAGGAAGTCGATCTCAAGAAAGATTACGTCGCGGCGGTATGCAAGTTCGCCGACATGGACCTGATTGCGAAAACAAAATTCAAGTTTGCCGTGGATGCGATGTATGGGTCGGGGCGCGGCGTGTTGAGCGGAATTTTTGCGGAGCGCGGAGTGCAGTATGTCGCGATTCGTGAGGAATTGAATCCGCTGTTTCCGGGGATCAATCCGGAACCGATCGAGCCGCACACCAAGATGCTGCAAGAGACGGTGGTTCGGGAAAAATGCGACGCCGGGCTCGCCACCGATGGAGACGCCGACCGCATTGGCGCGGTGGCTGAGGACGGCAGCTTTGTGGACTCGCACAAAATTTTCTGCGTGTTGCTGCGCTGGCTTTTGGAGCGCAAAAAGTGGCCCGGGGACGTGGTGCGAGCGTTTAATACGACACGCATGCTCGACCGCATCGCAGCGAAATATGGGCGCAAGCTGCATGAGACTTCTATCGGATTCAAGTACGTTGCCGATCTCATGATGGAGCGCGATATCCTGATGGGCGGGGAAGAGTCGGGCGGAATCGGTTACTCGCGGTTTCTGCCGGAGCGCGATGGCGTGCTGAACTGCCTGCTCCTGGCCAATGTGATGGCGGAGGAAGGCAAGCCGCTGGGGCAGTTAGTGGCCGACGTGCAGCGTGAGTTCGGGCCGCACTATTACGGACGCCGCGATCTGCACATTCCGGAAGATATGAAGCAGAATGCGATTCAGCGGGCTCGCGCGGAGAGTACGCAAAGCCTGGGCCGCTACCGTGTGCTCAAGAAAGAGCATATGGATGGAGTGAAGTTCTTTCTTGATGCGCCTAGGAGCGGGAATGGAGCGGAGGCGTGGGTGTTGTTCCGCGCCTCGGGAACTGAGCCGCTGTTGCGGCTTTACACGGAGGCATCTTCGTCGGAGTTGGTGCGCGAGTTGCTGACGACAGGCGAGAGCTTCGTGCGCAACGGCTAACGTTTCTGCTGGCCACTCATCGAATATATCCATATCATCGAATCAGCGATCACCCATCAGCGATCGCCGAATCATTCCGAGAATGCCAGACGATTCAAATCCGGTGCAGACCGATTCGCCTGAAGCTCGTGGCTATAACCGCATTCGGCGGTGGCTGGGCATTGCGGATTTCGTGGTTGGTTTTGCGTTCCTGGTTCTTCTTCTAGTTACAGGATGGTCCGGCTGGCTGCGGGATCGGGCGTTCCGCCTGGGATTTCAAAATTATTCCCTGTCGCTTTTCATGTATCTGGTGTTGCTGCTGGCGATCGGCAAGGCGTTGGGGATTGGGCTCGACTATTACGGGTTTTCGCTGGAACGCAGGTTCAAGCTGTCGACGCAGAAGTTTCGCGCGTGGCTTTGGGATGAGGGGAAAGGTTTTCTGGTGGGATTAGTTTTGGGCGCCATCGTGGTCGAAATCTTGTATTTTACGATCCGGCAGTGGCCGCAGCATTGGTGGGTGCTGGCCTGGGCGCTTTTCATGGGCCTGTTTATTGTTATGGCGCAACTGGCGCCGGTGGTGCTGTTTCCGATTTTTTATAAGTTCGAGCCGCTCGACGACGAGGATCTGCGGCGGCGCTTGGTCGTGCTCAGCGAGCGCGCGGGCACGCGGGTGCGCGGCGTGTATCGCTGGAAGCTATCGGAAAAGAGCAAGAAGGCAAATGCGGCGCTTACGGGATTGGGTGCCACCCGGCGCATCATTCTGGCCGATACTCTGCTCGACAACTATTCTCCCGAAGAAATTGAAGCCGTGCTGGCGCACGAGCTGGGGCACCATGTGCATCGCCACATTTTGAAGAGTATGTTCGTGCAGGCGGCGATCACTCTCTTCGGCTTCTGGGCGGCGAACTGGGTGCTGCACTATGCGGTCGACCACCACGTGTTCCAGCTCGACGAGATGTCGGATTTCGCCAACTTGCCGCTGCTGGCGCTGGTTTCGGTGGTGCTGTCTTTTGTGTTGATGCCCGCGCTGAACGCGTATTCTCGTTTTAACGAGCGACAGGCGGACCGGTACGCGTTCGAGTCCATCGCCAGCGTGGCGCCTTTTATTTCTTCCATGAACAAACTGGCGGAACAGAATCTGGCGGAGCGGACCCCTTCGAGGTTTGTGGAGTGGTTCTTCCATTCGCATCCCGCAATCTCAAGGCGGCTCGCGGCGGCCCAGGCGTGGGGCCGGAAACAGGCGCTGAATACACCAGTCTGAGGCTTCCTGGCTGGAACTCTAAGGCTAGCTTTTCCTCAGGAGTTCAGTCACGCGCTGAAGGTCTTCTTCCGTATCCACTCCGACGCTGTCATGCGGAGTCTCGCCGACATAAATGGAGATGCCGTTTTCAAGAAAGCGCAACTGCTCCAGGCGTTCACTTTTTTCAAGCGACGATTCCGGCAGGGTAACGAAGCGGTCGAGCGCGGGCTTGCGATACGCGTAGAGGCCCAGGTGCTTGAAATATGCCGGTCGCGCGCCATCGCGATCGAATGGGATGGTGGCGCGGGAGAAATAGAGCGCGCGGCCGGTGATATCGGCGATGACTTTTACGGCATTTGGGTTAGCGATATCGATCGCGGCGGCGAGAGTCATCAGCGTGCCGACCTGGGCGGCGGGATTCTTCATGACTTCCACCAAAGTTGCGATGTGCTCGGAGCGCACGAGAGGCTCGTCGCCTTGCACGTTGATATAAACATCGGCGGCCTCGCGAGCGGAGACTTCGTGCACGCGCTCGGTGCCGCTGCGGTGTGCAGCGGAAGTCATCTTCACTTTCCAATTGTGCTGGCGGCAAGCGGCCATGATCTCTTCGGAGTCGGTAGCGATTAGGACGTCGTCCAGCAATGGAGAGGAGCAGACAGCTTCGTACACGAAGCCGATGAGAGGCTTGCCGGCGATTTCGCGCAGCATTTTGCGCGGCAGTCGCGTCGAGGCCAGGCGGGCTGGGATGATGGCGATTGCTTTCATTGATTCTGCTGCTTATTGTAAGCGGAAGGTCGGAGTGTACGAGTCTGGCGCCGGGTAGTGTCTCAGTTTGGATTGCGCTCAACATCCAAAGTGGAGCTGAGGCGTCGGCGCAGTCCGTCGGGCAAGTCCCGCGATTAAGCGGGAACGTACGTCAACCGAATCAGGTCCTCGGCGATTAGGCCGCTGGCCACCAGGTGGAGCGGCGGCCGGGGCCCGGCGAAGAATGGCATGCCGCTCCCAAGCACTACAGGGCGGAGGTAGAGTTGATACTCATCGATAAGACCGGCTTCGGTCAGACTCTGCGCCAGGACGGGTCCGCCAACGTCAAACTCGCCATCTAGCTCAGCCTTCAGCCTACGTATCGCCCCCTCGAAGTCCTCCGCGATAAGCGTGGCGTTGGGGCCAACTGTCTTGAGCGAACGCGACACCACCCACTTCGGTTTGCTCCGCCACGCCACCGCGAAGTCGCGATCCTCCGCGTCCCAGTCAGGAAGGTCTTCGTCCCAATAACGCATGATCTCGTACAGGCCGCGACCATATATGCAGCCCGTCAGGCCACGCGTATGCTCGATGAAGTGACGAAAGGCCGAGGGCACAGGCGGCCCCAACTTCATGTGGTCGACGTAGCCATCCAGGGATTGGCTCATTCCAAAGACAAGTTTCGCCATCCTGCAAATCTCCCTCCCAGGTTCTTCAGAATAGCTTAATCCGACGTCGCGTGTGGAGGTAAGGTCGAACACTATCTGCGCGCCAGCTTCCCTATCCCCAGATTCAAACTGGTCCACTACCTGGCGCTGAGACCGTTTGACCTAATGCGCAAGCGCTTTTAAAATTGGGGGTTAGACTGCGAGTGCCGGAGGCCATACCGGCGGCAAGGTTCCTTTCGCGCATCCTTCCCGATTGCAGGCAAGTGGCGGCGTAGCTCAGGTGGTTAGAGCGACGGTCTCATAATCCGTAGGTCGTAGGTTCGAGTCCTACCGCCGCCACCAAATTAACCGATCCTGCGTCTTCAGCAAGAAGTCGAAATAAGAAAGGGTTCCAGTAAGAAAAGGGCGGGATCTCCCCGCCCTGATGCATTTCCCGACTCTTAAGCCCTAAGCGACTTCTCGATCTACCGCATCTACCGCCATCGAAGGGGTCTGGATATGCGGGTTCGAAGGGGCGTTCCAAACATTCGGACTCAAAGTGAAATTGTAAGGTGGGGCGGGCAGCGGATTTGCAGCCACAGCAGGCTTGACCTGGCCGGCGCCAATGTCATACGAGCTGCCCGTGCAGTAGTTGCTGGAGGGCGTCAAAGCTACGTTCTGGGTGGACGAATTCTTCCATCCAAAATCGCAACCCGAAGAAAGCGAGCCGCCCGTAACCTGTCCAGTTCTAATGTCAACTTCGATCGGCATAGTTTTTTTCTCCTTGGTGTTCTTGTTTAAGCAACTTCGCTATCGGTTAGGCGCGCGCAATCCCGCCCATTATTCCCGCGCAAGCCTTACGCGACTTCTTTTCGCTCGATGTGCATCGACGGCGTCTGAATGTGAGGATTCGAAGGACCACCGACCCAGACGTCGGGTTTGAGCGTGTAGTTGAAAGGTTCAGCGGGCAATGGATTTGCTGCCTGGGCGGCTTTCGTGAGGCCTGCACCGATGTCATAAGTGGTCGCGGTGCAGTAGTTGCTCGAGGTGGTCAGCTGAACATTCTGGCCCGTGGTGTTGTTCCACTCGAAAGGACACCCTGCGGTGAAGGAACCAGGACCACCGTAGATTTCTCCGGTCGTAATATCGACTATCAACATGGTTGTCTCCTTCTCTATAATTGGGGTTTATTTTTCCTGCATCAGGGCCCGGTATTGCGGATTGTCGTGCAAATTGTCGAATACTGGAGCTGTCGCCACGACGGAGCGGGAATACCCGGCGGCCAGCGCTTTCCCCAGCCACTCCAGCGCAGGGCCATTTTCGTGCAATTGGTTGTACACCTGAGCCGCATTGAAAAGCAACTCTTTATCCCCGTGGCCTAGTTGAAGCGACTTGTCGAGATAGCTCAGAGCCTGCTTCCGATCGCCCAGCACCGCGTAATAATTGGCTAAGTCACCGAGTATTCCGGCGTCGCGGGAATTGACCTTCAGTTGTTGATTGGCCAAGCCGATGGCCTTGCGGTAAGTGTCCAGCGCTGGAGTAGTATCGCCGCCAAAATAGAGGGCATCAGCCAGGCCGCTCCAGACCTGATAGTTGCTGTCATCCAGTTTTAGGGCTTCTTTGAAGTTGGCTGCTGAATCTTTGTAATGGCGCAAGCGGAATTGAGCCACGGCGATGTTGCTGTGAGCGGCATACGAAGGCCGGATGACAATCGACTTCTCGAATGCCGTTACCGCATCGCTGTCCTTCCCCTGATAGAGTAGAGCCGCACCCAGAGCGTTGAACGCCAGGTAACTGTCGGGATCGAGTTCCGTGGCTTTGCGACACATCTCCGCGGCCTTCTCGTAGTCAGCCTGCGACATGTAGAAAATGCCGAGCAGGTTATACGCTCGCCAGTACTGGGGCCGCGCGCTGATCGCCCGTTTGTACGTTTCCTCGGCTTTATCGGCCTGGTTGAGATGCTGATAGGTTCCGGCTAAGCTGATGTAAGCCCGGTCATTGGTCGGATCTAACTGCACCGCTTGCTGAAACTGCTCGGCTGCCTTCTCATACTGGCCGGTGCCGTCTTCGAGCAACCCGAGGCACATGTGGCCTTCGGCACCGGCATTGCCAAGTTCGATGGCTTTGCTGCACGCATCCTGTGCCGGGGCGATCCATTGTTTCTGCTTTCCCTGTAACTGGTATCTCAACCAATACGTCTGACCCAATGCTGCCTCGGTTTGGCCGTAGGTCGGATCGATCTTCAGAGCTTGCTTGAAAACAATCTCCGCGCTGGTCAAATTTTCCGGCCGGCGCGGATCCTGGAGATAGCCGCGCCCCTGCGCGTAGTATTCATAAGCTTCCGGGAACGCCGTCGAGTGGGCGCCGAGGGCCTGCTTCTCGTCGTTGCGGAGCGATAGCCGGAGCGCAGAGGCCACGCCGTTCGCAATCTGATCTTCAATGGTGAACAGATCCGAGACCGGGGCCGTGATTTGCGCTCCCGCCAGATTCTTGCCGCTTTTGGCGTCGGTCAAGTTATAGGCGGCGCGAAATAGATCGTTGGCCTGCTCCAGCGACACGGTGAGTCCGAGAGTCACACTGAGTTCCTTGCTGGCGTCGGCGAGCGTCGTAACTTTCTTGTCTTCGAGCGTTCTCGCCGGAACAACTTCGAGATCGCGATTGGCGCTCAACTGCGAAAGCTTGGCGGCGACGTTCTCCAGCATGCCTTTGGCGAAGGCGGTCAGCTTGGGATCGCCTGCGACGGCGGCAAACGGGAGTATGGCGATGCTCTTGCGCTGCGGTACGAGAGTTGCTGGCTGCACCGGGCTTTCAGCCGCGGAGGTCGCGAGGCGGCGGAGAAGTCGAGGGCCCCATACCCCTGCGGCCGCCAGCAGGAGCACCGCCACCGCAGCCAGAGTCAGGCGCAACTTTCTTTGCGGAGACCAGGTCGTCGCGACCCGCACCGACTTCAGCGACTTCCCCGAGTCGAAGTCTTTTTTCAGCTTCAGCAGATCGCGATGGATCTCCGCCGCGGTCTGGTAGCGGAGGTCGCGGTTCTTGATGAGGCACTTATCGATGATTTCCTGAAGTCGCTGCGGCAGTCCGGGGACCGACTCGTTGAGCGAGACCGGAGCCTGGCCAAGAATGGCATGAACTGTCACCGCCCATGTCGGCCCTGAAAAAGCCTGCCTGCCGGTAGCCATTTCGTAGAGCAACACGCCAAAAGAAAATAGATCGGTGCGGGCGTCGAGCTGTTCTCCGCGGGCCTGCTCAGGCGACATGTAGGCGACTGTGCCGATTGCGGCGCCGGTGTGGGTGAGCGGTCCGGTCGCCGACAGAGTGGCGTCGCTCGAACTCATCAGGTCGGGCGCCGTTAGCTTGGCCAGGCCGAAGTCGAGAATCTTGGCCTGTCCGCGTTCCGTGATGAAAATGTTGGCCGGCTTGATGTCGCGATGCATGATGCCCTTGGCATGGGCGGCGTGCAAGGCATCGCTGATCTGCAAGGCCCAATCCAGCAGCGTTCCCAGGGGAACGGGTTGATCGCCGATGCGATCGCGCAGCGTGTGCCCCTCCAGCAACTGCATGGCGATGAAAGGGCGGCCCTGGTCGTCGTCGATCTCGTAAATCGTGCAGATGTTAGGGTGGTCGAGCGCCGAAGCGGTTCGGGCTTCACGCTTGAAGCGATCGAGGGCCCGTGGGTCGCGTACGGAATTATCGGGAAGAAATTTCAGGGCGACCATGCGGCCCAGGCGGATGTCTTCGGCTTTGTAGACCACGCCCATGCCGCCCGCACCAAGCTTCTCCTGGATGCGATAGTGGGAGACGATCTGGTCGTTCATTGTACTGCAACTCCGTACTGCAACTCCGCGGCGCGCGACTCTGGCCAGGGCCCCGATAGCTGGCATGGTACTCAAGTTAGACGGAACGGTGCAATAGCACTTAGGGTTTATGCGGAGGACGATTCCTGTTTTAGCCCGGTGACGGCGTAAGCGATGCGCAACAATGATCGATGATTCAGCGATCATTGATCATTGATCGTAGGCGGTGGGGCGCAGGATGAGACTTGGCTGAACCAGGGCCGGCTATTTCTTCTTGCCCATTTTGCGAGAAATTTCTTCGAAGATCTTGGGGCGCAGGTCGGCGAGGACGCTGTCGACAATGTTGGCGATGCCTTCGGAATCGGGCTCGCTCGCAGATTCGGCGCGATGATTTTCAGCGCCGGCAGCGACGGCCATGGCAGCGGTGTCCTGTGTATGCAGCGTTTCTTCTGCGGCCTTGGGCGACGATTCGAACGATGCGCTCTGAGATGCTGCGGGTGTAGAGGATCCAGATTCGATGATCCCTGAGTCGGGCGCTCCAGATTCGGATGTCCCAGATTCGGATGCCCCAGACTCGCGAATCTGACGCCAACTGGCCCATGCCGCAGCGGTGGTTGCCACTATATCGGAATCTTTTGTGAGATCGGACGCGGCGGGTGCAGGGGCGCTGGTCGCCGGGTTTTCCCAAGCTCGGGTCGCGGGCGCCTCGTGGGCAGAAGTCAATTCCTTAGAATCCGGTTCTGCCGGAACGTTAGTGTCGAGAGTTGGCGCTGCCATCTCCGCGGTCCCGGCCATTGACGGGTCTGGCGGCGCGGGGGCATCGATTTTCGCTTCTGACGTAATGTCTGGCGCCCCCGAAGGTGCTTCCGACGGGGAAATTAACGCCGTCAGTTGTTCGGTTGAGGCGGCTGGAATCTCTTCGAGCTTGGCTTCCGGTTGCGGCAATGCCGACGCGACCTCAGGCTGCGCCGCGATCGCCACTTTACTCGCCGCTGGGGCTGCAACTTCGGCGTTTTCAAGCGGAACAGACTCGGGCTCAGCCGGGGCAGGAGTTTTCGGCGCGAGATAGGATTCGGCGACCGCTTCTAATTCTTTCACGGCAGCGCCGATGGCGGCGGTGGCAGCGCTGGCCATCGCACTCAGCGTGTGCGCCGCTTCAGGCGCGGGCGTCGCGGGAACCGTGAGCGCCGGTGTCGGCGTGGCTGCGGCTGTTGGTTCGGACACCGGCGGCTGGGTTTCCGCGAGCGCCTTGGCCGATCCCCCATGAGCGGTTTCTGCCGCGGCAAAGGCGGCGTAGGCCTTCTGCATTTCGAGCTCGAGAGAAAGCGCAGCTTCTTCGGGGGCAACCGCTACGGAAACAGCCGTCCAGCGCGATGCGAAGGCGGCCGACTCGGCTCCGGCCGCTGCGGCCATGGTTACCGGCTCGTCAGCTACCGGCTCATCGTTTACCGGTACATCCTGAGCACGGCGATCCGCAATGCGGCGGTCTGCCCCGTTTGTCCGTGAACCATTGGCGGAATTCGGGCTGTCCGACGAAACAGAATCGACTTCCAGGCCAGCGATGGCGGCCATTACATCGGCACGACTGGGGGCGATGGCCTCGGCCGTTTGATTTTGCGTTGCAGGCGAGCTCTGGGCCCACTCTTCGATCTTTTTTTCCAGCTTCTCCTCATCCAGCCCTGGCCTGGCATCGATCTCTATATTCTGCCGGGATTCCGGCTCTGTCGGGGACGCTGCCGCGACTACCTGCGCCGGCGCCGCTGGCGAAGTCTCTCTCGTCTCTGGCTTCGGTTCGAGGTTCGGTTCGACGTTCGGTTCGGTCTTGCCGTCGGCTTTGACTTCGGCGCGAGCCCGCTCGGAGGGCTGATTCTCGACCGCCTTGCTTTCCTCGATCTTGCCCTTCACCTGCGCCGCAGCTGCCGCTAATGCGGCGATCTCTTCCGCGGTCACATCCTTGGGCAAGCCCTCCGGGGCCAGCGCACTCACGTCGACTCGGGTTGCTTCTGCCTTGGCCGCGCGCAGCTCGGTAGTGCTTTTGCGCTCGACCACGGTGCGCAAATCCTTATTCATGGCGTTATAAATGTCAGCATCATCGCCATCGTTTTGCGCGGAGTTTTCTTTCTTCTTCGGAAATTGGATGCGGTTCTTCCAGCCTGAATCTTCGTCGATAGCTACGGTCTTGTCATAGCGGCCTTCGTCGAGCGCGGCGGTTACGCGGGCGAAGCGTCCTGGCTTCGCAGTCTCTGCGCGGGGCACAATCTTGTCTTCCAGTTTGCTCAGAGCGCTGAGTAATTCGCTGGCTTCGAAGGGTTTTACGATGAAGGCGTCGGCCCGCACCCGCTTGGCTTCTTCGGGCTTGAAGGGCTCGAGTTTCCCTACTGTAAGCAGAACGGGAACGCGCGAAGTCTCGTTCGCCTCTTTCAGCCGCTGGCAAACTTCGAGTCCGCTGTAGCCGGGCATGTAGACGTCGAGCACGATGAGGTCGGGCTTCTGCTCGGCGATCTTTTTCAGCGCGGCGGAGCCGTTGTTGACCGTAACGACTTCATATCCCGCATCCGCGAGGATCTTCCGCCCCATATTTTGAGCGGTCACACTGTCATCCGCGAGCAATATCTTCCTGGCCAAGGGTTTCCTCTAGTGCGGGGAGATAACGCGAAGGTAACCCGAGCCACACCCTAAGTCAATGATCCAGAAGGGAAGTAACCGGTTACCAGTGGCCAACACCTAGTAGAGCCGTCAGGCGGCAGGCCTGGTCTTCGAGTCTTCGGTCTGGGTTTCTGCCTGACGCCTAGCGCCCGCTTTTAGAATGGAACCAGCTTTTTCAACCCTTTCTTCTTCTTTTTCTTGCTGGTGGAGAGATCTTCGTCGCTGGCCGGAGCCGAGTTGTCGGCGCTGGCCGTGGCCGTGGAGGATGATGACGCTTGGCCTTGTTGAATTTCGTTGACCTGCGGTGGCGGGGGGAGCGCCTGGTCGCTGGCGCTGTCGGTCGGTTTCAGTTCGTTGGGATCGGCAGGGACATTTGGCTTCAGTTCGTTGGGATCAGGAGTTGCCGGAGGAGCGGTTGTGCCTGCCGTTCCAAAGGGCGTTGTATTCGGAGCAGCCGTGTCCGATGGGGGCGCGGTTGCACCACCGTTGGGATTGATGATGTCCACTCCCACGCTTCCCTTTTCCGGCATGCCCATCAGATGTGCCGCTCCCTGGGTCTCATCCTTGATAAGGGTATTTGCAGCCACAGGTTCGGGATCGGCCAACGAGGGTTCGCCCGTCTTGGAGGCCGCAGAAACGTCTGGCCCTTTCTTGACGAGTCCCATTAACATCTGAATTTTGGTGGACTCACTGCGACTCTCGATTTCCTTCCGGTTCTGCGCGACCGCCGCTTTCGTTGGCCGGGGAATCGGCTGGTGCAGCGCGGCGAGACGTTTCCTGGCGTCGTCGGAGCGATCCATTAGCGGATAACGGGTCAGGATGGTCTTGTAATTGGTGGCGGCTTTCTCGGTAAACTCCTGGATGTAGGCGCCCTTTACCTTTTCCCCAGCGCAACCGCGCGGCAGGCCGTGAGCGTCACAAGCGGGAGCATTTCGCAAGCGCGTGATCTGCCCCTCGTAGTCCTGTCCCAGGAGGAACAGCGCCTCATCGGCGCGGCTGTAGAGCGGATACTTTTCCACCAGCGATTGCAGGCGTGCGATCGACGCCGGATAGGACTCGCGGAGATTGTAAAAGCGTCCGATTTCAAATTCGCGTTCGGCCAGCACTTCCTGCACTTCCAGCAGGCGCTGCTTGGCCTCGGGTACGAGTTTGTTGTCGGGATATTGCAGAATCAGCTTACGATATTCATCCTCGGCGCGCTTGGCGTTGGTGTAGTCGCGATCTGCCTTCTCCATCTGCTGGTAATGGATGTTGGCGATTTTGAGCTGCGCTTCGGCCGCTTCCGGCATGTTGGGGAAGAAGATCTGAAAATCGTTGTACTCCTGTTCGGCCTGGGCGAGTGCCGCTGCGCCGCCCTCGGCATACCAGGAGTCGCCGACCGCCAGTTTGGCTCGGGCAATGAATTCGGAATCGGGATAAGTATTGATCAAGGTCTGCAACGTCAGCCGGGCCACATCGAAGCGGTTGTGCCGCATGGCCTCCATGGCTTTGTCGAACAGGACTTTATCGGGCTGCTTGGAGCCCACATTAGCCAGGGGGTTCACGGACTTCTTGTTGGTACAGGCTACGGTGAGCACGAGCAGCATGCTCAGGAACGCGATCGACGGGTTTCTACGTGACATTGGGAGAATCCTAGGGTCTTAAGGTTTCTAAGGTTTCAAGGTTCCACGAATCTCGTAATCCGAACGGTTCAAGGGTTAAACATCGAAACCTTTCAACCTTGAAACGTTGAAACCTTGCCGTTACTACACTTTCTGCATGGCCGCCTCGGTGGCGGCTTTCAAGAGTTGCTGCGCATTCTTGCTTGGATCGCCATTCCCGAACACCGCGTTGCCCGCGACCAGAATTTCTGCACCGGCGCGAACCACGTCGGCGACGGTGTCGAGTGAAACTCCGCCATCGACTTCAATGCGATAGTGGCAACCGCGCTCGCCGCGAATCTCCGCTAACCGCCGCATTTTGTGCAGCGTGGACGGAATGAACTTCTGCGCCCCGAAGCCCGGATTCACTGACATGACAAGCACATAGTCAACAATGTCGAGCACCTCCGACAGCATTTCAACCGGAGTCGCGGGATTAATCACGACGCCGGCCATGCAGTCGTGGCTCTTAATCAGGTGCAGCGTGCGGTTGAGATGGCGGCACGCTTCCTGATGTACTGAGATCCAGTCGGCGCCGGCCTCGGCGAATGCAGGGATGAACTCATCCGGGTTCTCGATCATGAGGTGGCAATCGAGAGGGAGCTTCGTAGCCTTGCGCAGCGACTTCACGACCGGAGGCCCCAGCGTAAGATTGGGGACGAAATGTCCATCCATGATATCGACGTGGATGACAGTTGCGCCACCCTCGCCGGCAGCGCGCACCTGCTCGCCCAGCCGGGCAAAATCAGCCGAAAGAATTGACGGTGCAAGGTCGATCAACCGAAGGCCTCAGAACCTGATTCTCAGAAGCGGGAGCGCGCGCTTGCAAGGATATCGCTGGTCCAAATTCTAACACGCGGAATGCTGTACTAGCTGTCGAATCGCGGGCGATGTAAGTGCTCCAGCCCGCGACACTGGCGAAGGCATTAGGGCTGGGTTCAGTTTTGCGGCGCTGGAGTGTCTGGAGCTTTAGTGGAAGATCCCTTTCGCATTTGAGCGACTTCCTGCTGCGCGCGCGCGTTCATCTTCTCAACACTTCTCTGCATGATCGGCATCATAGACTCCATAGCTTCTCCCATAATTGCCGGCATTTCCTGCAATACTTTTTGTCCGGTAGGCGCGGAATAGAAGGTGATGAGCGCGTCCATGTCGCCCTTAGTGAAGTGCTTTTGGTATGCGGGTACCATCGCCTGCATCATTTCATCGATGGGCAGCGCTTTGAACGTGTCGTCCATCGACTTGTTGATCCGTGCTTCGCAATCCGCAGGAAGCTTCTCTTTATCCTTGGCACACTGGTCGTGCGCCATCTGATGAATAGGCTTCGACATGGCCTCTAATATTTTCATCGTCATTTCATGTGAGTGAACAGCCTCGAAATATTTCTCGACGTCTTCCCTGGTAGCCGGAGAATCGGCTGCGGTTTGCGCCAGGCCAGTACAACTGACAGCACACAAAATAGCAGAGATTAGAAAGTACTTCATGGCGGTACCCCTTCAATTCGATCTAACGGTAGTGCATCGCCGCCCGTTAGTCCAGCGGTTTTACCGGGTCTGAGTGATTCCACGTGCTACTCTCGTGCGGCGTGTCTCCGATCACCCAACTCGCCCCCGCTGTTTGCAGCGTGACCGCGGTATTTCTCTGGGGTGCATCCGACTTTGCGGGAGGCTACGCCTCGCGCCGCGCCAACGCGTTCGTTCTCACCGCTTTCTCGCATGTTTGCGCGTGCGCTCTGATGTTCGGGATCGCATTCGCTGTGCATCCGGCATTTCCGCCGCCCGCCAGCATTCTTTGGGGGCTGGCGGCGGGAGGCATGGGAGGATTCGCTCTGGCTATTTTCTACCGCGCTCTCGCCTCGGGACAAATGGGGCTTACCGCGCCGATCGCGGCATTAATAGGCGCGGCCATCCCGACTATGGCCGACATCGCGATGGAGGGCGCGCCGAGTCGCTGGACCATTGCCGGATTCGCGCTCGCCATAGTTGCCATTTGGTTGATTGCGCGGCCCGAAGGGTCGAGCCAGAGCGACAACGCCAGCCACCCGAAGGGCGTGGCGATGGCGGCTCTCGCGGGCGTGGGATTCGCCGGATTTTATTTGTGTGTGCACCAGGCGACAGGTTCGCCGCTGTGGATTGCGGCGACCTCCCGCGTGGCCTCGTTCACGACCACGGCGGTCGCCGTGCTGGTCACGCGCGCCTCGTGGACGCTGGACCGTCCCCGTGCCCTGCTGGGCATGTTCGCCGGCTTTTTCGACATCTCGGCCAGCGCGCTTTTCATCTTCGCCAGCCAGCGCGGGAGGCTCGATGAGGCCGTCGTGATCACATCGCTCTATCCGGCCGTGACGGTGCTGTTGGCCCGCCTTGTCCTGAAAGAGCATTTCAGCCGCTGGAAATTCATCGGATTGCTGGCGGCACTGGCGGCGGTGCCGATGATTGCGGCGGGGTAGGCACGGATTTGCACGGATCTACACGAATAGATCGAAAACATTTCCCGCCAATTCCCTCTCCGTGAGAATCCGTGCAAATCCGTGGCCCGGTCCTGTTAGCATCGCAGCGTGGCGCTGCTGGAAGTTCGCAATCTGACAAAAGTCTTCCCGCATGGCGTGCGCGCGGTCGACGACGTTTCGCTCGATATTCATGCCGGAGAGACGCTGGGCCTGGTCGGAGAATCGGGTTCGGGCAAGAGCACGCTGGGACGGTTAATTCTGCGGCTGATTGAGCCTACGTCGGGGATGATTCGCCTCGGCGGACAAGATCTGCTCGCTGCGAGCCGCGGGGAAATGCGCGGCCTGCGCCGCGACTTGCAGATCATTTTTCAAGACCCTTTCGCTTCGCTCGACCCACGCTTTCGTGTCGAGGACATCGTTGCCGAGCCGCTTGTTATCCACGGTAACGGTCGGAAGAAGATGGACATACGGCCGCGGGTTGCAGAACTGCTGCGTGCCGTGGGCCTCGATGAATCTGCGCGCTCGCGTTATCCGCACGAGTTTTCCGGGGGACAGCGGCAGCGCATCGGCATCGCCCGCGCGCTGGCGCTGCGGCCGAAGTTCATCGTGTGCGACGAACCGGTCTCCGCGCTCGACGTGAGCGTGGGGGCGCAGATTGTCAACCTGTTGGCACAGTTGCAGCGCGATTTCGGGCTGACCTACCTGTTTATTTCGCACTCGATGCCGGTGGTGCGCTATCTCTCGACGCGCATCGCTGTGATGTATCAAGGAAAGATAGTAGAAGTCGGGGAAACCGACAGTATTACCAGGGCACCGACTCATGCCTATACCCGCAGTCTGTTGCAAGCTACGCCGCAACTTCTGGCATGATGGCTGCGGACTCGTCTTTATTTGGCTCTATTCATTTGCCTCCCGACTAAATTCGTACAACCAATTGGGCAGCGAATTGCTCTTAGATTTTTTGAGGCGAAAAAGGCATTGGCAAGCACAACTCAGACGACTTTCACGTTGGCTGCTCCACCGGTCGGCATTTCCTGCCGCAATCTGGCGGAATTATTTTTCGGCTTCAGTTTGATCATCGTCGTATTGTGGCTGCCCACGAGCGAACAACTGATTGCCGGTCCTTTAGTGCTGTTAGCGCCCTTGGCACTGGAGCTTTCGAAGCGGCCCAGTCTGGACCAACTCGGCCTGGGCTGGCGCGGATTCGTTTCTTCGTTATGGATTCTGCCGGCCGCGGTAGGAGTGACGGTACTAGGCATAGTCCTCGCTCAGACCGCCGGAACCTTCCATGCTCTCTACAAAGGTGACCTCGCCCACGTTGGCGGCTACGTCCTCTGGACGATTTATCAGCAATTTCTAATGCAGGATTTCTTCATGCCACGCCTGACGCGTGTTCTCGCGACCGACACCGCGATTGCCGTGGCAGCCGTGCTGTTCGCAGCGGCGCATTTGCCGAATCTTCCGCTTACTGCCGCGACACTGGTGTGGGGCGTTACTTCGTGCGCCTTGTTCCGCCGTTACCGCAGTCTCTACGTGCTTGGTCTCGCCCAGGGATTGCTGGGTTTATGCTTTGCCGTATGTATTCCGGACGCGCTTCACCACCATATGCGGGTGGGCTTGGGATTTCTCAATTATCACCCGATCCCAAAATGAACCGGATGAAGAATCGGGGATGAAGTGGCAAGCGAAACTGGCTAGAACCACCACGACCACAACCAATCCACGCAACTGTGAGTAATGGTCGAGGCCGCCAGGCGGCGCTGCTCGCGCCAGGCCCGGCCATAGAAAATCCCTGCCACCGTCGCCAGCAATACATATCTCCAGTTGAAAGTTGCCGACCGTTTGTTGAAATGAGACAAGCCGAACAGGACTGAAGCGATTACCAGCGCGGCTCGGCGGCCCACGCGCCGCTCCAACAGATTTTGCACCCAGGCGCGAAAGAATAGTTCTTCCGGGACGGCAACGAATACAAAGATTCCCGCCCACGTTAGAATTGCCTTCCCCGCCGCGGGCAGATTGACATGAGGATGGATGAAGCCGAGCGCCAATCCCAGCGCAAGCACGGCGGGCGCGAAGAACACAAGTTCGCGCAGGCCTGTTTTCCAGTCGCTCCAGCGCAGATGAAAATCAAATCCGGTCCCAGTCAAGCGGCGGATCCCGAGAAAACCGTAGAGCCCGGCATCGACGAGCAGCAGATTCCCTAACCCGCGCAGGCCCGCGGGCCAGGCAACATCGAACCAGCGTAAATCTACCGCCAGGCCAAGCGTGAGAAGAATCACCGCGTCGCGCCAGTTGCCGCGTTGTTCCGGATCGGCCTCACTAGCCCGGGCCAACAGCCATGCCATTACGACCGGCAGTGCGGCATACAGGGCAAACCACGGCCAGAGAAACATGTGATGCGTGGCGGCAAGGATGACGTACGGCGCCACCAACAGTGACGGCAGCGCCAGACGCATTGCCAGTGGCAGACGCGCAATAGCGCGTGCTGTGCGCTCGGTGCCGAATCCGAAGGTGGCCGCGGGCACAAGTTCGGCGACCAGGACTGCAACCACAACCGGCGTTACATTCGACATTCGCACCATCTTAACCGGGTCGCATGACTGCCCGGCAGACGAGCGATGAAGGTGTAACGCCGGCGCCCCCTCAACCGCGACGGGGAACTCTATTTCTCGGAAACATGCTTTCCAGAACTAAAGCACCTCCCGCGACTCCCGAAGCTATTTTTCTAAGCGCTGGCGAGGGGGCTTTGTTCCATCGGATAGTGAAATGGACAGTAACTTCGTTACAGGGATTGCGCGGAGGGCAGATCGCCTGAGCAGTTTACTTCGTCATTTCTGGCCTGCCGCTAATTTGCCGAGGCAAGATAGCGATTGAAGAATGCCAGCGACTCCATCGCCAGTTGACGACGGGCTTCGGGAGTCTGGAAGGTATGGACATCGTCGACTTTGATGAAAGATGCGGGCACTCCCGCCGATTGCAACTTCTCGAATAGTTCCTGGGCCTGCGCGATGGGCACGCTTTGGTCCTTAGTGCCGTGCACGATCAAGAACGGAGCATTGTCTTTTGAAACATGAAACACCGGCGAGGCTTCGCGCCACACCTCAGGATGTTTGGAGAAGTCCGCCCCCAGAAAATTCGTCAGAAATGCGACGTCATCCGGATCGCTGTGCGTAGTGAAGTCCGTCGGCCCGCTGACGTCAACAACCGCCTGCACTTTGCTGGAATACTTCGCGAGGGCGGGATCGGAATTGTCGCGCGTATCTTCCATGCCGAGCAGGGCGGCGAGTTGCGCGCCGGCGGAGTGGCCGAAAGCGCCGATGCGCGCGGGGTTCACGCCATACTTGGCGGCATTCGCCCGCACCCAGCGCACCGCGCGTTGCACATCGTCGAGTTGCGCGGGCCAACGGTTGTCCTTGCCTTTCAGGAGGCGATAGTCCACCGAGAACGCCACGAAGCCGGAGCGCGCCAGAAACTGCCCCATGCCGCGCATGGTGCTCTTATCGAAGCTGCTCCATCCGCCGCCGTGGATGAGTAGCACCGCGGGACGAGTCTGAGGCCCGCGGTCGGCGGGTTGGTAGACGTCGAGACGAAGTTCTGTTCCGTTCACGGTCGCGTACGGAACATTTTCCTCGACAGTCGTTCCAGTGGCTGACGGCGAAGTAAAAGTAGACGTAGGCGCGGTTTGCGTCGCGGCGCCGTGCTCTTGGGGAAGCGCAACGGCGACTGCTGCCACGAGGCACAAGAACCGCAGTAATGCAATTTTCCGGTTCACTTCTGAAATTGTACTACCGCGCGAAAGGCTGGCGCGCGTAGAGGAGTGGCCCTGTCAAGCCTTATCCCTTGTCTGGACGGCCTCGCCCGACTAGAATTCCCTCGAATCTTTGTTGAGTAACTTTCGTAGGAGGCATTCATGGCCGCTGCTCCGGTCCTGCCCACATCGTCTACGCCCGAACCTGCACCAGCGCCGCTTTCCGAAGGCGCGCGCATCGTCAATACATTCATCGCCCCCTCGAAGACTTTCGCCGATTTGCGTCGCAACGCGAGCTGGTGGGGACCGTGGCTTCTGATTTCTATCTTCTCGATTGTGTTCATCTACGCGATTGGGAAGCAAGTGGGCTTCGAGCAGGTCGCCAAGAATCAGGTCGCGCGCTCTTCGCGTGCCGATCAATTCGACAAGCTGCCGCCTGACCAGCAGGCTAAGCAGATTCAGCTTTCCAGCAAGATCATCGGCATCTTTGCTTACGGCAGCCCGCTGATGATTCTGTTCTATGTGCTGATTGAGACGGCGGTGTTATGGGGCACTTTCAAAGTGGCCGCCGGGGCAGAGACCTCATTTAAGCAAGCCTATGCCATCATGTTTTATGCGGGACTTCCGGGCATAATTGGCGCGATTCTGGGTACGATTTCCCTGTTCGCGGGGGTGAATCCCGAAGGCTTCGACATTAATAATCCGGTGGGCACGAACCTGGCGTATTATCTCGATCCGGAAACGACGGGCAAGTTCGTGCGTGCAATGGCATCATCGCTCGACGTGCTGAGCATCTGGTCGATTATTCTCATCGGAATCGGCTTCAGCTGCACCAGCAAGGTGAAACGAACGAATGCCATCGTCATCGTCGCCGTCTGGTTTCTGATCTTTAAACTGGTGACCTCGGGACTCGCAGCGATGTAGTTTGGAGTTAATTCTTAGATGCGAACAGAAATACCTGAGTTCATCCCGCCATCGCTTCGATCGCGCTGATGACTTCTGCCGGGAGCGTAACATTGAGGCTGGCCAGATCTTCTTTCATGTGCTGAGCGTCGGATGTGCCAGTTAGTGGCAGCATTCCGACTGCGCGGGCGAAACTGAATATCAGTTGCGCAGAAGTCGCGTTCAACTGCGCCGCGAGTGCCATGAGCGGCGGATGCTGCACCACCTCAGGATTCGCGGTAAGTAGCGAGAAACCCTGATACGCGATCTGGTGCTGGCGGCAGAATACTCGAATTTCGCGATCCCACCCCAGGCGAGCAAAGCAGCGGTTCTGCACGTAGGCCGGGAGTTCCGCACCGGTGGCCGCCAGTTCTTTCATTTGTTGCAGTGACACATTGCTGATACCGAGCAGGCGCGTGCGGCCGGCATCGCGCTCTTTGTGCATCGCCTCCCACACTTGGCTGTCGGCTTCGGCCCATTCATAACCGGATGACGGTCCATGCAGCACGAAGCTGTCGACGTGGTCGGTGCCAAGATGTTCCAGCGAACTCGTCAAAGACTGAGCGACCTGAACCGCGAGGCGCGCGGCAGGATCGTAGGGCAGGCGATGGTCCTGTCCGCGCTGGTAGGTGAATTTCGTCTGCAGAAAAAGATCGGCGCGCGTCACCACGCCGGCGCGATAGGCTGCGGCAAGTCCCTCGCCGACTCCGGCTTCGAAATAGTGCCGGCGCTGGTTCGCCGTGTCGATGCCGCGAAAACCCGTGCGCAGGGCGAGTTCGGTGAGTGCGGCGGTGCGGTCTTCTTTCCAGGCGGTACCGTACAGAAAATCGGGAGCGGGGAGCATCGCGTTATTGTGTCATGAAAACTCTTCACCACAGAGGACACCGAGGATCGCAGAGTTTGGCTCCGCGTTCCTCTAGCGCCCTTTGTGGTTAAGAATCCTGCTTCCGGTATATGCTGGTAGCTCTCAGGAGGCTTCTCGATGAAACGCATTCTTGCGATCAGCTGTCTTTTCGTTTTCGCGACCCTAAGTTCCGCCTACGCTCAATCCGCGGCTCCCGCCGCAAAAACTCCAGCACCCGCCGCGGGCCCAACCAAAGACCCCGTGACCGCGTCGTTGCGCATGCTGATCCAGCGTTCGCAAAACAATACTGTCGGAGCCATTGAGGCGATGCCCGCCGACAAGTTTTCTTACAAGCCTACTCCGGATCAAATTACTTTCGCGCATCTGGCCGCGCACATCGCCGAGGCCAACAATTTTCTTTGCGCCAAGGCCGCCGACGTTCCCGCGCCCAAAGTGGACGAAGCCAAAGATACCGATTCCAAAGACGTGTTGCTGGCGGCGGTGAAAGCCTCCTACAGCTTTTGCAGCGATGCTCTGAGCAAAATGGACGACTCGAAGCTGGGCGACTCGGTTGAACTCTTCGGTGGCCGCCAGTTCCCGCGCGCCATGGCGGCGCTCGGCCTCGCCAGCGGCTGGGCGGATCATTACGCTGCGGCTGCAATGTATTTGCGGCTGAACAATATTTTGCCGCCTTCGGCGCAACCGAAGAAGTAGCGATCGGCACTCAGCACTTAGCAGTTGGCACTTGGCATTTAGCCGGGATCGACAATCTCATCTGGCCAAATGCTAAATGCTATTTGATTTGCACGAGTTCATCGTTCATCGCAACCGCGGGGGTCGTCTCCGCGGGATGCTGCGGAGCGCGCCAGGAATCGAAGATAGAAACCTGATGCACGCACGAAACCGTGCAGTGCGGCGCGCAGGATTTCTCCGTGAGGTATTCGCGGCGCAGGTCCTCGCGCCTGTAGGTTTCGAGTGGAACGCCCGGATATCCACGCTGCTGCGAGCAGTAGTGCACCAAGCCATTCTCGCAGATGTAGAGATAGCGGCCGCCGGCGCGGCATCGCCAATCATTAGGCAGGCCCTTGGCGATATTGTCTTGAAAGGCATTCACGCGCGTGAAGCTGCTCTTTTCCATCGCCTGCATCTCGTGATAAATGCGGCGCTCTTCGTCATTCAGCGGCTGTAGTTGTCCGCCGCCGTCGTGGATGATGCCGATCGTCGACGTGAAGCCGAGTTCAATCGCACGCTTGCCGATGGTGAGCGCGTCCTGCGGATAGCAAATTCCGCCGCCCACCACGGAATTAATATTCACGTGAAAGTCGGCGTGCTCGGCGAGCAACTGCAATTTCTTGTCGAGAACCTTCAGGCTCTTCTTCGATACTTCGTCCGGGTTCACGTTGTCGATGGAAATTTGGAGCCATTCGAGGCCGGCACGGTTCAAGCGCCGAATGCGCTCGGCCACCAGCAGATAGCCGTTAGTGATGAGTCCCGCGATCATCCCATTGGCGCGAATGCGGCGAATCACATCGTCGAGCTCGGGATGCATGAGCGGCTCGCCGCCCGAAATTGTCACGACCGCGGTGCCCAACGAACCCAGCTTGTCGATGCGGCGATACATTTCCTCGAGCGGCACCGGCTTCGAAAAATCGTCGAACTCGTTGCAATATGTGCAGGCCAGATTGCACCGGCGCATGGGAATAATGTGCGCCAGCAAAGGATGGTCGGTC
The DNA here is from genome assembly GCA_036500765.1 of Candidatus Sulfotelmatobacter sp. NCBI lineage: Bacteria > Pseudomonadati > Acidobacteriota > Terriglobia > Terriglobales > Candidatus Korobacteraceae > Candidatus Sulfotelmatobacter > Candidatus Sulfotelmatobacter sp. The sequence continues at coordinate 72,400 of DASYBM010000002.1, forward strand.
GAGGCCAGCGCGCGAATGGCCATGTTAGCTCCGCGCAGGTTGCGGTGCAGGGCTTTAGCGCGGCGGCGCAGGGTTGTGAGGAGAGAAGGCATGTGTTCCAGTAACTTCTATTACAACACAGGCGTTCGGCTGGATGCATGCGGCGCGACAGCATTCGGCGAAATTGGCGGCCTGAACGGCTGAAAAAGCGTGGCCGTCAGGCGTCGAGATTCCTGGCAACGGGGCGGAAACCTGCTTCCGAGGCTTCAGGGAGGAGTTCGTGGCCAGCATGCTGCAGCAAGTCGATTGCACGCTCCGCCCATTTTTCCTCGACCAGCACGTAATCTGTGTCATAGGTGGAGATCGCAAAGATCGGAACCGCGTTGTATGAGAGCGGTTCGATGAACGACAGCAGCACCCCGGTCAGCGAGAAGGGAAAGGGGCCTTTGAGTTTCAGGCACACCCAACGGTGCGGAAAGTGCACGTGGCTGGGAACGCTGTCCGCCGGGCAGACGATGGAGAGTTCGTCGGCGGACCGGGTGATCGAAGTGAATTCGCCGCTCGTGGCCCAGGCCGGGACGGGCGCATCCGGGCCTAAACGCACGACGGCATAGGTACCGGGCAACTGGCGGAATTTGAATTCCCGGCGTTGTCCCATCGCATTATCCTTCGATCGCCTTGCGAAGCGCCGCTCCGGCAAGGATGCGCGTCGAGTCTAACATCGGCAAAGGCGATAACTCCGGTGTCATCAGCAACGGTATTTCGGTGCACGCCAATGCCACCGCGTCGCAGCCACCATCTTTCAGGCTGCGAATTACTTCGGTGAAATATGTTTGCGTGCCAGGCCGGAACACTCCCTGCACCAGTTCGTCGAAGATGAGGCGGTGAATGCGCTCGCGCTGCTCCGCCGGCGGCACGCGGTGCTCGATGCCCGCGGCCTTCAGCGTTTCGCGGTAGACGGGGCCATCCATCAACGAGCGCGTGCCCAAAACGCCGATGCGTTTGTAGCCGTGCCGCCGGGCTTCGTTAGCGACCTCGATCGCAATGTGCAGCCAGGGACGCGGCGACCGGTGCTCGACCAAATCGAAAGCCTGATGCACGGTGTTGACGGGTGCAATCAGGAAGTCGGCGCCGGCGCGCGCCAGCTTTTCCGCAGAGGAGAGCATGAGTTCCGCGACACCGACCCAATCATTGGCGTCGATGTAATTCTTGTAGAGAATGAAGGGATGGCCGTGGAGCGACACTTCGGGATGATTGTAAGCGCCGAGCAACTCCGCGCCCTCGACGCAGATGGTGCGATAGCAGAGCGCGGCGCCTTCCGCGCTCGACGCGACGATGCCAATGTGTAACATAGTTGCTGGTAGCCACTCGCCAGTTTCGTTCGGCAACGCGACTCAGGCTTTGTTTGTAGCCGGAGCGGCCGCATACGGGCTCGCGTCGCGATAGCGCATTTCAAATTCTTCTCGCGTACAGATGGTCTTCAAATCCACGACTCGATCGATCGCGAGGATGCCGTTGAGGTGATCGATTTCATGCTGGAGAAGTTCGGAGAGATTGCGATCCTCGCCGGCTTGGAATATAAGAGTCGCGCCCCGGAGATCCTGATAGCGGACCGTGATCTGCCGGTGGCGTTCGACCTGCATGAAGATCGAAAGAAAACTCAGACAGGCATCCCAGACGATAACTTTCTCTTCGCTGTGCTTGATGATCTCGGGATTGATCAGCGGCCAGGGTTTGTTCTCAGGAAGTTTGAGGAAAATTACACGTTGCAACACTCCGACCTGTGGCGCTGCAATGCCGCGTCCGTAGCCCGTGGCGGCCCGCCAATGCGCTAGTGTGTCGGTCATATCCTGGATCAAAGTTTGAATCTCAGGCATCGCGGGATCTTCCACTGCGACCGCCTTTTTCCGGAGGATCGGGTCGCCGAGTTGCAGGATGGGGCGGATGGGCATGAATTGATGCTTTCAATTCTCAGTCAGTAATCAGTGTTCATTTCGCTTCAGGTTTCGGATCTGTCCATACGGATTGCAGCACAAAACACAGAACTAAAGCCATCAGGAAATCCGCGAAATAGGGATGCGCCGGCCAGATTCTGCGCGGAAAACCCAACCACCAGGCCAGCGTGCATGCGACAGTTGCGACCAGGCTGATCTTCAGAGTTTTCATTCTAGCGGGCCGCCGCGGCATCAAACAGACTGAGCAGTTCCAGTTTCTTCTCCGCGGGCAGGAACGACGCCTCGAAAGAATTGCGGGCCAGTTCGCGCAGGTGCTCATCGGTAAATCCGAAAGTATCCTGGGCAAGCTGATATTCGCGCGACAGCGTGGTGCCGAACAGCGCCGGGTCGTCGGTATTCAGCGTGATCATCACGCCCTGATCGAAATAGTTTTTCACGGGATGCTCGGCGATCGTTTTACAGACTCCAGTGCGCAGGTTGCTGGTAATGCAGAGTTCGACCGGAATCTGGCGCTGAGCCAGTTCTTCGACCAGATCCGGATCCTGGGCGGCGGTGAAGCCGTGCCCAATCCGCTCGGCGCGCAAGTTGAGCGCTCCCCAAATCGATTCGGCGGGACCGGTCTCGCCGGCGTGCGCGGTCAGGCGCAAGCCCTCATCGGCCGCGTAAGAATAAACTCCCCGAAAAAGTTCCGGCGGAGCTTTTTGTTCGTCGCCGCCAATACCGACCCCGACGACGTGGCGGTCGCGGAATCGGGCCGCCAGTTCGAAGACTTTTTGCGCTTCCTCGATTCCGAAGTGGCGTGTGGCGTCGAAGATCCACAACAGAGACACACCGAAATCGCGTGCCCCGCGGGCGCGTCCGCGTTCCAGACCTTCGAAGATCGCGGGGAAATCCTGCTTGCGGAATAGGCATACGCCGACCGCGACATAGACTTCCGCGTGCAGCACGTTGTCTTCCTTCAGTCGCTGCATCAAGCGGTACGCGATGAGTTCATAGTCGTCCGGTCCGCGCAGGTGCGCGCTGACCGCCTTGAAAGCCATCAAGAAACTCTGGAAGTCGGTGTAGCCGTAAAGCGACTCGACCTCGGCCAGCGTGGAGTGTTCGCCATGCAATTTCCGCAGTTCGAAAAGCGTGGCTGGATCGACCGCGCCCTCAAGGTGCAGGTGCAGTTCCGCCTTGGGCAATTGACGAATAAAGGAATTGGGCGGGCGGTCCGACGGCATTTTCCGATTGTAGTTTCTTGGGAGAGGATTTGCGAGTGAGCGCCTTCAATGCCCAGACAGGGAAGCAAATCGGAAGCACGGAACTCTGTCATGGATGCACCAACACTTCCGGTACAATTCCCTGTTCTCATCTCAGACTAAGGGACAACGCATGAAGGCGAAGAGCGTCCAGAGCAGGAAACTCCCCAGATCGTTGGTTGCGTGCGCAACGCTGGCTGTGCCGCTGGCCTTGTTCGGCGCGGCTTCCGGACCTCAGGTGCAAACCGGCTCGGGCATCGTCGAGGGCAAAAACGATGGAACGGTGCGCGTGTTTCTAGGAATCCCGTACGCCGCGCCGCCAGTTGGCGATCTGCGCTGGAAGCCGCCTGCACCCGCGGCGAAGTGGAACGGCGTGCGCAAGGCCACTGGGTTCGGTTCGCACTGCATGCAGGGGCGTGTGTATGGCGACATGAACTTTCGCGACGCCGGCGGCGGCGAAGATTGTTTGACGTTGAATGTCTGGGTTCCGGCAAAAGCGGCGACCTCCAACGCGAAGCTGCCGGTCATGGTGTGGATTTATGGCGGAGGATTCGCCGCCGGAACCACTTCCGAGGCGCGTCAGGATGGCGCGCATCTGGCGCAGCAGGGAGTGATCGTAGTTTCCATGAACTATCGTCTCGGCATTTTCGGATTTCTCGTCCATCCCGAACTGGCGAAAGAGTCTGGGCGAAATGCCGCCGGAAATTACGGCTTGCTCGACCAGACCGCCGCGCTGCACTGGGTGCATGACAACATTGCGGCATTCGGCGGAGATCCCGGCAACGTTACTATTTTCGGCGAAAGCGCCGGATCGTTCTCGGTGAGCGCGCAGATAGCTTCGCCATTGGCGAAGGGACTGTTTCAGAAAGCGATCGGCGAAAGCGGTGCAGCATTCTTCAGTGGAGGTTTGTCGTTCGACCCTCGATTGGTACGCGAGGTCCACGATCCGAAAAAGCTGCGCGACAAGTTGGGGGTGGCCACGCTGGCCGAGCTGCGCGCCATCCCGGCGCAGAAATTGCTCGAGGCCTTCTCGCCGCCGCAGTCGGACGGTTTCGATTTCGGTCCCGACGTAGACGGATATTTTCTGCCAGAGTCGGTTCCGTCCATTTTTGCAGCAGGGAAACAGAATGACGTGCCGCTTCTGGCGGGCTGGAACCATGACGAAGGCAGCTACGAGATCGCTTTCAATCCGCAAAAGCCGACCGCTGACACTCTGAAAGCCACCGCACAAAAAGAATTCGGCGACAAGGCTCCGGAGTTTCTGCGGCTTTATCCCTCCACTACGCCCGAGCAGACTCTGCGCTCCGCGCTGGATTTCGCGGGTGACAAGTTCATCGCGTTTTCGACGTGGGAGTGGCTGGAGATGCAATCCAAAACTGGCAAGCAGCCGATCTATCGGTTTCGCTTCGACCTCGGTCCGCCCTCCGATCCCAAGGGCCCGCAGTTGGGCGCATACCACTCGGCCGAGATTGAGTATGTGTTTGGACAACTCGATTCTAAAGCTGGGGTCGCGTGGCGTCCCGAAGACCGTCAGCTCAGCGAAATGATGCAAAAGTATTGGGCGAACTTCGCCCGCAGCGGCGACCCGAATGGCCCGGGATTGCCGAAGTGGCCGGTGTATTCGGCGAGCGATGGCTGGCCGATGATGTTTCTGGATGCGCAATCCGCAGCGCGCAAGGATGATTTGCGGGATCGATATTTATTTCTAGCAGGCGCGTGGGCGAAATAAATTCGCCATACGCAATCGTGAGCATGCCTGCTTCGTTCAGCAAGACAGTGCGGTTTTTACTGAAGGCTGATAGCTGAGAGCTACTTCTTCGCAAACTCGCTGCGATGCCGGCTGTAGAAGACATAAATCAGAAGACCGAGACCGAGCCAAATCACGAAGCGGAGCCAGGTAATCAGCGTCAGGCCGAACATCAGCCCGCCGCATAAAAGCACAGACAGCAGCGGGAACCACGGCACAAAAGGCACGCGGAATGCGCGCTTTCGATGGGGCTGCTTGCGTCGCAACAAAATCACTCCCAGCGAAACCAGCACGAAGGCGAATAGCGTACCAATATTAGCCAGATCCGCGGCATCGCCAATATCCACGAGCCCGGCGGGAATGCCCACGGCAAAGCAGGCGATCCAGGTGGACCAGTGCGGCGTTTTGTATTTCGGGTGTACGGCGGAGAACAGCTTGGGCAACAAGCCGTCGCGGGACATGGCGTACCAGATGCGGGCCTGCCCATACTGAAACACCAGCAACGACGAAATCATGCCCGTCAGCGCGCCGATGACGATCACCGAGCGAAAGAAGGGATGCACCCCCAGATACTTCATGGCGTAGGCGACGGGAGCTTCGGCGGCCGCTCCGGAAACGAACGTGGTGTACTTCATCATGCCAAGCAGCACCACGGCGACCCCGACGTACAGCAAAGTGCAGATGATCAGGGACATGATGATGCCGAAGGGCAAGTCTTTTTGCGGATTGCGCGACTCCTCCGCCGCGGTCGAGACAGAATCGAATCCGATGTAGGTAAAGAAAACGATGGCCCCGCCGGTCACGATTCCACCAAAGCCCGAGGGCGCAAAAGGACTCCAGTTCGCCGGCTTCACCAGCATTCCCCCCACCACCAGGAACGTGAGGATTGCGCCAATCTTGATCGTGACCATAATGTTATTGGTCCCGGCCGATTCCTTTATGCCGCGCACCAGCAGCAGCGTGAGCAAAAACACAATAAGAAATCCAGGCAGGTTGAAATAGGCGCCCGTCCATTGGCCCGAAGCCCATACGGGGCTGGCCCATTTGTCCGGCAAGTTGAGGCCGAACGCCGCCAGTTGAGCTTTCGTATAGCCGGCAAAACCCACGGCCACGGCAACATTACTGACCACGTATTCAAGAATCAGATCCCAGCCAATGATCCAGGCAAAGATTTCGCCGAGCGTTGCGTACGAGTAGGTGTAGGCGCTCCCGGCGATAGGAATCATCGACGCAAGCTCCGCGTAGCACAGGCCGGCGAAACTGCACGCAATCGCAACCAGAAAAAACGAAATGGCTATCGATGGCCCGGCCGGAGGCCGTCCATGCATCAGAGCTCCGGCAACGTGGCCGGTGCGCAGGAGATTTACGATCACGTCGAGCGCCTGCGCGTGCAGGATGGACGGCGCCTGAAAATACTCTCCGGCAGCCGCGGTGCCGGTAAGTACGAAGATCCCAGAGCCGATAATTGCACCAATGCCGAGCGCCGTTAGCGACCAGGGCCCCAGAGTCTTGCTGAGCCGGCTATGCGGATTCTCCGAGTCCGAGATCAGCTTGTCGATCGACTTGCAGCAGAACAGTTGGTTTTCGGAGGTGCGAATCACTTCTCCGGGTTTTGCCGGAGGCTCGGTAGCGGTCGGTTGTGCCAAAGGTTGATTTCTCCTGAACCAGATAGCGCTTAGCGATTGGCACTTAACCTTTAGCCGGCACGCTTCTCAACTCGACAAACGAGTGGCTAACTGCCAAATGCTCAACGCCAAATGCCGCCCTACCGCTTCGCCTGGCCGCGAGCCAGTTTCTTGACCTTGGGCTTCTTCGATCCGCGGGCGTAGTCGCGGGGTTTGAGCGGCTTTTCCGCCTTGCGCTTCTTGCGTGCGGTGCGTTTGGCTTTCTTGCGTTCGTCTTTGCTGAGAGTCGATGTGTTGGCCATGAATCCTTTTGAATTGGGTAATTTTGTAATTGAGTAATTGGGTAATTCAAACCAACGAAAATCCGGCTGGGTAAATTTCCCAATTACGCAATTTCCCAATTACTCAATGCGTTCAGGCCCGTTCCAGCTGGGCGTACTTCTCCACCAGCTTCTTCAAGCCGAAGCGAGGAAATTGTACCGTAATCTTGGCTTCTTCGCCTTCTCCTTCGCGCTGGTAAACGGTTCCCTCGCCATATTTGGGATGGCGAACTTTCTGGCCGGGACGGAATCCGCGCTTCCCGGTGGGTTCCTCGACGGGCGTTTTCGGCAAGGAAAACTTCTTGCCGCGGCTGGCAAAGAACTCGGCGATGTTCTCGATGGAGTTATACTCCCGGGCTGGCGCCGAGGGCTTGGCGGCGCGGCCGGCCTGGGCGCGATCGCCCGAATGCCACGCTGTGCTCTGGTCTTCGTCTTCGTAGGAGTAGTGCGTGCTCTCCGCATAGGCGGGGCTGCGTCCCGCCGGACGGGCGAATGCGCCCGTCCCCACGTGAGCCGTGCTGCTCCGCCGCGTTCCCAATTCTTCCAGCAGCGGAGCCGGGACTTCCTCCAAAAAGCGCGACGGAACGCTGGCTTCTGGCAAATCGGTGCCGTAGCGGCGGCGATAGACGGCGCGCGTCAGGATCAGTTGGTCCATAGCGCGGGTCATCCCCACGTAGCAGAGGCGGCGCTCTTCCTCAATGTCTTCAGGAACGAGCATGGTGCGCGAATGCGGAAACAGTCCCTCTTCCAGGCCGCTGAGAAAGACCAGCGGAAATTCCAGTCCCTTGGCGGCGTGCAGGCTCATCAGTGTGATCTGAGCGCGGGCGTCGTAATCGTCCGCATCGGCCACGAGAGCAGCATGGTCAAGGAACTGATCAAGAGTTTCGCCGCGGTCGCGCGAATCCATGGCGGCGTTCACCAATTCGCGCAGATTCTCAATCCGCGAGAAAGCTTCCGGCGTATCCTCTTCTTCCAGCAGCTTGATATATCCAGTGCGGTCGATGAGAAATTTCAGGATGTCGGCGGTGCTGACGGTGGGGGCCGGAAAAGAATCGGGAACCGATCCAATCTCGGGCTCGGCAGGCCGCTCGCCGTCCGTAGCGCCGGCGTCCCGCCGGCTGTCGTGGAAGCGTCCCGCCTCCACGTCTGAATCACCCTCGGTAGTCGGAGGTTCCGAATCCGCAGCGCCGAAATCAAATGAGAAATTCTCAAATTCATTGGGATCGAAAGCCGTCGCGTCTTCCGGTTGCGACTCGTCTTCGGAGTCCGTGATAGTGTCGGCAGGCACGGGCGAGAGCGCCCGCGCCACACCTTCTTGAAGTCCTTCCTCGAATGTTCCGGCCAGCATGGCGCGGCCGTCGTTGATCAACTGCTGAAAACTTTGCAGCGAGGCCAATGCCCGCTGCGGCAGCAATTGCCTTCGAATCGCCTCGCCAAGCGCGCCCCACAGCGACAGCCCCGTTTCGAGCGCAAGCCGCTCCAGAGTATCGAGCGTCCCTTTGCCAATGCCGCGGGTCGGTGTGTTAATCACGCGCAATAGCGAAATCGAGTCGTCGGGATTCTGGATCGCTTTCAGATACGAGATCATGTCTTTGATCTCGGCGCGCTCGTAGAAAGAGAATCCCCCCACCACGTGATATTTCATCCCGTAACGCCGCATGGCTTCTTCGAACAATCGCGACTGCGAATTCGTGCGATAGAGCACCGCCGCGCGCGGGGTTTCGCCGCGTTCGTTTTCAGTTCGACCGGCTTCCCGCAGATATTTCGCGATGTGATCTGCGATGAACAGCGCCTCGTTCTCCCCATCGGGCGCTTCGTAATAGCCGATTTTTGTGCCGCCTTGGCGCGAAGTCCACAGGTTCTTGCCCTTGCGCCGAACGTTGTTCGCCACCACCGAAGACGCTGCCTCCAAAATATTCTGCGTCGATCGGTAGTTCTGTTCGAGCCGAATAATCTTAGCCTCGGGAAAGTCCTGCTCGAATTCGAGAATGTTGCGAATATCCGCGCCGCGCCAGGAATAAATCGACTGATCTTCATCGCCCACCGCGCACACATTGTGCCGATCTCCGGCCAGCATGCGCATCAGTTCGTACTGCGGACGGTTCGTGTCCTGATACTCGTCAATCAGCACGTATTGAAAGCGCCGATTGTAATATTCACGCACCTGCGCCGCCGATTTCAGCAGCCGCACGGCTTCCAGCAGCAGATCGTCGAAATCGAGCGCGTTCGCCTTGCGTAACTCCTTGCGATACTCCTCATACAAATGTGCAATACGCTCGGTCTTGGGATCGGCCGATTGCAGGTAAAGTTCCTGCGGATCGAGCATGTGATTCTTCGCCCACGAAATGCGCCCCAGCACGGTGCGCGGCGTGAGTTGCTTGTCGTCGAGGCCCAGGCGCCGCATCACACTCTTAACCACGGCCTGCTGGTCGCTCTCGTCGTAGATCACAAAATTTTTCGTGTGCCCAATCGGCGGCTGCCCCGGCGTCGAGGAAAGGATCCGCATCGCCTCAATATCGCGCCGCAGCATGCGCACGCAAAACGAATGAAACGTCGAAATGACCGGCTTCGCTATACTCAGCCCGCCCACTAGTTTTTCAACGCGCTCTCCCATTTCCGCGGCCGCTTTGTTGGTAAAGGTCATCGCCAGAATCGACTCCGGCATCACGCTCTTGTGCTCGATCAGATACGCGATGCGATACGTGATCACACGCGTCTTGCCGCTGCCCGCGCCGGCGAGGATCAGCACCGGCCCCTCGGTAGTTTCGACGGCCTCGCGCTGCTGCGGATTCAGTTGGTCCAGGAAAGACAATGCGGATGAGGCTCCAGTGGCGATAACTCAATTTTACAGGGGAATGAAGAATAGCGGGATTGAGGAATTGCACACTGAGCTTCGAGATTAAGGGCCGATTATTTAAGGGAGTGGAAGTCGGCCCCAGCCAGGCGCAAGCCTTTCTTGCGGACATGGAAGGAGGGCGGGAGACGATTGAAAGCGAACCCGGAGCGTATCGACACGCAGAGACCGCTGGCGATGGATTCAAAGCCTGCGCGCTGACTGCCGCTGCTGCCGAAGACCCGCTTCGAAGTGCATTTGGCGAAGGATGGCAGAGTGGAGGAGAGTGGCCAGTGGCCACTGAACACTGACCTCTAGCTACTCGCCCTTCGTCGAATCGTACCAATTCCGCCAGGCGTTTGAGTCACGGGGTAGCCGCTGATGGGTAATGTCACTGAGGGCTTGAAAAGCCCAATCGTGAGTTTGGGCATCGAGAGCCGGATCGTCGGAGTAGTTTAGCAATTGTGGGATTGCCGTCTGGCGCTGCTCCAGGGTAAACATGCCCGATTCTGCCAGGCTGCACGCCGCTCTCTCGCGCACCAACGCGGAAGGATCGTCGTGCATGGTCTTCAATAGGGGCGCGATCGTTTGCCCAGAGCCGGCCAGCGCAAGGCCTTCGACGGCCCAGCGTCGCGAATCTTCGTCGGAATCCTTCAGGTGCGCGGTTAACTCCTGAACGATTCGTTCCGTCTGGACTCCGCGATTCGCCATCAATCCAAGCGCCCACAGTGCCCAAATCTTGCGCGCATGATCGGAAGATTCCGTGGTCCGCAGCAAATAGTCGAGGCTGGCGGAATTCTTGCCAAGTCCATAGGCGGCGAGTTCCACTTCAATACCCGATTCACGCACCCGCAGGTCGCTGGAGTTCAGCGCAGCGGTCGTGAGCGTGGCGATTTGCGAATCCCACTTCACTTTTCCCTGCCACCGGTTCACCCGAGAGGATATCTGTTCCGCGGCGCCCGCCTGCTGGCCAACCGCCAGTTCAAGCAGCGCCTCGGCCTGCTTCTGCGGCTTCATGCGATCCAGTTGTCGCGCATCTTTGACGGCCGTGGGTTGGTCTCGAGCCGGCGAGGAGGAGGGCGATGGCGATGATACCAAAAAAATTCCGGCCAATTTTGGCCAGGCGGCCCGGGCGCTTCCTATGCCGGCCACCAGCACCGCCGCAAGCACTCCAATCGCCGCGGCAAGAATCGGTGCGAACCGAATCGCGTTCGCCGGCCGCTGCACCGCGTCGGGTGTCTGAGTGTTTACCGCGATATCCGAACCGGGACCCAGCTTTCCATAATCCGGCAAACCAGGATCGACGGATTTTGGCGCCGGAACTTGTCCTCGAAAAGTTTTGGAGAATAAAGCCATATAATGAAGAGTCTAGGATCGTCGGCGAAATAAGGTAAAGTTACTTCGGTTCGAAACCTATCGAGTTTGATGCAGGAGTGCGCTTCCGCGGCCTGGGGAATCGCGTCTGAGGCCCGAAACCGCGCCTCCGAAGTTACCTGGAGTAGCGAGAGAATCGCTAAGGAGAAGAAGATGCGAATGAGATTCACCCGGTTGCTAGCAATCATTAGCGTGTCAATCAGTTTTTCCTTTGCGGGAATAGCGTGGGCAGCGGCGGCTTCGGGATATCACGTAGTCACCACCTATAAAATCGGCGGCGAGGGCGGCTGGGATTATCTGACCGCCGATGCCAACGCGCGCCGCATTTACATCTCACGCGGAACGCACGTCATGGTGCTGGATGCGGATTCGGGCAAAGTTGTCGGCGACATCGCGGATACGCAAGGAGTACACGGCATCGCGTTGGCGCCGGAACTGGGCCGCGGTTTCACCAGCAACGGCCGCGAAGGCACGGTCAGCATTTTCGATCTGAAGTCCCTGGCGACCAGCAGCAAGGTAAAAGTAGGCGATAATCCCGACGCGATTCTCTACGATCCCGCGACCAAACGTGTCTTCACTTTCAACGGGCGCAGCCAGGATTCGACGGCGATTGACGCGGCCAGCGGAAAAGTTCTGGGAACGATCAAACTCGATGGTAAGCCGGAGTTCGCGGCCAGCGACGCCAAGGGCGAAATCTTCGTCAACATCGAAGACAAGAGCGAGTTGGTCGCGATCGATCCCAACAAGCTCGAAGTAAAATCGAAGTGGCCGCTCGCCCCGTGCGAGGAACCGAGCGGGTTGTCGATAGATCGCAAGAAGCGGCGCTTGTTCGTCGGCTGCGGCAATAAGATGATGGCTGTAGTCGACGCAGATAGCGGCAAAGTGTTAGCCACTCCGCCGATCGGCGATGGCGTCGACGCGACTGCGTTCGATGAAGGAACTGGTTTGGCCTTCGCTTCCTGCGGTCAGGACGCGGTGCTCACGGTGGTGAAAGAGGAATCTGCCGGCAAGTTCAGCGCCGAAAACGTTCCCACGCAAAAGGGAGCGCGAACCTTAGCGCTCGACGCCAAGACGCACAACGTATTCGTGGTGACAGCGCAGTTCGGTCCTAAACCCGAACCCACCGCCGACAATCCGCGCGCGCGGCCGCCGATGCTGCCAGACAGTTTCGTGGTGCTGGTGGTCGGAAGATAGAACAAGGCCTTCACAAATCCGCCGATTCCCGCTAGGATAAGCAACTCTCGCGGTCCGTACGACCGTTCGGTAGGACATTGAGGCCCAAGGAAACGATGACTATTGCCGACGAAAAATTCTTCCATGCGGAGATTACCAAGCGCGTGGACTTCGCTCCGGACCTCTGGATGGTCCGCATTCGCAGCGGAGGCGAGTTCAAATTCATCCCCGGTCAGTACGCCACGCTCGGAGTCGAGGCGAATGGCAAGCGCGTCGAGCGGCCGTACTCGATCGTGTCCTCGCCGGCGGAAGAGGAGATTGAATTCTTTTTCGAACTTGTGCCCGAAGGCGCGCTGACTCCTCTGCTGCACAAGCTTCAACCCGGCGATCGCTTGCTCATGCGCAGGGTGCCGAAGGGAAGGTTCACGCTCGACATGCAGAACGTCCGCACGAACCATCTGCTGATCTCAACCGTCACCGGCGTGGCTCCATTTGTCAGCTTCGTGCGCACGCTCTCCAAAGAGTGGAAAGAAGGACGATTCGACGGCAATCACAAACTTTTTCTGCTGAATGGCGCAAGCCGTCCGTGGGAATTTGGATATCTCGACGAACTCAACCAATTCGACCGTGAATTGCCGTGGTTCAAATATGTGCCGACGGTGAGCCGTCCGTGGGATCATGCCGATTGGTCGGGCGAAATCGGACGCGCGGACGATATTCTTCGAAAATACGCTGATCACTGGGAGTTGGAGCCTAGTAATACGCTGGCTTACATCTGCGGACATCCCGAGATGATCGAGCACAGCAAGGCCATCCTGAAGCGGCGCGGATTTACCGATCGAGGCCATGTGAGGGAAGAAGTTTACTGGGTTCCGGCGCACAAATAAATCGGCGGCGCAACTCGCTGAGATTCGCGTTCAGGCCAGAATTCCGCCGAATAAAAGCTCGGTGAACTGCGGGATCAGATTGCTGGCTTGCAGTTCGCCTTCGGGCTTATACCACTGATAAATCCAGTTGATCATGCCGAGCAGGGCGAAGGCGGCGGCGCGCGGGGTGACGGCGGCTTTTGCCGGGCGCGTGCGGTGCGGCTCTTTTTGCGACTCCCTTTTTTGTGCGTCTTTTTTTTGCGCGTCTTTTTGAAACTCGGCGATCAGGCTCTCGACGAAGTGGACGTACTCTTTCTTGCGCTGATTGATGCGCTTGCGCAGGGCGGGCGGCAGGGGATGGTTTTCGTGCAGCATCACCGTGATCTCGCGGTCGCGCGGGCTGAGCACGACTTCCATGTGCAGGCGAATCAGGGCGCGCAGCCGCTCTTCGGGATTGGCGATGCTACGCACCGGAGCCAGAACGCGCTCCTGGGTGATCTCCATGGCGTGGTCCATGATCTCGAACAGGATTTCGTCCTTGCTCTGAAAGTGGTGATAGAGGCCGCCTTTGCTGAGCTTGAGCGCGGCGGCGACATCGTTCATGGAAGTCGCGTCATAGCCGCGCTGCTGAAACAGGCGGGCAGCGGTGCGCAGAATTTCCTGCCGGGAATCGACCACAGTCTCGCGGGCCATCGCGGAGACATGTTAAACACTTGCGGCCGGGAATGCCACTTGGCGAGTCCCGAGTCGCGAGTGGCGAGTCGCGAGTCCGGAGTCCCGAGTCCCAAGTTGCGAGTCCCTGGTTGCGACGGCGTTCCTTTCGTCGCGAAGAATTGTCATCCCGGCCGGAGCATCGCGTTCCCGAAGGGAACGGGATGCGGAGTGGAGAGCCTGCCCTGAGCGAAGTCGAAGGGGACCTGCTGTTTCTTGTGGTCGTTTCCGCTTCTGGATTTCTCACCGAAATAAATTTGCATCGAGCATTTCCTGACGCACGATTACTTGGCTGCCGACCAGCTCTTTGAAGGGGTACCCCCCCTCCCCCTCCCCCCTCTGAAACCCTTGCCTGGCGCGGGTTTTGCAAAACGGCGTGCGCAAAATCCTGATGTCAAAGAACTTAGATACCAAAATCTAGAGAACAAAGAACTTAGAGCCGGGCGATTCGGCCTCTCGGGACCGTTCCGACCTCGGCGATGATTACAGAGTTTTGTGGTTGAAGTAAAGGTTGGATGTCACAAGGTTGGGCTGTGGATTTCTTCGGCGATGTCGACAGGCCGGTCGGCTATCTTGCTTTGCGCCTCTCGTGCGTCGAACCCTTTTCGTCGTAAACAACGGTAATCGCTCCGGAACGCGTTATGCTTCCGACGATAGGCGCGTTGTAACTTCGACAGACATTCTTCATTTCGGGCAGGGCCAGTTGCAAAGCGTGTGCCATTTCGCTTCCGTTGAAGTCTCCGCGGCTAAAATAGAATTCCCGAACCTTGAAGCGCCTAACCGATTCTCGCTCGAACTCGTTATAGCGATTCCTCTTGTCCTTCGTGAGCACGACCCAAGATCGCTCGGCAGCAAAAGTAAGCCAAGCCTCATCAGCAGCGCCACGCTCAAAGTGATCGCGGTGGCGCACAAATCTTACATTGCCATCCGTCAGGGCTTCCACGATTGGTTTGCAGTTGTCCAGGTTCTCATCCAAGAAGAGGATGAAATCGTCAAGCTGCAACTGCTCTGGTTTCCCATCGGATAGCCTCTTCGATTTGTTTCTCTTCGAGGCCATACTCCTGGGCGAGATCAGGGACCGATTCCCGGGCGTTGAATCGCGACGCGATCACTGACGTCGAAATGCCAGTTCCAGCAATCACAGGCTTGCCGAATCCAATAGAGGGATTAATAACGATGTATTTCGGTTCGTCAGCTCTTCGTTCTCGAACGAACGGATAGAACTTGAACTTGCCTTTGTCGTACTCAATTCGTTGAAGATGAACGCCCACGATCTCCGGGATTGCGAACTGACCACCGCGGGATATGTTCAGGATGCTGTCGATCTCTTTCAAAAGAATGTCCGCCCCGTCTGTGTACAGAGGTTGCTCAACAAGGGGGTGACGAAAGGACGATGTCGCCGAAAGATGCGCCACAGCGCGCCGGATTTTTGGGAGGCGCAGATCGTAGATTGTGCGCATGGCGGCGAGCATGTGACACTCCAACAGATTCATGAAGGATAGGGTCCGAGGATGGCTCCCAGCCGCCCTGATCATGGGTCGAATTTTGTTCTGCCCGAACACCCAGTACTCCAGTGTCTTTATCGGTACGCGCAGATAGAGTGCGGCCTCCGAAAGACCATACATCGGGAGTTCAAGGCCAGCGTCTTTTACAAGGGTATTCATTGCCGTAGTAGAAATGGCGGCCCACCACGTCGCCAACAAGCGGCGGGCACTCCCGAGAAACATCATTCCTGTTACTGAATCTTACATGCGTGGCGAAGGAAAAGCGACCTTGCGCCAACAGGGGGAGTGTAACAAGCGTGATCCATGGTCGAAACTCATGGCTTGACGGCGGAATCCCGATCCGATAGCATTGGTGAACCGACCGACCGGTCGGTTTTTTGGATCTGGACTGACGCAATCTTATACTTACGCACTCGAACTATTCTTCCGCACTCTGAGAGGAGCACCGGTGGTCACTATTTTTTATGAACGCGACGCCAAGCCTGAGGTTTTAAAGGGGAAGACGATCGCCGTTATTGGCTACGGCAGCCAGGGGCATGCGCAGGCGCAGAATTTGCGGGACAGCGGGTTCAAGGTGATCGTGGGGCTCGATCCCGCGCGGAAGTCGGCGGTGCAGGCGCGGGCGGACGGGATGGTGGTTGTTGCCCCGGATGAGGCGGCGAAGCGGGCGGACTGGATCCAGATTCTTACTCCAGATGAGACTCAGGCGGAGACTTATGAGCAGTTCATCAAGCCGTATCTGCATCCGGGGAAGGTGCTGGGGGTATCGCACGGGTTCAGCATTCATTTCAAGACGATCGTTCCGCCGACGGATGTTGATGTGGTGATGATTGCGCCGAAGAGTCCGGGGCACCTGGTGCGGCGGGTTTATACGGAAGGGCGGGGGGTGCCGTCGCTGATTGCGATTCAGCAGGATGCCAGCGGGCACGCGCATGAACTGGCGCTGGCTTATGCGGATGGGATTGGGTCGACGCGGGCGGGCGTGCTGCAAACGTCGTTCAAAGAGGAAACGGAATCCGATTTGTTTGGCGAGCAGTCCGTGCTGTGCGGCGGGCTGACGTCGCTGATCAAGAAGGGATTCGAGACGCTGGTCGAGGCCGGGTACGCGCCGGAGATTGCGTATTTTGAATGCCTGCACGAGGTGAAGTTGATTGTCGATTTGATTTATGAAGGCGGGCTGAGTCGGATGCGCGATTCGATTTCGAACACGGCGGAGTATGGCGATCTGACGCGCGGAGAGCAGGTTGTCGGCGATGCGACGCGGGCGGCGATGAAGAAGACGCTGGCGCAGATTCAGAGTGGGGAGTTTGCGCGGGAGTGGATTGCGGAGAACAAGGCCGGGTGTCCGAACTTCAATGCGCTGCGGGATAAAGAGAAGAAGCATCCGATTGAGATTGTGGGGGAGCAGTTGCGGGGGATGATGAGTTGGCTGCCGGGTAAGAAGGCGGAGACGCCGAAGGACGTGGTCAACGCTTAGGCTTCGTGAGAATTCCTTGCGAGGCCGCGGGTGCTTCTGGCTGACATGGGGTCCTTCGACTGCGGTTGTTCTTTGCGCTTTGCGCAAAGAACAATCCTCGCTCAGGATGACAAACTTTATTTACAGCCCGTAATTACAGCCAGGACTATTTAAATAAGGACTGTTTAGAAAATGAATAAGGGAGCGGAGATCGTTTTGCGGTGCTTGCGCGCTGAAGGGGTGGAGTTGGCGTTTGGGTATCCCGGGGGGGCGATCATGCCTCTTTATGACGCGCTGGAGGGCAGTGGCGTGCGGCATATTCTGACGCGGCATGAGCAGGGGGCGGTGTTTGCGGCGGAGGGGTATGCGCGGGTAACCGGCGAAGTGGGCGTCGCGATGGCGACGAGCGGGCCGGGGGCGACGAATCTGGTGACGGGGATTGCCGACGCGAAGATGGATTCGGTGCCGCTGGTGTGCATTACGGGGCAGGTGCGGAGTGCGTTGATTGGGACGGATGCGTTTCAGGAGACGGACGTTTTCGGCGTGACGTTGTCGTTGACGAAATGGAGCCGGCTAGTGCGGACGATTGACGAGATTCCGGAGGCGATCGCCGAGGGATTTTATTGGGCTCGCAGCGGAAGGCCAGGGCCGGTCGTAATTGATATTCCGACCGATTTGCTGAAGGCGAAGAAAGAGTTTGCCGGGGCGGTGAAGTTTACGCCGCATGCGCGGCCTGCCGACGCGAAGGCCGACGGCGGGTTCACGGACACGATTGTGGCGTTGCTGCAACGGGCGTCGAAGCCGGTGGCGCTGGTGGGGGCGGGGGCGAAACTTTCGGGAGCGATTCGGGCGTTGCGGCAGTTGCTCGATGAGCTGAATGTTCCGACATTTGCGACGGTGCATGGGCTGGGCGCGGTTCCGGCCGATGCTTCCTATTATCTGGGCATGGTCGGCATGCATGGGACGCGGGCGGCTAACACGGCTTTGAACGAGACCGATCTGCTGATGGTATTTGGAGCGCGGCTGGACGATCGCGTGACGGGCGAGCCGACGCGGTTTGCGCCGCACGCGAAGATTGTGCACTTTGAAATCGATCCGGCGCAATTGGACCGGGTGCGTCCGTGTGAAGTGGCGGTGATAGGGAATTTGGCGGAGACGATTCCGGCGTTTCAGGCGGAGTTGCGGCGGCATACTTCATCCCTTCCGGATTTTTCTGATTGGCGCGCGGTGGCTTGCGGGGAGGAACGCGCGGAGTTGGATCCGCGAGGGCTGGCGCAGCCGACGATTCGATTTCTGGACGAACTTTTTTCGCGGCTGCCGCAGGATTCGGTCGTGATTGCCGATGTGGGGCAACATCAGATGTGGGCGGCGCAGCGGTATCGGTCATCGTCGCCGCGCGGGTTTATTACATCCGGCGGATTGGGAGCGATGGGCTTCGCTTTGCCGGCGGCGGTGGGCGCGCAGTTGGCCAAGCCGGAGACTTGCGTGCTGTGCGTCTCGGGCGATGGCGGATTCCAGATGAATATTCAGGAACTGGCGACCGTGCATCGGCTGGGGCTGCCGGTGAAGATGGTAATCATCGACAACAAATATCTGGGCATGGTGCGGCAGTGGCAGCAGCTGTTTTATCAGCGGAATTATGCGGAGACGGATTTGAGCGACAATCCGGATTTTGTGGAGATCGCGAAGGCGTACAAGATACATGGCTTTCGGCTGAATGAAGATGCGATGCGGGAGTTTCCGGTGTCGTTGGAGACTGGCGATCAGATCGATCGCTTCTTGCGATCGCCGGAGCCGGAGTTGCTGGTGTTTGATTGTGCGCCGGAGGCGAATGTGTTTCCGATGGTTCCGGCGGGTGCGGCGTTGTCGGAGATGATGTTGGAAGAGGAACCGGCGCTGTAGAAATCCCCGGAATCGTTCTTGCTCGAAGACGCTCATGATGGGATGGAGATCCTTCGCTCCGCCTGAAAAACGGCTGCGCTCAGGATGACAAGTTAGAAATGGGGAGATAGACACATGCAGACGTTTCACATTCGGTATCGCAATACGCAGGGGACGCTGATGCGGATTTTGAATGCGGCTTCGCGGCGGGCGCTGGATTTGCCGGTGGTGCAGGCGGAGGCGGCGGAAGACGATCACCAGGTCACGCTGGCGCTGGATGTGAATCACAAGCAGGTGGGTCAGCTTTATCGCGAGTGGAATTCGATCGCCGATGTGGTCAAAGTCAGCTCGGGCGCGGCGCGGGCGGCGGAGTGGACGGGGCCGCATCCGCCGGCAGGCGCGGCCATTGATGATTCGCGCGCGGCTGCGGCGCGGGCGTAGGGACGAATTTGTGAGTGGGCAAGCATGACGGCTTCCTGGGCAGCGTCATGCAACTTGGGGGAGCTTGCTGCTAGGCGGGCTCCCCGTTTTTAATGGAAAGTTGCGGTATTGGTGCAGTTTGGCTGGCGCGCGAGGCTGGTTCAGCGGGAGATCCTTCCCCTTCGACTGAGCTCAGGGCTGAAAAACGGCTACGCTCAGGATGACATCGCTATTTAGAAAGCCAAAAGCATTTGAAACCTTGAAACTATGAAACTTTGAAACCTCACTTCTCTGTCCTGTAATCTTCTGACTATGGATCTCAAGCACATTAGCCGCGGAATTACTGAGGGGCGCGACCGGGCGGGGGCGCGCTCGATGTTCAAGGCCGTTGGATACACCGATGCGGATCTGGCGCGTCCGCTGATCGGCGTGGCCAATACGTGGATCGAGACTATGCCGTGCAATTTTCATCTGCGGCGGTTGTCGGCGAAGGTGAAGGAAGGGATTCGCGAGGCGGGCGGCACGCCGATGGAGTTCAACACCATTGCGATTTCCGATGGCGAGACGATGGGGACGGAGGGGATGCGGGCGTCGCTGGTGAGCCGCGAGTTGATTGCGGACTCGATTGAGCTGGTCTGCCGCGGGCAGATGTTTGACGCCGTCGTGTGCGTGGTGGGATGCGACAAGACGATTCCGGCGGCGGCGATGGCGCTGGCGCGCATCAATCTGCCGGGGATGGTTCTTTATGGTGGCACGATCGCACCGGGAAGTTATCGCGGGAAAGACGTCACTATACAGGACGTGTACGAGGCGATCGGCGCAAACATGGCTGGCAAGATGAGCGAGACGGAGCTGCGTGAGTTGGAAAATGCGGCGTGTCCGGGCGCGGGTGCGTGTGGTGGGCAGTACACGGCGAATACGATGTCGACGGTGATGGAAGTGATTGGGCTCTCGCCGATGGGATTCAACAGCGTGCCGGCGATGGATCCGCAGAAGGATCAGGTTTCGTTCGCGTGCGGCAAAGTTGTGATGAACGTGCTGCAAAAGGGAATCAAGCCGCGCGACATTCTGACGCGGGAGGCGTTCGAGAATGCGATCGCGTCGGTCGCGGCTTCGGGCGGATCGACGAATGCGGTGCTGCATCTCCTGGCGATTGCGCGCGAGGCCGGGATCGAGTTGGAGATTGACGATTTTCAGACCGTGAGCGAGCGCACTCCGTTGCTTGCCGATCTGAAACCTTCGGGGCGATTTGTGGCCGCAGATATGCATCGCGCAGGAGGCATTGGTTTGCTGGCGCAGCGGTTGCTGAAGGGAAAGAAGCTGCATGCTTCGCCGATCACCGTTACTGGGCTTTCCGTTGGAGCCGAGGCGGAGAAAGCAACAGAGACTCCAGGGCAGGAAGTGATCGTGCCGTTCGACAAGCCTTTGAAGGCGACGGGCGGGCTCGTGATTCTCAAAGGAAATCTTGCGCCGGAGGGATGCGTGGCGAAGATCAGCGGGCATGAACGGCTGGAGCATCGCGGTCCGGCGCGGGTGTTTGACTGCGAGGAAGATGCCATGGCTGCGGTCACGGCGAAGAAGATTCAGGCCGGCGACGTAGTTGTGATTCGCAATGAGGGTCCGAAGGGCGGTCCGGGGATGCGGGAGATGCTGGGCGTGACAGCCGCGATTGTGGGCGAAGGGCTCGGCGGTTCAGTGGCGCTGCTGACTGATGGACGATTCAGCGGGGCGACGCGCGGGCTAATGGCGGGACATGTTTCTCCGGAGGCAGCGCTGGGCGGGCCGATTTGTGCGGTGCGCGATGGCGACATGATTCGCTTCGACGTTGGAGCGCGTGTGCTGGAGGTTGAGATCAGCGTGGCCGAATTGCGGCAGCGGATGGCGGCGTGGAAGGCACCGGCGCCGCGGTATCCGAAGGGCGTGTTTGCGAAGTATGCGGCGCTGGTTTCGTCGGCGTCGCAGGGGGCGATTACGGGGCCGCGGTAAAAATTCGGACAGAGAAAGGCAATCTCGGCGGCGAGGGCGGGACGCCCTCGCGACAGCCGGCAAGATGCCGGCGCTACGGTTCGGGAAGATTTGAAATGGCAGAGAAGAAAACTTTATTCGAGAAGATTTGGAACGCCCACCTGGTGGCGGAGCCGGCGGGGCGGTCGCCTATTCTTTATATCGATTTGCATCTGGTGCATGAGGTGACTTCGCCGCAGGCTTTTGATGGATTACGAGTTGCTGGAAGAAAGGTGCGGCAGCCGGCGCGGACTGTGGCGACGGTGGATCACAATATTCCGACCGAACCGCGTGGAACTCCGATCACCGATTTGATTGCGGCCAGGCAGATTGCGGCGTTGCAGGCGAACTGCCAGGAGTTCGGCATCCGGCTGTTTGATATGGATTCGCCGGAGCAGGGGATCGTGCATGTGATTGGTCCGGAGTTGGGGCTGACGCAGCCGGGGATGACGATTGTTTGCGGGGACAGCCATACCAGCACGCACGGAGCTTTAGGCTCACTGGCTTTCGGGATTGGGACGTCGGAAGTGGAGCATGTTCTGGCGACACAGTGCCTGGCGCAGCAGACGCCGAAGACGATGAAGATCGACGTGCGCGGCAACCTAGCGGACGGAGTAACGGCGAAAGATCTGGCGCTGGGGATCATTGGGCAGATTGGGACCGATGGTGCGACTGGGCACGTGATCGAATACGCTGGGTCGGCGGTGCGTGCACTCTCGATGGAAGGGCGCATGACGCTATGCAATATGAGCATTGAGGCGGGAGCGCGGGCCGGGATGGTGGCGCCGGATGAGACGACCTTCGCGTATGTGAAGGGGAAGCGATTCGCTCCGCGAAATGGGGAGTGGGAAAAGGCCGTCGAATACTGGCATAGTTTGCCGACCGATGAAGGCGCAACTTTCGATAAAGTGGTGGAGATCGATGGGGCGCAGCTTTGTCCGTTTGTGACCTGGGGGACCAATCCCGGGATGGTTGCGCCGGTGACGGGGCGGGTGCCGGACGTGGGGGAATTGGCGGATTCCGAACGGCGGGCTTCGGAATTGGCTTTGCAGTATATGGGGCTGGAACCGGGGCGGCGGATTGCGGATATTGAAATTGACCGGGTGTTTATTGGGTCGTGCACGAATTCTCGGATTGAAGATTTGCGGGCGGCAGCGCGCGTGGCGCGAGGACATCATGTCAGCTCGAAAGTGCGGGCAATGGTGGTGCCGGGATCGCAGGCGGTGAAGCGGACGGCGGAGCAGGAAGGGCTGGATCGGGTTTTTCTCGACGCGGGATTTGAGTGGCGGGAGTCGGGATGCTCGATGTGCCTGGGAATGAATCCGGATATTTTACAGCCGGGGGAACGTTGCGCTTCGACCAGCAACCGGAATTTTGAGGGGCGGCAGGGGCGCGGAGGACGGACGCATCTGGTGAGTCCGATGATGGCGGCGGCGGCGGCGATTGCTGGGCATTTTACGGATATTCGGGAGTGGAAGTTTCGGTGAGGATTTGATTCGTGCTCGAGGCGGGTGTCGGAGCCATTGAGATCCCTCGCTTCGCCTGAAGAACGGCTCCGCTCGGCATGACAACCTCAATGCAACAACGACAATGATTGGGAAATCAAAATGAAGGTATTCACTGTGCATCGCGGGCGCGTGGCGCCGCTGGATCGAGTCAATGTGGACACGGACCAGATCATCCCGAAGCAGTTTTTGAAAAGGATTGAACGGACGGGCTTTGGACAGTTTTTGTTTTACGACTGGCGGTTCGACGCCGATGGCAAGAAGAACGCCGAGTTTGTGCTCGACGATCCGCGCTACGAAGGCGCGAGCATTCTGGTGGCGGGGAAGAATTTCGGGTGCGGGTCGTCGCGCGAGCATGCGGTGTGGGCGCTGGCCGACTTCGGATTCCGGGCGGTGATCTCGTCGTCGTTCGCGGATATTTTCGCCAACAACAGCGCGAAGAATGGATTCCTGGCGGTGCGGGTGGGTGAAGATGAAGTTGCGCAGGTGATGCGGCGGGCGCAGGAGATCGACGACTATCAGATCACGATTGATCTGGAGCAGTGCGAAGTGAGCGACGATAAAGGATTTTGCGCGAAGTTTGCCATCGACGAGTTTGTCCGCCATTGCCTGTTGAACGGGCTCGACG
This sequence comes from Candidatus Sulfotelmatobacter sp., assembly GCA_036500765.1. NCBI lineage: Bacteria > Pseudomonadati > Acidobacteriota > Terriglobia > Terriglobales > Candidatus Korobacteraceae > Candidatus Sulfotelmatobacter > Candidatus Sulfotelmatobacter sp. Next base: position 95,623 of record DASYBM010000002.1, read on the forward strand.
ATATTGGGCTCACGCAACAGCATGAAGCGGAGATTGCTGCGTATGAAGCGGGGCATCCGACGCCGGCGGGGCTGAGGTCGTGATTGGCCGTCGTATTACGGGCGTCTCATCAAAGCTCGCCTAAGGCCAAACCGGTCGCGAAAGTTAAGAGCGAAAGTTAAAAGTTGAGAGCGAAAGTTAAAAGAAAGTCATAGCCGGTAAAGATTTGTAAAACCTTCGCCACGGCCTTGACCTCCCGCGGGGCTGCGGTTGATGCTGGTAAGGCGTGCTTTGACGCGGGCAACCGCGTTTCTGGTTCCTACCTCAGCCGACCTATTTTGAGCCAAGCTTCCTCGGTCAACCCCAGGGGCCTCTGGCAGAGAGATTTCCAGTGTGCCGGGGGTAGACTAGCGCAACCGATCTACAATGCTAACGTCTAATACTGCATCCCGGCCAGTGCCAGAAGAGCGGCGGGCAATCCTTTAGAAACACCCTTTGAATATGAATGATCTCTTAGATCGCAAGCGGACTGCCACCAAACGGCGCGTAACCGGAATCTGGGACGCACGCGTTCCTACGATTCTCATCCTGGCGGCAGTTTGCGCTTTTTTCGTTGGCTGTAGCAGCGGCGCGGACCCGAAACAGCAGAAGGCGCAGGCGGCCGGTCCGCACGCCGTCTCGGTGGCGACTGCGCCGGTGCAGCAGAAGGACGTGCCCGTCTACCTGTCGGGGCTGGGAGCGGTGACGGCGTTCAATACCGCCAACATCAAGAGCCGCGTCGACGGGCAGATCATGAAGGTGAATTTCCAGGAGGGGCAAACCGTCAAAGAAGGAGACTTGTTAATCGAGATCGATCCTCGTCCCTACCAGGCGTCGCTGGATCAGATGCAGGCGCAGTTGTTTCGCGACCAGGCGCAACTGCGCGACGCCAAGCTGAATCTGGAGCGTTATACGACGCTGATTCCCTCGGGCAGCATCGCGCAGCAGCAGGTGGATACACAGAAGGCGCTGGTGGACCAACTGGACGGCACGGTGCGGACGGATCAGGCGCAGATTGAAACCGCGAAATTGAATATCGTTTATTGCCACATCACGGCGCCATTCACGGGGCGAGTAGGACTGCGGCAAGTGGATCCGGGAAATATTATTCACGCGACCGACACGAATCCGATGCTGATCCTGACGCAGTTGCAGCCGATTGCCGTGATCTTCACGTTGCCAGAGGACGTGCTCTCGAATGTGTCGAAGAAGATGCATCAGGGAACACTTGAGGTGGATGCGTTCAGCCGCGACGATCAGACCAAGCTGGCCACGGGCAAGTTGTTGACCATCGACAATGAGATCGATCCGACGACGGGCACGGCGAAACTGAAGGCAGTGTTTGACAACAAAGACAACCAGCTCTGGCCGAATCAGTTTGTGAATGCAGATCTGCTTCTCGAGACGCGAAAGAAAAGCACCGTGGTGCCCACGGCTGCGATTCTACGGGGGCCGCAGGGGACATTTGTTTACACGGTGAATCCCGATAAGACAGTGCAGGATAAAGCCGTGACCATATCGCTGACACAGGGCGATACGACGGTGATTACCGAGGGAGTCAATCCCGGCGACATGGTGGTGACCGACGGGCAGGACAAACTGCAACGAGGCAGCAAGATCGAGATGCGGGGTGCGACTCCGAGCGCGCGGCTGAGCGGCGGGCGGGGCGTATCGCCGATTATGCCCCCGACCGTATTTTCGGGCAACAGCGACGAACACGGGGACGCGGAGGAAGGGTCGGAGGTGGGCGCGCCGGATTCAGAAACTCCTTCCAATCATCATGCGGCCGGTCATGGCGACGATCGGCCGGCTACGGGTTCGGCTTCAGGTAGTTCAGGTTCATGAGTCCTTCACGGATATTCATTCTCCGGCCGGTTGCGACGACGCTGCTCATGCTGGGCGTGCTGCTGATCGGCTGGGTTGCGTTCCTTCAGTTGCCGGTGTCGGCTCTGCCCGAGGTCGACTATCCAACCATTCAGGTGGTCACGTTTTATCCGGGGGCCGATCCCGACGTGATGGCGTCGTCGGTGACGTCTCCGCTGGAGCGTCAGTTCGGCCAGGTGCCGGGGCTGAGCCAGATGACCTCGACCAGTTCGTTTGGCAGTTCGGTAATTACGCTGCAATTCGGCCTCGATCAGAACATCGACGTGGAAGAGCAGCAGGTGCAGGCCGCAATCAACTCCGGCTCGACGTATTTGCCGGCGGACCTGCCGAATCCTCCCATCTATAACAAGGTAAATCCTGCCGACGCGCCGATTCTGACGCTGGCGCTGACCTCGGATTCGCTGCCACTATCGAAAGTGGAAGATCTTGCGGACACGTCGCTGGCGCAAAAGATTTCGCAGTTGCCAGGCGTGGGATTGGTTTCGATCAGTGGCGGGCAGAAACCGGCAGTGCGCATTCAGGCGAATCCGACGGCGTTGGCTTCTTATGGTTTGAGCCTGGAAGACCTGCGGGCGGCGCTGGCCCAGGCCAACGTGGATCAAGCCAAGGGCGTGATCGATGGAGCGCGGCAATCGTACACGATTGGGGCCAACGATCAGCTTTTCTCCAGCGGGCAGTACAAGCCCATTGTGATTGCGTATCACAACGGGGCGCCGGTGCGGGTGAGCGATGTCGCGAACGTGATTGACGGGACCGAGAACGTCCGCCTGGCGGCATGGATGAATCTGATGCCGGCGGTCATTGTGAACATCCAGCGCCAGCCGGGCGCCAACATCATCAGCGTGGTGGACCGGATCAAGAAACTCCTGCCCCAGTTGCAGGCGTCGCTGCCGCTGGCGGTCAAAGTGGAGATTCTTACCGACCGGACGAGCACGATTCGGGCTTCCGTCAAAGATGTCGAATTTGAATTGATGCTGTCGATCGGCCTGGTGGTATTGGTGGTGTTCCTATTTCTGAGGAACCTGGCTGCGACATTGATTCCCAGCGTGGCCGTACCGCTATCGCTGATCGGCACGTTCGGCGTGATGTATTTGCTGGGCTACAGCCTGAACAATCTGACGCTGATGGCGCTGACGATCTCCACGGGTTTCGTGGTGGATGACGCCATTGTGATGATCGAAAACATCGACCGCTATCTCGAAGCGGGAGACTCGCCGCTGGATGCGGCGTTGAAGGGCGCGGGGCAGATTGGCTTTACCATCGTTTCGCTGACGGTTTCGCTGATCGCGGTGCTGATTCCGCTGCTGTTCATGGGCGACATTGTGGGTCGGCTGTTCCGCGAGTTTGCGGTGACGCTGGCGGTGACGATTCTGGTTTCGGCGGGAGTTTCGCTGAGCCTGACGCCGATGATGTGCGCCAAGCTGCTGAAACATCGCAAGGAGGGCGAAAAGGGACGCTTCTACGAGGTTACCGAGGATTACTACAACCGCATCATCGCGTTTTACGGGCGCACCGTGAAATTTGTGCTGAAACATCAGACGGCCACTCTGCTGGTTACGGTGGGGACTCTGGCACTGACGTTGTTCTTATATGTCATCGTTCCGAAGGGATTTTTTCCGGTACAGGACACGGGTGTAATTCTGGGAGTTTCGGAAGCTCCCGACTACATTTCGTTCGACGCCATGGCGCAACGCCAGCAGGAACTGGCCAAAGTGATTTTGCAGGACAAAGCGGTCGACAGCCTGTCGTCGTTCATTGGCGTGGATGGCACGAATACCACGCCGAACGAGGGCCGTATCCAGATCAATCTGAAACCGCGGGACGAGCGCGCGGACGACGCCTCGGCGATCATTCGTAGACTGCAACCGCAACTGGAGAAGGTGGACGGCATCACTCTCTACATGCAACCGGTGCAGGATCTCACGGTGGAAGACCGCGTAAGCCGGACCCAATTTCAATATTCGATTGAAGATGCCGACGCGCAGGAACTGGCGCAGTGGACGCCGAAGCTGGTGGCCAAACTGCAAACCTTGCCGGCTTTGCGCGATGTGGCGACGGACCAGCTCAACAATGGGCTCAAGACGAACGTCACGATCGACCGGGACACGGCATCGCGGCTGGGAATTTTCCCGCAAGCCATCGACAACACTTTGTATGACGCCTTCGGGCAGCGGCAAGTCTCGACCATGTTCACGCAGTTGAATCAGTATCACGTGATCCTGGAAGTGCTGCCGAATTTCGCGCAGAGTCCGGATAATTTGAAGGACATTTATATCCGGCCGAGCACGGTCACCGCCAACACGGGCGCGCCGAGCGCCAACGGCGCGAGCGTGGCCACCAGCGGCGCTCCGGTGCCGATCTCGACCTTTACCCACATGCAGCGGACCAGCGCCTCGCTGGCCAACAACCACCAGGGGCAGTTTCCGGTGGTGACGCTGTCGTTCAACCTGGCGCCGGGGGCCTCACTGGGCGATGCCACCAAGCAGATTCAGCAGGCGGAGAAAGACATTCAGTTGCCGCCAAGTATTCACGCCGCCTTTCAGGGGACGGCGGCGGCATTTCAAAACTCGCTGGCGTCGGAACCCTATCTGATTCTGGCCGCGGTCATCACGGTTTACATTGTGCTCGGCGTTTTGTATGAGAGCTACATTCACCCGATCACGATTCTTTCGACGTTGCCATCGGCGGGCGTGGGCGCGATTCTGGCGCTGATGATTACCGGAAACGATTTAACCGTGGTGGCGCTGATTGGCATTATTCTGCTGATCGGAATCGTGAAGAAGAACGCCATCATGATGATCGACTTCGCGCTGGAGGCGGAACGGGTCGAGCATAAGGCGCCAGAGGAAGCGATTTTTCAGGCTTGCCTGTTGCGCTTCCGTCCGATCATGATGACGACCATGGCGGCGCTGCTGGGCGGCTTGCCGCTGGCGTTGGGCTCGGGGACGGGCGCAGAACTGCGACGGCCGCTGGGCATAACCATTGTCGGCGGACTGCTGCTCAGTCAATTGCTTACGCTGTATACGACGCCGGTGGTTTATCTGTGGTTTGACCGGGTCGCGCAGAGACTGTCGCGGTACAGAATCGGAAACCCGATTCCCCAGGAGCCTATGTCGGCAGACTAGAGCGAACCCTTTGGAGGCAAGACAAGCAGGTTTCTCGACTTCGCAAAATGGCGCGACAAACGCGCCCTGTTGCTACGCTCGAAATGACAAGTGTGGGGGAGCAGACCTTCCCCGGATGTGCTGAGAAGAAAATGAGTATTTCGGCTCCCTTCATTCGGCGCCCGATTGGCACGTCGCTGCTGGCGGCGGCGCTGTTGCTGTCGGGAATTCTCGCCTTCAATTTTCTTCCGGTGGCTTCCCTGCCGAAAATGGACTTCCCGGTGATCAGTGTGGGAGCGTCGCTGCCGGGTGCGGACCCGCAGACGATGGCGTCGGCCGTCGCCACGCCGTTGGAACGCCAGTTCGGCCGGATTGCGGCGGTGAATCAGATGACTTCCTCGAGCCAACTGGGAAGCACCGGAATCGCGATGCAATTCGATCTGAACCGGAACATCGACGCTGCGGCTCGCGACGTACAGGCGTCCATCAATGCGGCGCGCAGCCAGCTTCCATCGAACCTGCCGAGCAATCCGACTTACCGCAAAGTAAATCCGGCGGACTCGCCCATTCTTCTGCTGGCTTTGACTTCGGACACGCAGACGGTGCCGCAAATGTACGACGCCGCCGACTCGATCCTGTCACAAAAGCTGGCGCAGGTGAACGGAGTGGGGCAAGTTTTTGTGTGGGGAGCGTCGCAGCCGGCGGTGCGCGCAGAGGTCAATCCAACCCTTCTCAACAAGCTTGGGGTTGGGCTCGACACGGTTCGAAACGCTCTCAATGCCGCGAACGCCAACGCTCCCAAGGGCCAGGTTTCCAACGGCACGACGTCTTCCTCCTTCACCGATACGGACCAACTGTTCACCGCGGACCAGTACCGCCCGCTGATCATGTCTTACAACAATGGAGCGCCGGTGCGACTCGGGGATGTGGCGCAGGTTGAGGACTCGGTGGCGGACGTGCGAAACCTTGCCTTGATCAACGGCAAACCGGGCATCATCATACCTGTGTTCCGGCAGCCAGGCGCCAACATCATCGACACGGTGGACCGGGTGCGGGCATTGATGCCCTATCTGCAATCCTCGATCTCGCCGGCACTCAAACTTTCGATTGCGAGCGACCGAACGATCACGGTGCGAGCCTCGGTAAAGGAAATCGAGCGGACCCTGCTGATTTCGATACTGCTCGTGATTTTGGTCGTATTCGTGTTTCTGCGTACGATACGCTCGACGATCATTCCAAGCATCTCCGTGCCGCTTTCGCTGGTGGGCACCTTCGGCGGGATGTATCTGCTGGGCTACAGCCTGGATAATCTGTCGCTGATGGCGCTGGCGATTTCGACCGGATTCGTGGTGGATGACGCGATCGTGGTGCTGGAGAACATCACACGTTACATCGAGCGCGGCATGGACGTTGTGCAAGCAACGTTCAAAGGGGCGGCGGAGATCGGATTCACGGTGGTCTCGATGAGCACGTCGCTGGTGGCCGTGTTCATTCCGCTGCTGATGATGGGCGGAATTGTAGGACGGCTGTTCCGCGAGTTCGCGGTGACGCTAAGCATGGCCATTGGAGTTTCGCTGGTGGTTTCGCTAACCACCACGCCGACTATGTGTGCGAAGTTCCTGCGGCCATCGAAGTCGGAAAAACACAACGTCTTTTACCGCGCCGGCGAGTGGTTTTTCGACGGGCTTCTGCGAGTCTATTCCCATGCCCTGAGGTGGGTGCTGGCGCACCAGCCGCTAACCGGGGTGGTAACGGTCGGAGTAGCCGTGCTGAGCATTTACCTTTACACCAAGGTGCCCACAGGATTCTTTCCGCAGCAGGACACCGGCCGCATTCAGGGCACGCTGATCGGAGCGCAGGACATTTCGTTCCAGTCCATGAGCGACAAGGTCAAGCGCTACTCCGGCATTGTGCTGAAAGATCCCGCAGTCGACACGATGGCTGGTTTTACGGGTGGGGGGTCCGCTCTGAACCAGGGCCGGTTTTTCATATCGCTGAAACCGCTGGAGCAGCGCGGCCCATGCCATAAGCAACATTTCTGGGAAGCCTGCCACTACGTGACTGCCGACGATGTAATCAATCGCCTGCGCGGTAAACTGGCGGTGGTGCCGGGGGCAACACTAATCTTGCAGTCGCAACAGGAGCTCAGCATTGGCGGACGTTGGGGTAACGCACAGTATCAATACACTCTACAGAGTGCGAACCTCGACGACCTGAACAACTGGGCGCCGCGCTTGCTGCTGAAACTCAAGACCCTGCCGGAACTGCGCGACCAGAATTCAGACCAGCAGGATAAAGGATTGCAGGCTAAGCTGGTGATTGACCGCGACACCGCCAGCCGGCTGGGCATCAACGCTGCAACTCTGGACAATGCGCTCTACGATGCATTCGGACAACGGCAGGTTTCGACCATGTACCGGCCGCTGAATCAGTATCACGTTGTCATGGAGGTTGCACCGCAATTCCAGCAGACTCCCGAGGCGCTGCAGAATATCTATTTGCGGTCGACGGCTGGGACGCCGGTTCCGCTGGCGGCGTTTACACATTACGAGCCGTCGAATACGCCCCTGGCGGTGAATCATCAGGGTCAGCTGCCTTCAGTTACCATCTCGTTCAATCTGGCGCCGGGGATTTCTCTCGGGCAAGCGACGGATGCCATTGAGCAAGCGGAACGCACGATCGGCTTTCCGCCGAGCATCCAAGCTAGTTTTCAAGGAACGGCGGCGGCATTCCAGGATTCGCGCTCCAATATGCTGATCCTGATCCTCACCGCACTGGGCGCCGTCTACATTGTGCTGGGCATGCTTTACGAGAGCTATATTCATCCCATTACGATCCTGTCGACGATACCGTCTGCGGGCGTAGGTGCGCTGCTGGCGCTGCTCTTGACGCATAACGAGCTCAACGTGATTGGCATGATCGGCATCATCCTGCTGATTGGGCTGGTGAAGAAGAACGCCATCATGATGATCGATGTAGCGCTCGATGTGGAGCGCTCGCAGGGAAAAAAACCAGTGGAGGCGATTTATGACGCCTGCATTTTGCGTTTCCGACCGATCATGATGACGACGATGGCAGCGCTGCTGGGCGGGCTGCCGCTGGCTCTGGGCACTGGCACCGGCTCGGAACTGCATCGCCCTTTGGGAATCACGATTGTCGGGGGATTGGCGGTGAGTCAACTGTTGACGTTGTTCACCACGCCGGTGGTTTATGTGTATCTGGACCGGCTCAGATTGGCCTTGCGGGGGGGCAAGGAGAACTTGAGGCCGGAAGCGTCGACGCATGGCGATGTGCATCCCAGTCCGGCGGTTTGAGAGGTGTAGCAGCGGACCCATTCGTCCGCTCGGCGCAGTTGCGGATGGCCCCGGACGAATGCGTCCGGGGCTACGCGTTCGTCCGGGGCTACGGATGCGTCCGGGGCTATGCGTTTAAGCTTCTTCACCCGAAGGAGCAAGTCGATTACACTTGCAGGTTTGTGCAACCTGTATGCGGAAATCATGCATCCCAGCAGCAAAAGAACGCATGCCTGCTGCGCTGGAGACGGCTTGTCCCGTATGATAGGTGTTCAACATAGGTGTTCGACATAGATGTTCACACTCGAGTCAACCTGGTTGAGACTATTGCACCGTCCCGGTGAATGACGGGAGCCGGCGATTTCCCAATTTTCGTTTCGACAAATTTTCCTCAGGAGTCACGGATGCTAAAGAAAGCGGCGGCTGTGCTTGCGATTTGCGCAAGCATGGCCACATGGGTAGGATGTGCTTCGACCAGCAGTCATTACCTGTATGCTTCTTCCCCCACGGCGAATCAGATTTTCGCTTATCGTGAGGATCCGAATGCGGGTGTGCTCACACAGTTAGCGGGAAGTCCCATAAGCGCGGGGCAGTCCGTGTCAGCGCTCGCGATGCATCCCTCGGGAAAATTCCTGTATGCCGTGAATTCAGGCGAGGACGATGTGTCGGTGTACGCAATTTCAGCCAGCGGCGCTTTGACGGAAGCGGCGGGACGCACGCCGGTAGGCACGGCTCCGACGCTGCTGGCCCTGGACGGCGCGAACGGGTTTCTTTACGTAGGCAATTCCGGCTCCTTCAGCATTTCCGTTTTTTCCATCAATTCGAGCACAGGCCTTCTGACCGCCGTGGGCAATCCTTTTCCGATTGGCCTGGTTCCGATTAACATGAAACTGTCGCCTTCGGGCGGAGTTCTCTATGTCGCGGGCGGTGGGAACCCGGGGATCATTGAAGCCTTCGGCCTGAGCCAAGGTGTGCCGTGCACGGTGGGATCAGCTTGTTACGTGCCGAATTCGCCGTTCTATACAGGAAATAGCCCCTACGGAATGGCGGTCTCGGCAAGCGGTGGGTTTCTCTACACTGCCAATAAGGTGGACGCTTCTATTTCGGAATTCGCAATCAACTCCGATGGATCGCTCACTGAAATTTCGGGTTCTCCGATCGGAGAGACTTACGGAGGTCCGATTTCACTTCTCATCGATAAGTCGGGAACGTATCTGTACGTAGCCAATCAGGGATCGACGAACCTTGGAGGCTATTCGATCGGCGCCGATGGCACCATCACCCTGCTGACAACTTCGCCGTTTGGTACGGGGGCGAGTCCGAGTGTATTGGCCACCGACCCAGGCGGGAAATTCCTGTTTGTCGGTAGCGGCTCGTCAATTCAATCGTTTAGTCTCGATACCAGCGACGGAGTGCTGACTTCGGTGGAAACCTATTCGGTGACGAGTCCGAATTCCATTGCGATTACGCCTTAGTCAGGAGGCGGCATTCTTGGCTTCAGCTTTCGATTTAACATGCGGGTGACAATTTAAGGCACCGGCATTGGAACAATAGGCTCGACGGCGCACGATATGCGGAGCGCAACCAGTTGATCGGGTGCCGGGACCAGGAACTTCACATCGATGAAAATTGCCAGCGCCGCGAGCGCCTTCCCTAAACATTATTTTTCCCAGAAATTCCTGCTGGAAAAGCTACAGGAGTACTGGGGCGAGCAACTGAAAAGTCCGCAACTGCTGGCGCGGTTGCATCGCAACGTCACGGTGGAAGGCCGCTATCTCGCGATGCTTCCCGAGAAATATTACGAGATCACCAATTGGGGACGGGCGAATGACATCTGGATCGAGGTGGCGCAGGAGTTGGGAGAGCAGGCGCTCTGCCGCGCTCTGCACCATGCGGGGCTGGATGCAAGCGCGCTGGGCGCGCTCTTTTTTACCTCCGTCACGGGAATCTCGAGCCCCTCGATTGACGCGTTGCTCATCAATCGCATGGGGCTGCCGGCAAATATCAAGCGGGTGCCGATTTTTGGATTGGGTTGCGTGGCCGGGGCGGCGGGAATTGCCCGCGCGGCGGATTATGTGCGCGCTTATCCCTCGCAGGCGGCGGCACTGGTTTCGGTCGAACTGTGCTCCCTCACCATTCAACGCGACGATCTCTCGGTGGCGAACCTGATTTCTTCGGGACTGTTCGCCGACGGCTCGGCGGCGGTGATTGTTACGGGGGACGATCTGAAGGCGACCGGACCGGAGATTGTGGCGACGCGATCGGTTTTTTACCCCGGCACCGAAGAAATGATGGGATGGAAAGTGACTGAGAAGGGATTTCGCATCACGCTCTCGCCGGAAGTGCCGACGCTGATTCGCGAACACCTCGGGCATGACATGGACGCATTTCTTGCCGACCACGGCCACCAGCGCGCCGACATTGGAAGCTGGGTGCTGCACACGGGGGGGCCGAAGGTGCTGGAAGCGACAGCTGCAGCGCTCGATCTGCATGACGGGCAACTCGATGCTTCCTGGGATTGTCTGAAGAGAGTCGGGAACCTGTCGTCGGCGTCGGTGCTGGTGGTGCTGGAAGATGTGATGAAGAACCGGCGTCCGGAACCGGGGACGCTGGGCGTGTTGGCGGCAATGGGTCCGGGATTCTGCTCGGAGCTGGTACTTTTGCGATGGTGAGGCAGGCTGGTGCTGGAATCGACTGAAGAAAATTCGACCGATGTATTCGTGATTGGCGGCGGACCGGCGGGACTGGCCGCGGCAATCGCGGCGCGACAGCAGGGATTTCGCGTGATGGTTGCCGATGGCGCGCAGCCGCCGATCGATAAGGCATGCGGCGAAGGCCTGATGCCGGACGGATTGGCGGCACTGGAGCGACTGGGGGTCCGGTTGCCGATGAGCGACGCCTTTCCATTTCGCGGCATTCGATTTCTAAATGCGAGACTGTCGGCGGATGCGGCCTTCCCTGCCGGTGAGCGCGGTCTGGCGGTGCGCCGCACTTCCCTGCATCGCGTGATGATCGAACGTGCGGAACAGATGGGCGCCGAGTTGCTGTGGCGAACGGCGGTGACTGGAATCCCGCCGCATGGAGTTCAGCTCGGGAAGAGGATCGTGCGCGCGCGCTGGATCGTGGGAGCGGATGGGAGCAATTCGCGAGTGCGGCGCTGGGCGGGCCTTGACCGTTTTTCTGGGCCTCGACTTCGATATGCATTTCGACGGCATTATCGCGTGGCACCGTGGAGCGATCACATGGAGGTCTATTGGGGCGATCGCTGCCAGGGATACGCCACGGGTGTGGGCCCGGAGCAGGTCTGCGTGGCGCTGGCTTCGCACGATCCGAGTCTGCGCATGGAGGAGGGTCTGCGGGGGCTGCCGGAACTCGGTGCGCGGTTGCGCGGAGCTGAGACCGTTTCTGCCGAGCAAGGCGCCATCACGGGAAACCGCCGGCTGAAGCGCATCTGGAGAGGCAACGTCGCGCTGATTGGAGATGCGTCGGGGACGGTGGATGCGATTGCCGGCGAGGGGCTCGGATTGGCGTTCACTCAGGCCGTTGTGCTGACGGAATCTTTACGGAGTGGAAATTTGGCGAGCTACGAGAGTGCGCATCGCCGGCTGGCATTGCGGCCGCGAATCATGGCGCGACTGATGCTTACGCTGGATGGGCGTCCGTGGCTCCAGCAGCGCACGCTGCGGGTATTCCAGAAGCATCCGGAGACCTTTCAGCGGTTGGTGGCGATGCATGTGGGGGCCTTGCCACCCCGGCAACTGGTCTGGGACGGGCTGACACTGGGGTGGGGGCTATTGTCGGCATAGCCATGAAGGCGACCACTGGCTTGAACGTGCGCGGGTTCATGGCTGCGCTTCTGCTCAGCGTCAGCGTGATTTCGGCAACTGGCAGTTTAGCCGCGGCGCAGGACGCCGGGTTTCAGTTTGATCCCGCTCAAAGTTCAGTCAAGTTTACCCTGGGGGATGTGCTGCACACTGTGCGGGGAAATTTTCATTTGAAACGTGGAGCATTGCAACTCGATTCGGTTTCGGGAAAAATCTCCGGCGAGATTGTAGTCGACGCCGCCAGCGGCGAGAGTGGCAGCGGCATGCGCGACCGGAAGATGCACAAAGAAGTCTTGGAGAGCGAACGCTACCCCGATATTTCCTTTCGGCCCGATAAGATTGAAGGCGCCGTCGCGAACCCGGGAAAGTCTGCGGTGAGAGTGCACGGCGTGTTCAACATTCACGGGATGGATCGCGAGATTACGGTGCCGGCTGAGGTGGAAATGTCTGGCGATCATTGGGCAGCCAACGTTCACTTCACCGTTCCGTACGAAAAGTGGGGGATGAAAAATCCCAGCACGTTGTTTTTGCGAGTCAGCGACTCCGTGGAAATCGATCTGCACGCTGCGGGAGATGTCGTGAAGCCGGGCGTCGCCAAGCCGCCGCAGTAATCGCCTCGGTCGCTATTCATCGGAATTCATCGCCTTCAATATCCGTCCTCCTTAATATTGATCATGCTTAATATTGATTATCCTTAATATCCATCCTGCGGGACGATTCCCTTGCCTTCGGTACACTCGTAGGTGCGGCCAGCAGCGAGATTCTTGTACTCTTCGGTTCGCCCGCTGGGCCAGTCGATGACGACGCGCTCAACTCGATCGCGCTTTTCGAGGCCAAAGGTCACGGGAAGTTCGGATTGCGACAAGTAGCTGGAACCGCCCTTCACCATTCGAGACTGCGTCAAACCGCCCGCAAAAACGCGCACCATCGCGCCGATGCCGTCGCGGTTGGATTTGGTTCCGGCCAAACGGAAACGGATGCTGCGATTCCCGCTCCGCTGATCGTTGCGATACAGGTAAGCCGGACCGTTATTGGTAGTAAGAAGAAGGTCGAGATCGCCGTCGCGGTCGAAGTCGGCGTAGGCCAGGCCGCGGCCGACTTTCGGCTGCTCGAAGCCTCCGCCAACTTGCGCCGCAACCTCGCGAAAGGTTCCTTTACCGCTGTTGAGAAAAAGCTGGGGCGGTTGCGCGTAGCCGACGTTGCCGCGAATGTTGCGCACGGTGTCGTCGATGTGGCCATTGGCCACGGCGAAGTCGAGCCAGCCGTCGAGATTGACGTCGAGAAATGCGCAGCCGAAACCGAGACTGTTTCTGGAAGCCATGCCTACTCCGGATTGCGGGGCGATGTCTTCGAAAGCCTTGCCGCTCGAACGATAGAGACCGATCATTTCATTGTCGAAGTTGGTGATGGCGACGCCCGGTGCGCCGGAATTATCGAAATCGGCCACGTCGACACCCATGCCCGCGCGGGCTTTGCCTTCGCTGCTGAAGGCGAGTCCGGCCTCGACCGCGGAATCTTTGAAAGTGCCGTTGTGCTGGTTGCGATACAGCTTGTTGGGCTGCGTATCGTTGGCCACGAGCAGATCGGGCCAGCCGTCGTTCCTGTCTTCAAACAGCGCGACTCCGAGCGATTTCGAACTGCTGTCGAAAATTCCGCTGGCCGCGGTGACATCTTCAAAGGTTCCGTCGCCGCGATTGTGAAAAAGCCAGCAAGTCGCGCCGCGATAGGCTTCGGGGGTGCAATACGATTTATGTTTGCCGTCGAGGCTGCAAAATACGTCGTGCTGGGGCGACCATTTCACGTAGTTGCAAACGAAGAGGTCGAGCAGGCCGTCGCGGTCGTAGTCGAACCATAATGCGGATGTGCTGAATCCCTCACGTTTCCCGAGGCCGCAGGTTGCCGTCACGTCCACGAACTTGCCTTTGCCGGTGTTGCGAAACAGGCGATTTTGTCCGACGCAGGTAATCAGTATGTCGGGAAAACCGTCATTGTTGTAATCGCCCACGGCCACGCCCATACCATACATTTCGATGTCGAGTCCGGCACGGGTTGTGACGTCGGTGAACGTGCCGTTGCCGTTGTTGCGATAGAGGCGCAAGGTGGAACGTTGTTTCTTGTGCCCTGGCCAATCGGCGCCATTGATCAGGAGAATGTCCTGCCATCCGTCATGATCGTAATCGAGAAAGGCGCAGCCGGAGCCGAGAGTTTCGGGCAGAAACTTTCCGCCGAAGGCTCCGCTGTTGTGCTGGAAATGAATTCCCGCCTGGATGGTCACGTCGCTGAAACGAAAGCCGGCGACCGGGGCTTCCGCCTGCGCTTGCGGCGTTATAGCCTGCAACCAAGGCAACTGCGATGACGAGGTCAGCCCGGCCGCGCCCGCCATGATCGCCATTCTTGCCAGAAATGCCCGACGATTCACGGAAGATGTCACCGAACGTTCACCAGCCCGGCGCGAATCGCGTATACGACCAACTCCGCAGTTTTATGGATTCCCAGCGAGTTCATAATGTTCGCGCGATGAACCGCGATGGTGTTGGCGCTGAGATCGAGCGCGGTCGCAATTTCTTTGTTGGACTTGCCGTCGACGATCATCTGCAAGACTTCCAGTTCGCGCTGCGTCAGGGCCGCGCTGCGCTCGCCTCTGAGCGTTTCTCGCTGCTCAACCTGAGGATCGAATACTGTTTCTCCGGCGGCAACCTTGCGGATTGCCGCGCCCAGTTCGAGGTCCATGGCGTTTTTCAGAATGTAGCCTTTGGCGCCGGCTTCAACGGCCTGTCGCACCCACGTGCTTTCGCTATGCATGCTGAGCATGAGAACGGCGGTGGCGGGTGAATCCTGGATGATCTGGCGCGTCGCGTCCAGGCCGTTCATGCCGGGCAGCGCGCAATCCATTACGACGACGCGAGGACGAAGTTGTTTCGCCAGTTGAACGGAATCTTCGCCATTGCCGGCTTCGCCGACGACTTCCATGTCGGCCTCATCTTCGAGCATGCGGCGGAAACCGCGCCGCACCAGGCTGTGATCATCCACCAGCAACACTGTGATCTTCTTTTCCATAAGACTCCGCTTTTTCCCTGGGGACGGCGAGATGCACGCGGGTTCCGCCTTCGGCGGGGCGCGAAAAAATAATTTGTCCGCCCATCAGTTCGGAACGCTCGCGCATCGCGACCAGCCCGATGCCGTGTTTCCCTGGCCGCTCGGCAAATCCGACGCCATGATCTTCGACTTCCAGTTCCAGCGCATCCGGCAAGAAACGCAGGCGCACCCACGCGGTTTTAGCGCCGGAGTGCCGCGCCACATTATTCAAAGCTTCCTGCACGACACGGTAAACGTGCACGCCAGCCGCCCCATCCACGGGGAACGCCGCGCCCTGCTTGTCATAGGATATGGCAATTCCGGTTTGTCGTTCCACAGTGGGGATATACCAATCGAGCGTACTCTCCAGGCCGGCTTCATCGAGCATTACCGGATGCAGGGCCTGCGAGAGGCTGCGAACACTGTCAAGCGTGGTCTGCACAATCTGGAGCACCTCTTTCAAATCCGCTCGCAGCGGCGATCCTTCGGGCGCGTGAGTTCCGGCGCGGCGGAGCATGGAGCCCACCGCGGTAAGGATCTGACCGAACTCATCATGGAGTTCGCGTGAAATATAGCGCAGCGTGGATTCCTGTGTGGCGATCAGCTTCTGCGCCAGTTCGCTGCGCCGCTCCGAAACCTCGGCCAGACGCGCGAACAGCCGCCGGTTCCGGCGGATCACGGAAAGGCCGCTCAGCAGGACGGCCAGGAGGGTTGCCGCAAGAAAAACATAGACCTGCTTCTGCACGCGATCGTAGATCTGCACGATGCGTTGTCCGGCCTGCTCTTCGTTTTCGCTGTTCTGCACCAGCAATCGGGCCACGGCCGTGCTCAGCGCGGCTTGCCGTTCCTGCAATGAGAGCTGGGTTTGCTCGCGCGCATCCTTGTCTTTGCCGGCGCGGGCAAGCTCGAACACGCGATCGACGGCATCCCAGAACTGGTTAAAATTTGCGGTCAGAAAGGCGCTCTGCTCGGGAGTGCGGCTGGTGGCGGCGAAGCCCGCTTCCAGGCGCATCGCATCGTCGAGATCGGTTCGAATTCGCCGGAACTGCGCCGACCATGCCGTCAAAGGATAATTTTCGTCTCCGCTCACCATGTCCCGCATGGCGACGGCGAGCACATTGAGGTCGTTCTGAATTCTGAGCAATTGCAGGGAATCCTTGCGGTTGCGGTCAACCAATCCAGTCTGCAGACTGCGCAGGCCATTCACCTGCCAGGTGATGTAGGCGGAGTAGGCCACAACCGCCGACAGCGTAATCAGCAGTCCGAGCAATAAGCCCAGGGTCGGGGAACGGTCCGGCGATCGGTTCGATGATCGTTCCGGGGATGACGGGCGGGACACGCCCCGAGCATACAACGTTGACTGGCCGCCTGTCACAGTCGGCACGGGCACGCAGGATGTGTGACAATGCGGTATTAATGAAGCGAATCCGGGCCTAAGTGAGTCAAAGAATAGATTGAGTTCTCCATCCAAAGATGGCGTGAAGCCCCCAAAGATCCAACGACTGAAGGCCATTTGGCCGGAAGTCTGGAAATTGATGCGCCCCCGCCGCGGGTTGCTGGCGCTGGGTTTTGTGCTGATGGTCATCAACAAAATCGCGGGCTTCGTGCTGCCGTATTCCTCGAAATTTCTGATCGATAACGTCGTTGGCAAACATCAGACGGGACTGCTGCGGCCTCTGGTTTTTTCCGTTTTGCTGGCTACGGTGGTACAGGGAATAACTTCGTTTTCGCTGACCCAGTTGCTGTCAAAAGCGGCGCAGCGGCTGATCGCCGATCTGCGCGAAGAGGTGCAATCGCACATCTCCCGTTTGCCTGTAGCCTTTTACGATACCAATAAGACCGGCGCGCTGGTCTCGCGCATCATGAGCGATGTGGAGGGGGTGCGCAATCTGCTGGGAACCGGGCTGGTGGATTTTGCCGGAGGCCTGGTCGCCGCGAGCATCGCACTGGTGCTGCTGCTTCGAATCAGCGCGCCCCTCACGCTGATTGCGGTGGGATCACTTGGTTGTTTTGCTTTTGCCTTGAACCGGGCGTTCTCGGTGATTCGCCCGATTTTTCGCGAGCGCGGCAAGATTAACGCGGAGGTGACCGGGCGACTGACGGAGTCTCTGGGCGGCGTGCGAGTGGTCAAGGGCTATCACGCGGAAGAGCGCGAAGAAAAGATTTTCGCGGCTGGCGTGCGACGACTGCTCGATAACGTCATGCGCACGCTGACGGCGACGTCGCTGATGGGACTTTCCGCCAGCGTGCTGCTGGGCGTGGTGGGCGCGGCCACGATGTTCATTGGCGGCCGACAGATGGTGGCGCACACTCTAAGTCCCGGAAGTTATTTTTCCTACAATTTCCTGCTGGTTTTTCTGGTTGCCCCAGTCATGCAGGTAGTGCAAATCGGCACGCAACTGACCGAGGCGATTGCCGGCTTGGAGCGGACGCAGGAAATCATGCGCGAACACCAGGAGGATCGGGACCCGAAACGTTCCGTGCAACTGCGCGACATCGTCGGCACGGTCGAGTTTCAAAACGTGACGTTCAGCTACGACGGAGTCCACGACGTTCTGCGGAATATTTCGTTCCGCTCGGAGCCGGGAACGGTGACGGCGCTTGTGGGGTCTTCGGGATCTGGAAAGTCGACGACGATCGGACTAATCTCGGCATTTTACGTGCCCTCGAAGGGCGCGGTACGCGTCGACGGCGCGGACTTGAGCGAGGTGCGGCTCGATTCTTTCCGCACGCGGCTGGGCGTAGTGCTGCAAGAATCGTTTCTGTTCGATGGAACGATCCGGCAGAACGTTGCGTTCTCGCGCCCGAACGCGACCGATGAGGAAGTGTTGCGCGCGTGCCGCATCGCGCGCGTGGACGAGTTCGCCGAGTCGTTTGCCGACAAGTACGAAACCATCGTAGGGGAGCGCGGCGTTAAACTCTCGGGCGGGCAGCGGCAACGAATTTCGATTGCCCGCGCGATTCTGGCGGAGCCGCGCATCCTGATTCTGGATGAGGCAACTTCCAGCCTCGACTCGGAATCGGAACAGATGATTCAGCAGGGGCTCTCCTATCTGATGCAGGGGCGGACGACGTTCGTGATCGCGCACCGGCTTTCGACGATTCGCCGGGCCGACCAAATCATGGTGATGGAACAGGGGCAGATTGTGGAGCGCGGGACGCACGCGCAACTCTATGCCGCACGCGGGCGCTACTACGACCTGTATACGCGGCAACACGGGGTGGAAGAAAATCTATTTCTCGCTCCGGGCGAGGGCGATGCCGTCACGGTGACTGGGAACGGCAAGGACTCGAAAAACGGTGACGTAAGAGCAGCGGATGCTTTGCGCGTGCTGCGGGGAGAGATGCGCTAGCGACTTAGCGAAATTATGACGAGTGCTCCTGTAATTGCGGAGGCGCGTGGAACCATCGCGATCCGCAGTGAAAACCTTTGCCGCCATTACCGCATGGGCGAAGCTGTGATTCGCGCTGTCGATGGCGTCTCGCTTGAAGTTCGCGCCGGAGAGTTCGTTGCGCTGCTCGGCAGCTCCGGCTCGGGGAAGTCTTCTGTATTGAATTTGATCGCCGGGCTGGATCGACCGACCTCGGGCAGCGTAGTCGTGCAGGATCGCAACTTGGCCAAGCTCTCGCGCGAGGAACTGGCCAAGTATCGATTGCATGTCGTGGGAATGGTGTTTCAGTCGTTCAATCTGATCGCCAGCATGACGCTCGCGGAGAACGTGGAACTTCCTTTGCGCTTTGCCGAGATCGATCGCAGCAATCGTGCCGCGTTGGCGCGCGAAGCTTTGGAGCGGGTTGGATTGCGGGCGCGCATGGATCATCGTCCCAGCGAACTTTCGGGCGGGGAGCAGCAGCGGGCGGCGCTGGCCCGCGCGCTCATCAACCGGCCGAAGTTGCTATTGGCTGATGAGCCAACCGGAAATCTCGACAGCCACACGGGAACCGGGATCATGAATATGATTCGCGACTTCAATCGGGAGTTAGGAATGACTGTGGTGATGGTCACGCACGAGCGGGCGCTGGCAGAGCGTTACGCGCAACGCATGATCTTTCTGGCGGACGGAAAACTGGTCGATGATCGTATGAACGGCGATCGGACTAATGACGACCGGCCAAATACGAGGGATCTGCCGGGAGGTCTGTCGTGAAACTTCCCGATCTGGCAGAACTCGCCTTGCGGAATCTGCGCGAGTCGCTGTTGCGAAACTCGCTGACCACAGTCGGAATCTCGGTGGGCGTGGCCTCGCTGGTGGCGATGCTCTCGCTGGGAATCGGGCTGCAACAGTTGTTTTCGCGGCGGCTGGCGAAATCGGGCTTATTTGATACTGTTCTGGTCACATCTCACCGCGATTTGCGCGGGATGGGGCGCGAAGATGAACGCAATGCGCCGGCGCCGGGCGAAAGCCGCGTGCTGGACGAACCTGCGCGGCAGGAAATCGAGCGACTGCCAAATGTCGTCGAGGCGTATCCGGATATTCGTTTCATCACCGAACTGCGATTCGACGACAAGCCTCATCTGACCATGATCTCAGCCCTGCCCGACTCGGCAAAATCCAATGATGCGTTCGATGGCATGCAGGGCAGCTTTTTCTCTTCGGACACCGCTCCAGAAGTGATCCTGCAAAAATCGTTCGCCGAGGAGTTACTGGGAAAGACTCCGGCGCGCGGAGCGGATGAGCCGAATGTCGCCGAGCTGGCGAAGCCTTTGCTCGGCAAAGAATTGATCATGCGGTACGCGCAGCGCGATGCCAGCCCCGCAGCGGCTCCCGCGCCCAGCACCGATACGGCAAAGTTCGCCGACAGCAGTCTGGCGGCAGCCGCATATTCCGTGGTTTCGCGAGAGCAGAAACTTAAAATTGTCGGCGTCGCCGATCTCGATCTGGAAAGCATGCGCGGTCCGACGCGAGCGAAAGTGTTCCTGCCGTTAATGCTGGCGGAAAGTCTCCACGTGATGCAGCCCACCGATCTGCGTGAAATTTCTCAGGCGGCCAGCGGCCAGCCGGTTTATTCCTCAATCAGCGTGCGCGTGAAAGATCCGGCGAAAGTGCAAATGGTCGAAGACGCGGTCAAGAAAAAGGGGTTCGGCACGTTCTCGATTCTCGACGCCAGCCGCGGCCTGCAACAAGTGTTCAAAATCTTATACGCATTCCTGGGAATTTTCGGGAGCTTAGCATTGATCGTGTCGTCGATTGGAATTGTAAATACGCTGGTGATGGCGATTCTGGAACGGCGCCGAGAAATCGGCATCATGAAGGCCATCGGCGCCAGCGACGTCGACATCATGAAGCTTTTCTTCGCGGAAGCCGGCGGCATGGGAATTCTCGGCGGGATGGTGGGCGTGGCGCTCGGGTGGACGATCGGCCAGTTGATCAACTTCGGCACCAATATCTATCTCAAGAGCCAGTCGTTTCCGCCTGAACATTTCTGGGCGGTACCATGGTGGCTGGTAGTGGGAGCCATTGTATTTTCGTTCGCCGTCAGCATGGTTTCGGGCTTATACCCCGCGGGACGAGCCGCCCGGCTTGATCCTGTGCAGGCGCTGCGCTACGAGTAAACTGATTTGCATGATCGGGGCCGCAATCCTGCGCCGCACCTCCGGTGTCGTTTGTTTGTTCGTATTGATCGTTGGCAGTTTGGCCACCGCGCAGAGCCGCATCGACTGCAACGCGATGAAGAGCCGTATCCTGCAGCAGGTGGTTCATTACTGCGTCTATTTGCCGCCAGGCTACGATGCGGGCGGGACGCAGCATGCTCCTGCGCGATATCCTGTGCTCTATTTTCTGCATGGCCTCGGCGACAACGAACGAACTTTGTTCAATAGCGGCGGCTGGACTCTGCTCGACGATCTGCGCAACCAGCACAAGATGGGAGATTTTCTCATCGTCGCGCCCGAGGGCCGCCGCAGCTTCTACATCAACTCCGCCGACGGCGCCGTGCGTTACAACGACTTCTTTTTGCAGGAATTTATGACCCGCATCGAGAGCGCGTACCGAATTCGGCCAGGCCGCTCCGGACGCGCGCTTGCCGGAATTTCCATGGGTGGTTATGGGGCGCTGCGGCTCGCGTTCGCGCATCCTGAATTGTTCTCCGCCGTCAGCGCACAGAGTGCCGCGCTCATTACTGAGTCGCCGCATGATCTGGACTCCGCTTCGCGAACCGGCGCGCCGCTTGCCGGCGTGCTTGCTCCAGTCTTCGGAAATCCGATTAACGTTGTCCACTGGAATGAAAACAGTCCGTTCGTGCTGGCGAAGAAAAATGCCGCCGCGCTGCGCAAGGTCGCCATCTATTTCAACTGCGGCCAGGATGACAATTACGGTTTTGAAAAAGGGGCCGCGGCACTGCACGAGGAACTGCAAAAAGAAGGGGTAAAACACGAATATCACGCCTATCCCGGCGATCACAGCCTGACCTATTTCATTTCTCACTTCGACGAAGTGATGGAGTTTCATTCGAGGGCCTTCGGCCTGCTCGATCGTTGACTGACGAATAGCACTAGTCTTTGAGTTCAGTGTCGCTGTTGTAAACTAGTGAAGCGGCTGGATCACGCACCGTACGTAAGCTTTTAGAAGCCGGAGAGTTGGCCGAGCGGTTGATGGCACCGGTCTTGAAAACCGGCATACCTTAACGGGTATCGGGGGTTCGAATCCCTCACTCTCCGCCAGAAATCTAAACCCATCGTAAATAGGGAGCATTTCTTCCGGCTACCCTGATGTCGGCATATCCGGCCACCTAATAGAAGCGGCATATTGAACCCCACCAAAACCACCCGGCATGGCGAAGATTCTGCTTCAAGCCGTGGTCGCCCGATATGGCGACTTCGATGTCGTCATCGGCTGAGTTTTCGGTCACTGTTTCAAGTAACGGAGCGCAACGCATCCTGATTCGAAAGTCTTGGACTCAACGAGTTTTAGTTGGAATTTCTCCGGCAGGCTGACGCCTTCCAACAACCTTGTTCCTTCTCCTGCAATGATAGGCCCAACGACAAAAATAAATTCATCGACCAGGCCCAGCTCTATGAGTTGTGAAGGAACACTTACACCGCCGACTAAAATATTCTTACCTTGTTCTTGTTTCAGCTTCAGTATTTCGTCGCGCAGGTCGGTACGAACGATTGTTGTGTTTGTATCTTCAGCGCTGCCTAGCGATCGCGAAAAAACAATTTTGTGCGTGGAGATAAAGGCGCGAGCAAATTCGATCGAGGCTTTTGTCTCAGAATGGTTTTTTGCGACATCAGGCCAATAGGGAACCATCAATTGATAAGTCTTACGCCCAAAGACCTGCACGTCAACCTCTCGCAAAAGGTGCGTAAAATATTCGAGGATTTCGTCATCGGCTAATTGTTTGGTGTGGTCGACGCAGCCATCCAGCGTGATGTTGATTGCGTAGATTACGTTTCTCATTGGATTATTCTGTCGCCTTTAATGTACCAAAGCTTGTGTGAGAGGCTGGGGCTTTGCGGGCGGTCTTTCGATCCCGCCCGGCCGCAGGCTCTCATCTACGAGCCAGACGACGGCAGGATGACCCTCGTCGGCGTCGAGTTCATCCTCGACTCGGCGAGTTGGCTAGCTGCCAACAATAACACTGCTCCGGCGCTCGATGGGCAGGTTGTCAACTTCGTTCCCGCGCCGAATCGGTTCGCCATCACGTCGTTCTTCGAGCTCCACGTCTGGGCCTGGCGCGACAATCCGCAAGGCTCCAGACTCTTGCGCCACCCGCCGTCACGGTTTGGGAAATCACTCCCTCGTAGCCTAAAATGCTGGCACCCTCCCATTGCATTGGGGATCCATCATTGAGAGTGAAGTATGTCGAGTGCGACTCCAGCCATCTCCGATCCTGACATTCCGTTCGCCGGAAAAACCGCCGCGCCTTGTGTGTTCGTGCTGTTCGGGGCGGCGGGCGATCTCACCAAACGCAAGCTGGTTCCCGCCCTGTTTAATCTGGTGAAAGCGAAATTGCTGCCGGACAATTTCGCCATCTTGGGCGTGTCCGTCGATGACTTGAGTGTGGATGCGTTTCGCAATCAGGTCGGCGAATTTCTTCCCAACGGCGATGGCGACGCTGAGCATCTGAAGTGGCTGCGGGAGCGGCTGTCGTACGAGCGCGGCGACTTTGGCGATCCCGCGACATTCTCTAAACTTCACGAGCGGCTGGCGGCGATCGACATCGAACGCCAGACTCAGGCCAACTATCTTTTTTATCTGGCGACGGCTCCCAAGTTTTTCGCATCGATTGTTCAGCAGTTGGGCCGGGCCGGCTTATTGAAGCAAGAAAATCAATTCTGGCGGCGGGTTGTGATCGAGAAGCCGTTCGGGCAGGATCTGGAGTCGGCGAAGGCTTTGAATCGCGATATCAAGAGCGTGTTGCAAGAAAACCAGATCTATCGCATCGACCATTATCTGGGCAAAGAGACGGTGCAGAACATCATGGTGTTTCGGTTCGATAACGCCATCTTCGAGCCGATCTGGAATCGCCGCTATATCGACCATGTGCAGATCACGAATGCCGAGACGGTTGGAGTGGAGCGCCGCGGACCGTATTTCGACAATGCGGGAACGCTGCGCGACATGGTGCCCAATCATGTGATGCAGTTGCTGAGCCTGACCGCCATGGAATCTCCGGTGTCGTTTCAAGCCGATGCGGTGCGGAATGAGCAGGCCAAAGTCTTGCATTCGCTTCTGCCGCTCGACTCCGAACTGGTGTTGCAGCGCAGCGTGCGGGGACAGTATGGCGAGGGGACGCTGGGCGAAGAAAAAGTTCCGCGTTACCGATCGGAGGCTGGAGTCGCTCCCGAGTCGCGCACCGAAACCTTCGTGGCGCTCAAGCTCAACATCGACAACTGGCGTTGGGCGGGCGTGCCTTTTTATTTGCGCACCGGAAAGCGGCTGGCCAAACGCCACACCGAGATCGCGATCCGTTTCAAGCGCACGCCGTTCGAATTATTCCGCAATGCACCCCTTCACAAACTGCATACCAACACGCTCGTGATACAGATCCAACCTGTGGAAGGAATCTCGTTGAGCTTCGGCGCGAAGATTCCCGGCCCTGTGCTGCGCGTGGGATCGGTCGACATGAGTTTCGAGTACTCGAAATATTTTGGAGCCGATGCCTACACCGGCTACGAAGTTCTGCTGTACGACTGCATGATGGGGGACGCGACTTTGTTCCAACGGGCGGACATGGTCGAAGCGGGATGGAGCGTGGTCGATCCGGTGCTGGATGTGTGGCGCGCCTTGCCTCCGCGCAAGTTTCCCAATTACGCATCCGGTAGCTGGGGCCCCGCGGAGGCCGACCAATTACTGGAACTCGACGACCGGCAATGGAGGAAGATTGAGCCATGATTCTTGCAGGCGACATCGGCGCAACTCGTACGCGGCTGGCGGCCTTCGACACCGAAGGGAGCCGGCTGCAACGCGTGGTCGAGAAAACTTACATGAGCCAGGAACACGACGGCTTGCCGGAAATCCTTACGCAGTTCGTCCGAACTGAAGGCATTCCCGTGCATAGCGCATGCTTTGGTGTGGCCGGGCCAGTGCGCTCGGGACGAAGCAAGATTTCCAATCTTCCGTGGACCATCGATTCGCGCGAACTGGCGAAACAACTCAAACTCAATTCCGTCGGACTGCTTAACGATCTGGAAGCCTACGCCTATGGAATCGATGCGCTCGACTCCAAGGATTTCGTTACGTTGAGTGAAGGCTCGGAAGACGCCGAAGGCAACCGCGCCGTCATCTCCGCCCGCACCGGCCTCGGCGTTGCCGGACTCTATTGGGACGGTTTTCGGCATCATCCCTTTGCGTGCGAGGGCGGCCACGCCGACTTCGCTCCCAGGAATGAGCTCCAGATGGAATTGCTGGCTTATCTTCTGAAAAAATATGGACGCATCAGTTGTGAGCGCATTCTTTCCGGCCCCGGGATCAGGAACATCTATGAATTCCTGCGCGATAGCAAGAGGGCAGAGGAGCCTGCCTGGCTCGGAGAACAGATCAATACTGCGCCGGACGTACCAGCGTTGATTTCGCAGATTGCTCTGGAAGGCACCGCCGCGATCTGCAATGAAGCGCTGACCATCTTCGTGAGCGCCTTTGGAGCGGAGACGGGCAACTGCGCCCTGCACTACATGACACTGGGCGGCATTTTCATCGGCGGGAGCATCGCGGCAAAGATCGTCCCTAGAATGAAAGATCCTGTGTTCATGCAGTCGTTTCTCGACAAAGGACGCCTGGAGACGGTTCTGCGCGACATGCCGGTGAAGATCATTTTGAACGACGACTGCGGACTGATCGGCGCGGCGCGCTACACGCTGGTGCAAAAGGCATTCCGCAGCCGTACGAACGAATCCTGAAATCGAGAAGACAAAATCTTTAACCACAGAGGGCACCGAGAATCACAGAGTCTTGGGATTTTCTCTGTAATCCTCGGTATCCTCTGTGGTTAAGGGTTTTGAGCTGCCTCTGCCCCGCTTCCCTATCGTGCTCTCGCCGCGTATGATTTCGCTCCAAGACACTCTACTCTCAGTCACCGAGGCCAAATGATCCGCAGGCTGAACTTCGAAAAACTAATCGCGTCCGCCGTAATCCTCTGCGCCTTTCTTACCAGCGGCATCGTCCACGCTGCCGACATGTATGAAGTAACGATCGAGCGCAATGTCGCTGCCAAGATGCGCGATGGCGTCATCCTGCGGGCGGACGTTTACCGCCCGAAAGCGGACGGCAAGTTCCCCGTGCTGTTGCAGCGAACTCCATACAACAAGAGTAATGGAGTGAACTTCGGCGTGCGGGCTGCGGCCCGCGGATTCGTTGTGATCTTTCAGGATGTGCGCGGACGCTATTCCTCGGAAGGCGAATGGTACACATTCAAACATGAATCCGACGATGGCTACGATTCAGTGGAGTGGGCCGCCGCGTTGCCGTATTCCAACGGCAAGGTCGGAATGTTTGGCGGCTCCTATGTCGGCGCAACTCAGATGCTGGCAGCGATCATGCATCCGCCGCATCTGGCAGGCATTTGTCCCGTCGTCACCGCCAGCAATTATCACGATGGATGGACGTATCAGGGCGGAGCCTTTGAGCAATGGTTCGATGAATCGTGGACGTCCGGCCTGGCTGAGGACACGCTCGATCGCGAGATGGGAAAGAATGTCAATGCGCTGCAAGGAATTTGGAAGCTGCCGCTAACGACCTATCCTTTGTTCAATGTGTCTGACCCGCCCGCGGAACTAACTGCGACCAGCGAACTCGCGCCTTACTTCCTCGACTGGCTGGCTCATCCCAGCTATGACGACTACTGGAAAAAAGTATCGATCGAGGAGCACTATGCCGACATTCAGGTTCCTGCGCTACACGTGGCGGCATGGTATGACATTTTTCAGGGTGGATCGCTGCGCAACTTTTCCGGAATCCGCGCTCACGGCGGCGATGGAGCTCGCGCGGGCCAGCGCCTGCTGGTGATCATCGGCGGCCACGCCGGTGACGGACAGAAGATCGGCGACGTCGACTTCGGACCAGCCGCGGCGCAATGGAATGAAGACGACGTCACTCTAAGCTGGTACGAGTTCCTGCTGAAAGGAATCCAGAACGATTTCGCGAAGCAGAAGCCGGTCAGGATTTTCGTGATGGGGCGAAACGAATGGCGCGAAGAGGACGATTGGCCACTGGCGCGGGCTCAGAGCGTGAAGTACTATTTGCATTCGGCGGGAGCCGCGAATTCGCTGCGTGGGAACGGCGGTTTATCCACAACGGTGCCGCGCGCGGAAGCGCCCGATCATTACCTCTACGATCCTTCGAATCCCGCGCCGACCGTCGGAGGGCCTTTGTGCTGCGATAGCTGGCACCTTCCGCCCGGACCCCGCGATCAGCGAGCAGTAGAAAATCGGGACGACGTTTTGATCTATTCCACTCCTGCGTTCACGCAGGACACCGAAGTGACCGGCCCCGTCAGCCTGGAACTGTTCGCCAAGTCCTCGGCGGTGGACACCGACTTTACCGCCAAACTGGTCGACGTTGCGCCCGACGGTTTTGCTCAGAATCTTACCGAGGGGATTTTGCGGGCACGCTATCGCGACTCGCAAGCGAAGCCGTCGCTGATGAATCCCGGGCAGATTTACAAATTCATGATTGATCTTTGGTCGACGAGCAATCTGTTTCTCAAAGGGCACGTGTTGCGGCTGGAGGTTTCCAGCAGCAACTTTCCGCGCTTCGACCGAAATCTGAATACCGGGGAGGCGGCGGGTGCGGCGCGGAACTATGTGTCCACCACCAACACCATCTATCACGATGTCGAGCATCCTTCAGCTCTGATTCTGCCGATGGTGGGAGCGCACTAGATAGAAGCGCGCAATTATGAATGTCTTGAGCTCAACACAACCTGCCGTTTCAAATCCCGGCCCGCGCCATCCCCTTTTTCCTTCCGGCCATCTGGTCCCCTTCATTCTCGTGACGGCCTTATTTTTTCTCTGGGGAATTCCGAACAACCTGAACGACGTTCTGATTCGTCAGTTCATGAAATCGTTTACTCTGACGCGCACACAGGCCGGATTGGTGCAGTCTGCGTTTTATATGGGCTACTTCCTGCTGGCCATGCCCGCCGCGTTGCTGATGAGAAAAGCCGGCTACAAAGCCGGATTCGTAATCGGCCTCTTGCTATATGGCAGCGGCTGCTTTCTATTCTGGCCCGCCGCCGTGGCGGGAAGCTATGGCTTCTTTCTGTTCGCGCTGTTTGTGATTGCCAGCGGATTATCGTTTCTGGAGACGGCCTCCAATCCCTTCATCGCACAACTGGGCGATCCGGATACGTCGGAGAGACGGTTGAATTTTTCGCAGGCGTTTAATCCTCTGGGGGCAATCTCGGGCGCGCTGATCGGAACCGTATTTATTTTCTCCGGCGTGGAACTCTCCCCGCAGGAAGTCGCGTCACGCAAGGCCCAGGGACTCTACGAAGCTTACCTGCGAATGGAAACCCTGCGCGTGATCAAGCCTTATCTCGTGATTGGCGCAGTCGCAATTTTCTGGGCGCTGCTTATCCTGCGCACGAAGTTTCCCGCCATTCAGAGCGAGCACGAGAGCAGCCGGGGCGACCACGGCCACTTCAGAGAACTCCTGCACTATCCGCATTTCTTGTGGGCTGTTGCCGCACAATTTCTATATGTCGGCGCACAGGTCGGCACCTGGAGCTACTTCATCCAGTACGTTCAGGAATCCACTCATCAAACCGAAAAAATTGCCGGCTATTTTTTGACCGGGACGCTCGCGGCCTTCGGGCTGGGCCGATTCGCCTCGGCTTACCTGATGCGCACGATCGCTCCGAACAAGCTGATGGGAGCGTATAGCATTGCGAACATCGTCCTGGTTTCTTTGGGCGTGCTGTTTCCGGGATGGTTCGGTTTGTGGTGCGTATTTCTTACCAGCTTTTTCATGTCGCTGATGTTCCCGACAATATTTGCCCTTGGATTAAAAGGATTGGGTCCGAACACAAAAATCGGCGGATCGCTGCTGGTGATGGCGATCGTGGGCGGCGCAGCTTTGACGCCGATGATGGGATTCATTTCCGAAGCAGCCCACAGCATTGCCGTGGCCTATCTGGTTCCGCTCGTCTCTTATATCTTTATCGCGATTTATTCTTTCTTCGGGTCAAAGCCGCGAACAGCGTCGGCGAGTTAATCGACGTGCTCGCCCTCTTCGAACTGTCCCTCGGCGGCCGGCAGCACGTCGCGCTCCCCGGCGATCCAGACGTAGAGCGTGGGCAGAAGGAAGATACTCATCACCAGGGCCGCGATCAGGCCGCCGACGATCACAATGGCAAAGGGACGTTGAGAATCCGAACCGATGGCGTGCGAGAGCGCGGCGGGCAGCAGTCCTAAAGTCGCCACCAGCATGGTCATCATGATCGGGCGCAGTCGCAACACCGCGCCTTCGACCGCAGCATCTTCGATGGTGTAGCGGCGCACGCGCAACTGATTGATGTATTCCAGCATGATCACGCCGGTTTGTACCGACACGCCGAACAGCGCCAGGAACCCGACTCCCGAAGAGACGCTGAAGTTCGTGCCCGTGAAAAGAAGCGCCAGCAGGCCGCCGACGGGAGCGATCGCGATATTCGCCATGATCAGCATCGCCCACTTAAATGACTTGAACATCGTATAAAGAATGATAAAGATGATGAGGATCGTGATGGGCAGCACGATCAGCAGGCGCGCATTGGCTCGCTTCTGGCTGGCATATTCGCCCTCCCATTTCAGGTGATAGCCGATGGGCAGTTTCACCTGTTGCGTCACTTTGGCGATGGCTTCTTCGACCGCGCTCCCCAGATCGCGCCCGCGGACGCTGTATTTGATGGCGATATAGCGCTCGTTGCCCTCGCGATAGATTTCACTGCCGCCGTCCTCCACCTGAATCCGGCAGAGTTGCGCTAGCGAAACGCGCTCTCCCGTGGGCGATAGCAGCCGAATATTTTCGATGGCTTCTTTGGTGTCGCGGAACTGCGGGAGATAGCGCAGGACGAGATCAAAGCGCGCTTCGCCTTGCAGCACCTGGGTAAGGGCATTGCCGCCGACGGCAGTCTGGACCGCGTCCTGCACGTCGGCCACGTTGATCTGATGGCGGGCCGCGGCACTGCGGTCCACCGTTACATTCAGGTTCGGCTGGCCGAGTACTCGAAAGACTCCGAGATCTTCAATTCCCTTGACGCCGCGCATGACGGCCACAATCTCATCCGCTTTGCCTTCGAGCGTTTTCAAATCATCGCCATAGATCTTAGTGGCCAGTTCGCCCTTTACGCCGCTGACGGCTTCTTCCATGTTGTCTTCGATGGGTTGCGAAAAGCCCCAGAGGACGCCGGGAATTTTGTCGAGTTCGCGCTGCATGGCGGCGATCAGTTCATCTTTGTCTTCGTGGAATACCGGACGCCAGTCTTCTTTAGGCTTGAGATCGACGAAGAACTCGGTATTGAAAAAACCGGTATTGTCGGTTCCGTCGTCGGGACGGCCCACCTGGCTGGTGCATTGCGGGACTTCCGGAAAGGAGCAGAGTACGATGCGAGCCTGGTTGGCGACGCGAATGCCTTCGTCCGGCCCAGTGCTGGGAGCAAGCGTGCCCCGGACCCAAAGCGCTCCCTCGTCGAGGTGCGGCAGAAATTCGGAGCCAATCGCGCCGCCGAAGGCCAGATAACCTCCCACAGCCAACGCAAACACGCACGCGCCAACCGTGATTACGCGATGATGAATGGCCCACCGAAGGGCGCTCCGGTAATATTTTGCTATGGCGGTCATTACCGGGTTGTGCCATTCTTTCGCTCCTTTGGCGAAGGCGAAGCTGGCCAGAACCGGCGCAATCACGATCGAAAAAAGCAGCGCCCCCAGCAGCGCAAAGGCGACGGTCCAGGCCATGGGCTTGAACAAACGGCCTTCCACCCGCTGGAGCGTGAAGATCGGCAAAAATGCGGTGATCGTGATGATAATGGCGTAGAACACCGGACGCTGCACTTCATGCGAGGCATCGCTGATTTTTTCGATGGAGGTCTTGGTGCCGCTGCCGACGCCACTGAGACTACGCACAATATTTTCCAGCAACACAATCGCGCCTTCCACCAGTACGCCAAAATCCAATGCGCCGATGGACAAAAGGTTGGCGGGAATGCGGCTCAGATCCAGGCAAATCGACGCAAAAAGCAGCGAGAACGGAATGGTCGCGGCGACGATGAGCGCGCCTCGCACATTCCCCAGAAACAGGAATAGGACGATTGAGACCAGGATCATGCCTTCGGTCAGGTTGTGCAGCACGGTGTGGCTGGTCAGCTTCACGAGAACGGTGCGATCGAGGAAAGGGACGATCTTCACTCCGGGCGGCAGGATGTGATCGTTCATCTCCTGGATTTTCTCGTGGAGATTTTTCAAGGCCGTATCCGCGGCCGCGCCTTTCCGCAGCAGGACGATGCCGGAGATCACATCGTCGTTGTCAATGATCTTTCCGTCGTCGCGGTGAATCGCGCGCGCAAATTGACCCAGCCTGATTTTCGGGCCCTGCGACACGACCGCAATATCTTTCACGCGCAGCGGCGTGCCGTTCCTGGTCAGGATGACCGTCTGTTCAATGTCGCGAACATGACCGACCAGGCCAACCTCGCGAACGTTAATCTGTTGCAGACCCTCTTGAATGAAACTGCCGCCCGCATTGGCGTTATTGTTGGTCAGTTGCTGCTCGACCTGAGCCAGACTCAGGCCATAGGCGATCAACTTATTGGGATCGACGCGAACCTGGTACTCGCGCGTTTGGCCGCCGAAGCTGGCGACGTCGACGATGTCGGGAACCGACTTGAGGTTCTTCTCGATGACCCAGTCCTCGAGGTACTTCAGTTCCATCGGGTCGTACCTGGGATTGGTACTGCGCAGGGTGAAGAAATAAATCTGGCCGACCGGACTCCAGTCTGTGCCCATCTGCGGCACCACGCCAGTCGGCAACGTCACTTGGGCAAGGCGCTCGAGCACCCGCTCGCGATTCCAGGCGTTGTCGGTTCCGTCCTCGAATATGAGCTTCAGGTCGGACAGGCCGAACAAGGAAAAGGATCGCAGATGAACGATTCCGGGAATGCCGTTCATCGCCGTTTCCAGCGGAATTGTGACCTGCTGCTCGATTTGTTCCGCAGAAATTCCCGGCCACTGCGTGATGATTTCGACGTAATTGTCGGCAACATCTGGATAAGCTTCGATCGGCAGGTTTCGAAATGAAAGAATGCCCCAGGCAAATAACAAAAGTGCCATGCCCAGGACGAGCAGGCGGTTATCGAGCGCGAAATCGACGACGCGGCGGATCATCTATCGCTGCACCTATTGTTCCACCGTGTTTTGCAGATCGAGCGCGTTCGACACGACCTGATCGCCGGGCTTGATACCGGAAACGACCTCCTGCTGCTTATCGGGCAGCATGTTTCCGGTTACCACTTCGAGGCGTTTGAAGCGCCCGTTGCCCAGCGGGGCATAAACCCACTCGCGGTCGTGCAAGTGCAGGATCGCCGACGCCGGAATCGTGGAATGGGTTTCGGCTTGCTTGCCGTAGAACGTGGCCGTAACGAACATTCCGACCCGCATCTGTCCTGGATTCTTTACCTCCAGCCGAACTTTTGCGGTACGCAGGTTGGGGTCGAGGATGGGCAGAATGTTATCCACGCGGGCTTTGAATACTTCCTTGGGATAGGCGTTCAGATGGATGTCGGCCGTATCGCCGACTTTCACTGCGTCCAGATCGTTCTCGTAAACGTCACAGAGAATCCAGACGTACGATAGATCGGAAATCGTAAACGGATTCGGTCCCGAGAGACCCTGAACTCCCGAAGCATTCGTAATCTGTTGGTCGGTGATAACTCCCGAGATGGGCGCGGCGATGTCGACGATGCCCGAGGGATGGTCTTTGTCGATGCCGAGAACACGCAACTGTTCAGTGGCGGCGTTCAGGTCGGTCTTGGCATCGGCTGCCGTCGCCTGAGCGATCTCCAGGGCACTTTTGGCGATCGCTCCTTTTTCGTAGAGCAACTGGGAGCGATCCAACTGCAAGCGAGCCAGGCGCTCCCCATTTTCGGCCTTCAGATAAGTCTGGTAGGCGCCGGAAACATCGTTGCTGCGGACTCTCAACAGCACCTGGCCCTTTTCCACGACATCGCCGAGCCTGGCCTTAACTTCAACGACACGTCCGGCAGCCAACGAAATCACCGGCACGGCGCGCGAGATGTCGGGTTGCACGACGCCGGTTGCGTTGAGCGCCGGGACCGCTTTGTGCTCGACCGCCGCCACCAGGGGGAACTGCTCCGGATGATCGACTTTGAAGTTGTTGGCATCGAGATCCGGCTGAACGACTGCCTTGGGTGGCGCCTCCGATTTGGGGTCCCCCTTGCTTTCGCTGCAACCGGTGAACCCAAGGGTCACCACGATGCAAAGAATAGTTTCTAAGAGGACCAAGCGTCGTTTCACTGAATGACCTCGCGACCCACGGCAAGATTGAGCTGGCTGGCCGCGTTCAGATAAGAACCTACCAGGTTCAGATAATTGAGCTGCACCGAGCGGTAATCGCTTTGCGCGTTCAAAAGATCAAGCAACGAAGCCCCGCCGTGCTGATATGAAAACGTTACGGTGTCCCGCACGTGTACCGCCTGTTGCAGATATTTCTGTTTGTAGGGCTGCAAGAGGAGCACATTACTGTTCAGGGTTGCGTAGGCGGAATCCACATCGCTGAAAACCTGTGCCTGGGCGGCGTCCAGGAGCCGCTGGTTGCGTTCGATGTCGAGTTGGGTGCGCTTCTTTTCACCTTGATTTCGGTCGAAAATCCGGAGCGGAATGCTTACATTCACCCCGAAATAAAGGTCGATCGGAGGATTGCGCGCTACGTCCAACCCAAAAGTTGGATCCGTCGACCCGTTCGCGACTGCCAGTTTATAGTCGGTCTTGGCTTTATCCAGGGATTGCGTTGCCGCTTTCAGATCCGGCCGGGTGTCGAGCGCCGTCTGCCGCACATCGTCCAAAGCCGGAAGCTGATCCTTGAAATCGAATTCGCCGGTAACGTCAAATTTCTCGATCGGGGTGCGGTCGTTCAACAGCATCAGCAGCTGAATTTTCGCCGTGCGCAGGTTCACATCCGCGGTCTGCACATCCGATTGGTATTGCACTCGCTGCAACTCCAGACGGTCGAGATCGATCTCTGCAATGTCCCCCGCCTTGAATCGTTCGCGACTCACATCGAGCAAATGGTCGTAGTAGGTTAGATTCTCCTTGGCCAGGTCGAACACGGCCTTGGCTTGCATGATATTCACAAAGGCCGTGCGGAGATTGAACAGCAAGGTCCGTTCCAGATCGGCCTGGGTTGAAATTGCGATCCCCGTTGCCTTCCTGGCGCTTTCGTAGCGGAGATCGCGTTTGTGATCGCGCTCATACAGGTAACTGAACGAGGCGGATGGAAAGAAATAGGCTAAGGGACCGTGATTCGGGCCGGCACCGAAGGGATCGATCTGGTCGCCGGAGAGCGTCAGTCCCGGATTCGGCCGCAGGTGAGCCGTGATTTCCTGTGCCTTGGACTCGTCTATGTTTAAGGCGCCGGCTCGGAGAGTAGGGTTACTTGCCTCAAACCGCTGTTGGACTTTCTGCCAGGTCCAGGGCTCCTGGGCCTGAGCGGCAAGGCAAAGCATGAGGAGGAGACCGAAAATCCGGCCCGTGCCGTTCCCGGTGGACAATCCGGGCGGTCGCCGGTCGCAGCTCCGCCGTCGCCCAGACAGGCCTGCGCTTATATCCCACAAGTGCGAAAAGATGGCTGGCATTAAAGCAGACTCATCGACCGCCGGTCGGACTAAGCATGCCAGCGGCACAACAACCCTAAATGAGGATTGTACGGAATTGAGGAGATCGCCGGGAACTATCTTTCGAGTATAGCCCGCCAATCTTCCGATTACCAAGGGCTATTGATTCACGGAAGCTTAAATCGACTCACTCGAAAACTAGGGCAGCAAGCCGTAAACATCAAGTTCGGTCGCGGTCCCGACGTACACCTTTCCGTTGGCCACGGTGGGGACGGCAAACTTCACTGCCAAGCCGGCTTGATCGCGGGTTGCGTTTTGGCCTGTGTTGTAAAGTTCCCGCGCAAGGTTCGTAGCGTCGTAGGCATGCAGAACGGCATTGGTGCTTTTTACCGTCGCCAACACCCACAGCACTCCGTTGGTTGACCCATTGGCCGAGATGACCGGTGTCGCGCCCGGATAAGCATAGAGGAGTGACGACTTTGACGTGGGCGAGGTCGACAGCTGCGCGTTGAAGAGCAAGTAAGACTTGGCATAATCCCCGACGCCACAGAAATACACGTTGTTCTGCCAATACGCGGGCATACTATGCGCCGTGGGGACTGTTCCGGCCGGCAAGACTTGCAGCACCTGATTGCCGTTCGCGTTGTACTGGCCGAGATTGGTGCGATCGATAAGATACACCATTCCCTGTTTGCCCGCGGCGACCAGCATTTGGGTCGGCGGCGTGGGTTGGTCCGGAATCAAAAGAGGCCCGCCCGATCCCAGGTCGAGATCCGAGCTGTTGAGCACACTGAAATTCGAGGGCAGAAAATAATCTGCAACCGATAAATCGCCGGCGTTGGCCTTCACCAGAGCTTCGCCGTAATCGCTGCCGTCGGCATTCACGTCGGTCGTCCCGTTGCCGATCGCGAAATAAATATATCCATTCTCGTCGACGGCCGGGGCGCCACCGCTCTGCCAGATTCCGGCTTGCAGGCCGTTGGGAGTGGAGACGTAGGTCGCTGTCTGCTGCAAGGTGCTTTCCGAATAGCCCATCAGCCAGCCGTGGTAAGGCAGAATGTCGCAGTGGGAACCAAACCCAATGTAAACGACGCCGTTATCCAGGAACAAGCCGGCGCGCTGGTTTTGCATCTGGGGATTGAACTTCACGGTTCCGTTGTTGGAGTTGGACGAACCTTGAATGGCCACCGGGCTGCCGGCCCGTTCCATCCCGGAGGTAATGTCAATCGCATGCAGATATTGATAATACGTAGTCACTCCGCCGTTGACGATCTTGCTGCGGGCGACTACGAACAATGTATTGGTTGCCGGATCGATGACGGGGGTCCCAGTGATGCCGATCAGCGGCGAAATGTTCGAGCAGCCCCCGATGTCCGCCGCACTCAGCA
Source organism: Candidatus Sulfotelmatobacter sp. (assembly GCA_036500765.1). Classification (NCBI taxonomy): domain Bacteria; kingdom Pseudomonadati; phylum Acidobacteriota; class Terriglobia; order Terriglobales; family Candidatus Korobacteraceae; genus Candidatus Sulfotelmatobacter; species Candidatus Sulfotelmatobacter sp. The sequence goes on from DASYBM010000002.1 coordinate 131,478, forward strand.
CCTGGCCGCCGGCAGGAATAAGGCTCACTTGCCACAGCGGTGCGGTCGTACTTCCATCGGCGTCGAAGGCATAGAGGCTGTCATTTTCAGTGGCCGCATACACCACGTTGCGCACGCCCGCGCCGGCGACGTTGACGCCTTGCACATAGAGCGGCTCGGCGTAAAGCTGACCGTCAACGGGATAACTGACGAGCTTGCCGAATTGGGTTGAGTTCACATTGCCAGTGGTGAGAACGGTTTCCGATAGATTTTGACCTGTACGCCCGTTGTCATTGTGATAGACCAGAGTGCCTGCAAAGCTGGTGATCACGACGGGCACCGTTGCACTCTGCGTCGTTTTTGCGGTGCTGGTGGCCGTGACCTGGTGTGAGCCCGCCATGGCCGGTCCCGTGTAAAGACCGGAAGTCGAAATCGTCCCAGTCGTAGTGTTGCCGCCGGCAATTCCGTCCACGGCCCACGTAACATTCGAACTGGCCACGCCGCTGATGTAGGCCTGGAACTGCGCGCTCTGTCCGGCAGTCATAGAGGCCTGCACGGGCGTAATCGAAACCGTGGTGGTCGGCGAGGAGCCCGTGCCAGTCAGGGATACAGTTTGCACCGTCGTAGGATCGGTATCGCTGAAGGTAATATAGCCGGCGCGAGTGCCGGTCGCCGACGGAGAGAACGTGACGTGAACCGTGCAACTCGCCGCCGCGGACAGGGACGAGCCGCAGTTGTTGGTCTCAGCATAATCGCCGCTGGCGACGATGCCGATCACGCTCAAAGAGGAAGCCCCGCTGTTGGTCAACGTGATCGCTTGAGCTGCGCTCGTAGTCAGCACGTTCTGCGAAGCGAAGGTCAGAGTCGTGGGCGAGATCGACGCTAAGGGTCCGCCGGTCGTTCCAGTTCCATTCAGCGTGATGGACTGGGGAGTTCCAGCCACATTGTCTGAGACCGAGATTGTCGCTGTCCGCGCGCCGGCAACCGTGGGGCTGAATACTGCGTTGATATTGCAATTCCCTCCGGCAGGCACCGTAAGACCGCAATTGTTCGACTGGGAAAAGTCGCCGGAATTCGCGCCCATGATCGTCACGCTCGAAATGGTCAAGGTGGCATTTCCGGTATTGAACAACGTCACTCCACCGGTGGCGCTGGAGGACCCAACCGCGGTGTTGGCAAATGCGATCGTGGACGAACTGAAGCTCACTACGGGCGCGGTTCCCACGCCGGTAAGGGGCGCGGTGTGCGGGCTGCCGGCGGCATTATCGATGACCGACACGCTGGCCTGGCGCGTGCCTACTGCGCTGGGGACAAAAGTCACGCTGATGGCACAACTCGTTCCCTCAGCCAGTGAGGGCCCGCAGTTGTTGGTCTGCGAGAAATCTGTGCTATTGGTTCCCGTGATGCCGATTGAAGTAATCGTCAAAGCAGCGTTGCCCGAATTGCTGAACGTGAGCACGCTTGCGGAACTGGTCGTGCCCACGGCTCGGTTGGCAAACGTGAGGCTGCTGGGGGAAAGGCCGACAACCGGTGCGATCCCTGTTCCCGTCAGAGCCGTGCTCTGAGGGCTGCCACTGGCGCTATCGCTGACCGAGATGCTGGCCGTGCGCAGGCCTGAGGCAGTGGGCGTGAAGGTCGCAGTAATGGAGCAAAACGCCCCCGCCGCGAGCGAGGTGCCGCAGCTATTTGTCTGGGCGAAATCGCCGCTGTTGCTTCCGGTAATACTCATGCCAGTAATGGTCAGCGTCGCCGTGCCCGAATTGGTCAGCGTAACGGCAGTCGACGGACTGGTTGTGCCAACCGTCTGATCGGCAAAAGTAACGCCGGCGGGCGAGAATACGACCGCAGCCGCGATGCCCGTCCCCGTGAGCGGCACAGTCTGAACCGTTGAGTTGCTGTCAGCAATGGTCACGACTCCCGGGATCGAGCCGGCAGAAGTTGGAGTAAATGTGACGCTGATCGTGCACGACCTTCCGGCAGCGACACTGGCGCCACAACTATTCGTCTCAGAATAATTGGCGGAAGCTGCGATGCTTGAAATGCCGAGTGCCGCCCCGCTGTTGTTCGTAAGCGTGATGGCCTTGGCCGCACTGCTTGTATTGACCGCTTGGTTGGCGAAGGCCACACCAGTCGGTGAAAACGCGATTGTCTGAGTAACTCCCGTGCCCGTTAGATTCTCGATCTGCGGACTGTTGGTCGCGTCGTCGGTCACTACAACCGTGCCGTGGCGGCTGCCGGTGACCGTGGGCGTGAAGAATACAGTGATGATGCAATTTGCTCCCGCAGGTACCGAAGTGCCGCAAGTGTTGGTCTCGGTGTAATTCCCAGTGGCCGTCAGGCTGCTGATGGTAAGCGGGCCGCTGCCGGTATTGGTGAGCGTAATTGTTTTCGGCGCGCTGGTGGAATCAAGGGCCTGGCTGCCAAAGGTGAGCGAGATGGGCGACAAACTGACCGTCGGCGCGCCCGCGCCAGTCCCCGACAAACTGACCGTCTGCGAACCAGCGGCGGCGCTGTCCGCGATTGTGATGGTTCCAGTCTGCGTGCCGGTTGAGGTGGGCGTGAAACTGACGGTAATGCTGCACGCGGCGCCGGCGGCAACCGACGATCCGCAGTTATTCGTCTGCGCGTACTCGGCGCTGGCGGTGATCGAAGTAACCGCCAGCGCCTCGCTCCCCAGGTTGGTCAGCGTAACCAGCTGGGCCGCGCTGGTCGTGTTCACGGTCTGAGTCGCAAACGTCAAGCTTGCCGGCGAGAGAACTACTGAAGCCGCGATGCCGGCTCCGAGCAGAGAGACGGTTTGCGGGCTGCCTGGGGCGCTATCGGTAATCGTGACGTTGGCCGAGTCGGAGCCTGCGACGGTCGGGATAAACGTCACGTTGATGGTGCAATTCGCTCCCGCCGCAAGCGTGCTCGGACTCGTAGGACAATTGTTGGTCTGGCTGAATTGCGAGCTGTTCACCCCACCGACGGCAATACTGCCGATGGCCAGAGTTGCGCTTCCTGAGTTCGTCACTACCACCGATTGGGAAGCACTTGAACTGCCCGCGTTTTCTGCGCCGAACGACAGACTAGAGTTGGAAAGCGTGACGGCCGGCGCCTGCAACAATATCGAGACAGTATCGTCATCGGCATTTGAAACCACCAGGTCGGCTCTGCCATCGCCGTTAAAATCGCCCACGGCCATCGCCAGACTTTCGTCGCCGATACTGAATGTTAAGGCTCCTGCGGTATTGAATGTGCCGTCGCCATTGCCTGGCAGAATGGAAACTGTATTGTCGCCGGAGTTGACGACCGCCACATCGATTTGTCCGTTGCCATAAAAGTCGCCCGCGCTAATGGCGAAGGGCAGAGTCCCCACCGCATAAGGAACCCCGGTGGCAAACGTTCCCGCGCCGCTGTTCATCAGCACGGCAATGTTGTTGCCCCCATTGTTCGCGGCTATCAGGTCAAGCTTTCCATCCCCGTTCAGATCGGCGGCAACCAATCCGTCGGGATCGGCGGGGGTCGCGTAATAGGCTGTGCTTATAAACGTGCCATCCCCTTTGCCAAAGAGCACGGCGATATTGTTGGATCCAGAATCGGCTACAGCGAGATCAAGGTTTCCGTCAGCGTTGAAGTCGCCGCTGACCACCGCGATCGGACCGGCTCCCACCGAGTAACTCACGGGAGTTTGAAATGTGCCGTTGCCCAGGCCCAGATAAATGGAGACCGTATCGTCGGCGTTATTGGCCTCGACCACGTCCAGAAAACCGTCGGCGTTGAAGTCTCCGACCGCGACCGCCATGGGTTCGGTACCGGTGGCGTAGTCCACGTGGCTGCCGAATGTGCCGTCGCCGTTGCCCAGGAGAATCGAAATCGTATACGCCGCCCGATTGGCGGTGACCAGATCAAGTTTGCCGTCGCCATTAAAGTCCCCGACAGCGATAGCGATGGGATCGAAGCCGGTGGCGTAGATGACTGGCGCGGCGAATGTGCCGTCGCCATTGCCCAGAAGAATCGAAATCGTATTGTCAGCCCGGTTCACCACGGCGACATCGGGTTTGCCGTCGCGATTGAAGTCGGCAATCACAATGCCCCGCGGATCGGTACCCACGCCAAGATCGGTTCTTCCAAGCGAAACCGTTGCCGTCGGATTCGTAATCTGGAATGTCTGCGGATTGGAAGTCCCGCCTCCGGGAGTGGGATTGGTGACGACGACTTGCGCTGTACCCGCCGCAACCAGACTGGCAGACGGAACCGCGGCGCTCAACTGCGTTGAACTGACGAAGGTCGTCACCAGGCCACTGCCGTTCCACAGCACCGATGACGCGGAGCCGAAACCGGTGCCGTGCAAGGTCAGCGTAGAGCCCGATCCTCCCGGAACCGCCGTCATAGGGCTTAGCGGTTGCTGAACCGAAGGGATGGGCAATGCCGCACTCACCCCCGTACCACTCAGTGTGGCCGGTATGGGCGCGACCGAAGATGCGAAGGTTACGTTGACTGTGGCTGTGAAATTTCCCAGGGCAGCCGGGGTGAAGCTAATGTTGATCGTGCAGTTTCCGCCGGCGGTGATTGTTCCGCAGGCATTGCTCTGGGAAAAATCTGCCGAACTCGCGCCCTGGATGGTCACTGCCGAAACCTGCGCGCTGTAAGAGCCGAGGTTCGAAAGGGTCAGGACCTGGGATGAACTGGTTGTTCCGATCGCCTGCCCGGCGAAAGTCAGCGTGCCGGGAGAGAAACTGGCAACCGTCCCCGCGCCCGTGAGGGCAACGGTTTGCGGGCTTCCAGTCGCATTGTCGGTCAGAGAGATCGTCCCCGTGACCATGCCGTTCGCAACCGGAGTGAAGGTCACAGAGATCGTACAACTCGCTCCCGCGGCGATGGTGGCGGTACAGTTATTGGTCTCAGCAAAATGTAAACTCGGTTTAATACTGGAAATATTAAGGGTGGCGGTTCCAGTGTTCGTCAGAGTAATGTTCTGAGCCGGGCTGGTGGTATTGCGAAGTTGCGTGCCGAAGGTAAGGCTGGTTGGTGACAGCGTAACTGCCGGACTCCCCGCGAGCGCGGGCACACAATATACGGGAATAACACTGAGTGCTGCGCACACACCAACGAGCGCGCGCAACGGTGCAGCACACCGACGCAAGCGGTTGGGCCAGACGCAGCCTAGCCTTGGAATACCAGGCACCAGCCTTCTCCTTACTGATGATCAGCGATGATGTTGATTCGAACCTGAGGGGGGAGCGCTATTATCTCACGAAACAAACTTCACGCAACGAGACTATTCTCAACTTGGCGAGGTTGCAGATTCTTGCATACCAACTTATTGCATGCCGTGTCTGATGACGCTTCGTATCAGGGCATGTCTTTAGACATGCCGTGAGCGGGCGCGCAACGCCCAGGCTTTAGCCGCTGGCCCTTGTCGGGCCCCGCCCAGCGGCTGAAGCCGATCCCTGGGGACGCTGTCGGACGGCATCGCTGAAGCGACGCCCTGATACGAATCGTAAAACCACCGATACGAATCGCTAAAACCGCCGAGACCAATCGCTAAAACCGCGGATAAGAACCCTGAACCCCTATGAAACGTTTCGAGCCCTGACTGCACTATCTCTATACGTGGAAGACATTGGCTCGTAGAGCCGATGGGCCACAGTTCAGAGGCTCGGCTTGGCAAACACCGGCCGCAGTTCTCGTAAGCGCCGGAGTCGAATCCGGGGGGAAGCGGCTCCGGCGCTTCTGAATTCAGGCTTCCCCAGCCGGCTGAAGGTATTTCGAGTTCGCAGGAGATTGTTCCTCCCCGTGCAGAACGCTCGTCCCAATCCGCCCGCAGTTTGCCGTCGTCCTGGTCCCTCGCTCGTAAAGCGCCTCGCGTCATCCGCCCCGGCTTCCAAAGGCGGCAGCGCTGCGCCAGCCCCGGTGCTAAACTTTGTGACACTTCACAACGTGCGGGGCAAGTTTTTGCAATTCCAGTCTTTTGATGAAGCCTATCTCAGCCGCTTGCGGTCGGGTGACTACCGCACGCAGGAGCACTTTTCCGCCTATTTCAGCGCGCTCATCAAAATCAAGTTAGGTTCCAGGCTCAACGCGCCCGAAGCCATCGAAGATGTGCGCCAGGAGACATTCGCCCGGTTTTTTGTGGCTTTACGCGACGGCAAGATTCTGCAACCCGACCGCCTGGGCGCTTTCGTAAATTCCATTTGTAACAACGTCCTGCTGGAGCACTATCGGTCCTCGACTCGCAGCACTTCGCTGGACGAGGATGAAGAGAAGAATTTTCCGGCCCTGAACGTCGACTTCGTGGGCGCCCTCAGCGCCAAAGAACGAGAAAAGAAAGTCCGCGAAATCCTGGAGAAACTGTCAGAACGCGACCGCCGCCTGTTGCGCGAAGTCTTCCTCGAAGAGCGAGACAAGGATCAAGTGTGCCGCGACTTCGGCGTCGATCGCGAATATTTACGCGTGCTGTTACACCGTGCCAAGCAAGCTTTCAAGTCATCGTATCTGAAGCATTCGGGAGAGAATCCCCCAGATTTTGCTCCAGCTTAGGAATACGCAGACCAGAAGCGGCCAGGCGCCTAACTTTTTACGAGGGGGAACGGCCATGGACCACACAGACGTGGTTCGAGACAAAACGACGGAACGATATCTGCTCAACGAACTTTCTCCCGACATTCGGGATGAATTTGAAGAGCACTACTTCGACTGCCCGGAATGCGCGCAGGATGTGAGCGCGGCGGCTCAGTTTGTGAAGCATAGCAAGAGCGTCCTGGCGGAAAAGACCGAGACTGTTTCTCTCCCGACCACGGCTGATCGGGGAGTGGCGCGGGGACCGTGGTCCTTCTGGTTCCGGCCCGCATTTGCCGCTCCGGCTCTCGCCCTGCTGTTAGCCATCGTCGGTTATCAGAACTTCGTGACGTACCCGAGGTTGCGGTCAGAGCTCAGGCAGCCTCAGATTTTGCCGGCGGTTTCAGTCAACCTGGGAACTTACGGCGCGCGTGAGACTTCTGTACCGGAGGGCAAAGGTCTGCTTCTATTCGTGCGAATCCCGCCGGACCCCATTTTTGCGCGCTACACGGGCGAGTTATATAATCCCGCGGGAAAGCCGGAGGGCTCGTTCACGATCGACCCGGCAGCCGGTCAAGATCAGTGGCCGGTGACGGTTCCAGCCGTCTCTCGCGAAGCCGGAACCTACACCCTGGCAGTGCACGGCGTCACCGCGACCGGCGAGACCAAAGACCTGGGCAGTACGTCCTTCGAATTACAAATTCGTGAAACACAAAATTCTAAATGAAAGATGAGCTCTGACCGAGCGGAGGTACACGATGGCCACTATGACAGAAACACCCAACACCACCAGCACCACCACGCCCTCGCACGAGTATCACGCTGAGGCGCACGTGCTCAGCGGCGAGCTGCAACGCCCCATCGAACAGAAAATCGAACGTCAGGCCCCGGCCAAATTAATCGGCCGCAGAGGCGGTCATTTCACGCGTTCTCTGCAAGAATCCAGCATCGAAGGTCTGGTTTCCTTTGCCAAAGGCGAGACTCGCGTCTCCGGATCGCGCAGCCTGAAAAATAACGGCTGGGTCACGCTCTCCACCTCGATTCTGGAACGCCTCAACCTGTTCGAAGTGATTACCATTGACCGCCTGGTCTCGCAGGTCTCCACCGATCACGCTTACAAAGATGGCCACATTCCGCATGTCACCTTTCTCGGCACGCAGTTTACGAACTTCCGCGTGAGCGGCTTTCCGGTCGAACTTACCCTCGATCTCGGCATCTGCGGCGACATCCCCGCCGGAGGCCAGACGTATCTCCAGGACCGCGCATTCCTGGCGCGGGCGGCAGCGCAGACCCAGGCCATTGCGAATGCGACCGGCCTTCCCAAAGAGATCAAGGATGACTACGATAAGAAGCTCGCCCACATCAACGGGCTCATGCGCACGAGCGATTCGGTCGACACAAGCGCCCGCGCTCCCATCACATGTTCCCTGATTCAGAGCATCGGCCCGATTCCCATCCCCGGGGTGCAGATCTTCGGGCACATCCTGGTGATTCCGGAATTTGGCTCCGTTGCCCTGGGCGAAGTCGAAGTGGGCGAAAAACTGTACGAAGGCGAGACCCGTCCGAGCCCCTACTTCGAAGTCACCGGCATCAAGAGCAAGATGGGCTGCCTGGCCGAGGGAACCACGAACGCCGGAACCGCCACTGCCAACGGCGCTCACAAACCCTAGGGTTTACTCTGCTCCTGGCTGCGCTTGCGAGCACGCTGTCGTGTGCTCGTAGAGATGAGTCGCCGCAAGCCGCGTTCGAAAACGCGAATCAGGCGTTCATTCACGGCGAACTGCAGGAGACCAAGAGCGAGGCGAAAAGAAGATACGAAGAGCTTCGAGATTCCAGCCCCCTTTGGGCCTGGAAATTTAAGATCCTTGAAGCCAAGGCGGCCTTGTGGCAAGGCCTTTTCGAAGAAGCGCTCACGGACCTCAAGTCAGATCCGCAGCCCAGCCGGGCGGACATGGCTATTCCCGTGCTCACAGTTCGCGGCGTTGCCCACACGCATCTCCGAGAATACCCGGAAGCCGAACAAGCCCTGAAGGAAGCCACCGAACTGTGCGGCGCTCACCTCGACTCCGGATGTGGAGAAGTTCTCCAGGCACGCGGCCTGCTGGCAAGCGAGCAAGGCGATTCCATTTCGGCGGAAGAGCTATACAAGCGAACTCTTGCCTTCGCTCGCGGCCACGACGATCACCTCCTGGAGTCCACTGCTCTCCTCAACTTGGGTGCTGAATTACTCGCGGAAGGCCGCTTCGATGAGGCATTCGATCAGTCGGAGGCCTCATATCGGGCTGCAAAATCGATAGACGCCCGAGTCGTCGAACCCATTGCCCAAGGCAACACAGGTTGGTCCTCTTACCGCTTGGGAGATTCGGACAAAGCTCTTGAAATATTTCTCGCGGCCGAGCGGCGCGCCAGCGACCTGCAAGACTACGTAGACCAGGGAATCTGGCTCACCGACGCCGGCTACGTTTACATGGATAAGCGCAACTTCCCGCTTGCTGAACAAGTGTTTCAGCGAGCGCTGCTATTGGAGAAGCAGGTCGAGAGCAAAGAAAACATTTATAACGCTCTGCGGGTCTTGGCGCGTCTCTCCGTCCAAACTGGCAACCTCGATAATGCAAGCGCTTACGCCGAGCAAGCTCTAACCGTCGCGCGCGAAAGCCATAACCACGTCGACGAACTTTATCCCATGCTGGTTCAGGGACAGATCGCAGCCCATCGAGGCGACGCCGTAAAAGCGCGACAGATTCTGGAAACCGTCGAGCGCGATCCACTCTCCCCCGTATTTCTGAAGTGGGAGGCCCAGCACTCGCTGGCGCGTCTCTACGAAGAGGAAAAGCAGACAGATGCGGCAGATCGCGAATACCGCAGTGCGCTGGCCACATTCGAAGCCGCTCGCGCTTCCGTGCAGCGTGAGGACTTCCAGCTTTCGTTCCTGACCAACGCCGCCCGCATCTACGACGACTACGTACACTTTCTGGTAGCCCAAGGAAAAATCGACGAAGCCCTGCGCTGGGCCGATTACAGCCGCGCTCGAACTCTGGCGGAAGGACTGGGCCTGTTGTCGAAAAGCTCTCGTGCCGACATTCACGCCGCGCCTTCAGCCCTGAATCCGCGCGAGATTTCCCGCAAAGCGAAGAGCACGCTGTTGTTTTACTGGCTGGGCGAGAAGCAGTCGTACCTGTGGACGATCACTCCGCAGAAGGCCAGCCTGTTCCCATTGCCGCCCGGCCCGGATGTCGATTCACTGGTTGAACGATATCGCAGAGCACTGGGCAGTCCGCAGGATGTTCTCGAATCCCAAAATGAAGAGGGGCGCGCGCTCTATCGCACCCTCATCGCCCCGGCGAAAGAGTTGTTAGCCAGCGACGCGAAAGTAATCATCATCCCCGACGGCAGCCTGAATAATCTGAACTTCGAAACGCTGGTCGTCGCCGAACCCCTGCCCCACTTCTGGATCGAAGACGCCGATGTTGCGAACGCCAGCTCACTGCGCGTACTGGCCGCATCTTTGTCGCGCTACGATGCGCGCGGCAAAGCTCAAGACCATGCCCGAGAGAATGTCCAAGTAAAGAAACGCCGGCTGCTCTTGATCGGCGACAGCGTCGCCCCCAGCCGGGAATATCCCGAACTGCCGCGCGCGGCGCAACAAATGGCCAACGTCGCGAAACATTTCCCATCTGCCCAGGAACAGGTTTATCGGCGGGACCAAGCAAACCCGGCGGCATATGCGGCCAGCGATCCCGGCAAGTTTTCTCACATCCATTTTGTCGCGCATGGCACTGCCAGCCGTCTCAGTCCGCTCGACTCCGCGATTGTGTTGTCCAAGATTGTGTTGTCGAAGGAAGATGCCGGCGACGACTCATTCAAACTTTATGCCCGCGACATTATTCGGCATCCCCTGCACGCCGATCTGGTGACCATCTCCGCATGTTACGGCGCGGGCGAGCGCGCCTACTCGGGCGAAGGCTTGGTCGGCCTGGCCTGGGCCTTTCTGCGAGCCGGGGCCCACAACGTGATCGCCGGTCTCTGGGAAGTTACCGACGCGTCCACCGAACAATTGATGGATCGCTTCTACGACGAACTCGACAAGGGCGCCGCTCCCGATGCCGCCCTGCGCGCGGCGAAGCTTTCGCTGCTGCACGGCGGCCAATTCCGCAACCCTTTTTACTGGGCACCCTTTCAACTCTATACCGGCTCTTGACGCGCGCCGATTTTCTCCTAACGGCGTCATCCCGAGCGGAGCCGTTCTTCAGGCGAAGCGAGGGATCTCCCAGCATAGGAATCGGAGCCCCTATCCTGCACGCCGGGAACTGCTAAGCTCATTCAAAGCCATGCAGATTCTCCACGTGGTCGGTGCACGACCAAATTTTATGAAAGCCGCACCAGTCCTGCATGCGCTGCGCGAGCGGCCCGGCATGCGGCAAACACTCGTGCATACCGGCCAGCACTACGACAAAAATCTCTCGGACATTTTCTTCTCCCAACTCGAAATGCCGCTTCCCGACGTGAATCTCGGCGTGGGCTCCGCCTCGCACGCGCGCCAGACCGCGGAAATCATGACCGGTCTTGAGCCCGTCCTGCTCGAGCGTAAACCGGACGTTGTACTTGTCTACGGGGATGTGAACTCAACCGTCGCCGCTGCCCTGGTGTGCGCTAAATTGCTGATTCCGATTGCGCACGTCGAAGCCGGACTGCGCTCCTTCGATCGCACCATGCCCGAGGAAGTAAATCGTATCGTCACCGACCGCCTGGCCGACTTGCTGTTCACGCCCTCAGAAGACGGCGACGAAAATCTGCTGCGCGAAGGCATCTCGCCGGAAAAGATTCATCGCGTTGGGAATGTCATGATCGACTCGCTCGTGCGCCTGCTCCCGGCCGCGGCCAACTGTCCAGCCAACGGCCTTCCCAACCGCTTCGCGCTGGTCACGCTGCACCGCCCCTCCAATGTGGATGACGGCGAAACCTTGAAGAACATTCTGCAATCCCTGCTCGCCGTGAGCGAGCAACTGGATGTCGTGTTCCCAGTCCATCCCCGCACGCGCTCCCGCATTAAACAGTTTGACCAGTTCAGCACCAGCCTCGATCGTATCCGCCTGCTCGAACCCGTACCCTATATCGAATTCCTTGCCATGCAGAAGCGCGCCACCGCCGTCATCACCGATTCGGGCGGCATCCAGGAAGAGACGACGTACCTGCAAGTGCCGTGCCTGACGCTGCGTGAGAACACCGAACGGCCAATCACGGTCACCATGGGAACGAATACCCTGGTGGGTCAGGACAGCCGGAAGCTTTCGTCAGAATTGTCGGCGATTCTCGCAGGCCGAGCGAAACGTGGCGCCATTCCGCCGCTTTGGGATGGCCACGCCGCCGATCGCATCGCGGATATCCTTCAGAGATTCTCCGATCAACCCTAGCCATGTCATTTCGAGCGCAGCAGAGTGGCGCGGTTACGCGCGCCATTTTTGTTGAAGTCGAGAAACCTGCTGTCCGCCCCTACTCGGTGGTGTAGTTGATCTCCATCCGCCGTACCTGCACGCTTGAAGCGTAGAGCGCGATCATCGCCACGATCACAATTCCCAGCACTGCCACTGGAGCCGACACCGGATCCGAGTTCGAGATCAATAAGGCCAGCAAAGGCGGCGTCCCCGCCGCACTTGGAAGATCCACCGGGCACAGCGACTTAAGATAGTAGATTACGCTGAACTGCTTGAGCATCCCCGGCAGAAATGGATTGATCGCTTCCCATATCAAGATCGCCGCCGCCGGCAGAATCGGATTCCGGAACATCATCCCCGCAACCAGAAAGAACGCTCCGTATCCCACGCAGGCGAGCATGGTCACTCCCACATACACCGCCGCATTCTCCAGGCCGTGATTGTGATAGAGGTAGAGATCCCGAGTACTGGGAGGAAAGTGCCACAAGAAAGCAACGGTCTGCAATATTTCGCTGGTCACAAAAATCGTGCACGTCGCCAGCAACCCCGCGAGAAACTTGCCCACCATCAGAACTTCGCGCCGGATCGGCGCCAGAAAATAAAAATGCAGGCTGCGGTCGAGGATCTCTCCGCGGAACAGGTTCATGAAAATCCCCAGGCATCCGAAAAAAATCGCCAGCCGCAGAAAGAAGAATTGAAACACGCCGGCGAACATGATCGAATCCTGCCCGAGATTGTTGCCTTCCTGAAGATTGATGAAATCGACTTTCCCGTCCGTCAGGTTTATGTACAGATCGTTCTGTCCATCGGAGTAGTGATAGTTCTCATGAGCAACATGAACCGTCGCCTGGCTCTCGGTCGGCCGATTTTCGTTCCAATGAAATTGGACTGGCGGCTTTCCCAGGATTGCCATTACTTCCGCGCGCGTCATGCCCGGCTTCACCGCCCGCAAGTCGTGGTAGCTCAGCGGCCGCTCGCCGCGCCGCGCGATGCCCTCGCGCCCATGCTGCTGGTTCGACATGGCCGCGGCATATGCCATGAACAGCACCACCGGCAGCGCGGCCAGCACGTAAATCCAAAGCCCGCGTCTGGCGAAAAATGTTTTCTTCATTTCCAGGCGAATGACGGCCCTGATCTGCGCCCACCACAGCCTGGTCGTCGCTACGTTCATCATTGCGTCCGTCGTCATCGCACGACCTCTTCATTCCCGATCAAATATTCGTAAACGGACAATACGTCGTCATCCGCCGGCGCGATGGACTCAATGTCGATCCCGTTTTCATTTCCGTTCAATGCCATCTGATTCAAAGCCAGATAAAAGCCATCGGCATCCCGCGTTTTCACCAGCAGGCCGCGCTCATCTTTATGAATGGAAATTTCAATGGTGTGATCGTCCTCAATCAACCTTGCGGCCAGTTCCCGCGGCCGCGTGCAGCGAATCAAAATCTGCGTGGGATGTTCCTGAATCTCGCTGCGCACGGTCGAGATCTGTCCCTCCGCAACAACGTAGCCGTTGCTGAGCAAAATCACCTGATCGGAAATTACATCCACTTCATGCAGAATGTGGCTGGAAATGATCACCGAACAACCTTGCTCCGCCGTAGCGCGAAACAACGCGATCATTTCCGAGCGCGCCAGCGGGTCCAACCCGTTCAGCGGCTCATCGAGCACCAGCACCTTCGGATCGTGCGCCAAAGCCTGCGCCAGCCGAATGCGCTGCCGCATTCCCTTGCTGTAAGCGGCGACGTTGCGCTTGCCGTCCTCGACCAGATTCACGCGTTCGAGCGCGCGCCAAGCCAGTCGTTCCGCGGTCTCTGTATCGCGCCCGGCCAACCGCAGATAGGAATTCACAAACTGAAATCCAGTCAGGCCTTTGGGAAATGCGTCGAATTGCGTGCTGTATCCCAAAATCCTGAAAAGGTTTTCCGGATCGTCAGTCTTATATCCGAGCACTTCGACCCGCCCGCGTGTGGGACGGATCAATCCCGTCATCAGGTTCATCAGCGTCGTCTTGCCCGAACCATTCGGGCCCACCAGGCTGGTAATCCCCGGCGGAATCGAGAGATTCACCCGGTTCACGCCCAGGATTTCTCCGTAGAACTTCGACACATCTTCGAAGACGACGCGGTCTTTCATTCGATGGCGCTCATCCGATCACCCACATCTCGTAAGGCTCATTTGATCACTTCATACGCGCGCACCTTGCGCAGCAGCAGCCACAGGCAGATCGCGCAATAGACGAGCAGCGCGATCCACGCTTGCTCGACCGGGATCGCATGCTCCGTATCCACGCGGAACAGCGAGTTCCATACTGTGCCCATGAGGTAAGCCACGTTGAAAAAATGTCCCGCCTCAGTTCGCATCACGGCATTGATGGCTTGTGCGAAGCCGGCGCCAAAGAACATTACGGCGAGCAGCAGCGCGCCCGCCACGATTCTCCACTTCACCCACGCCGAGAGCGCCATAGCCAGCAGCGACAGAATCGCGATCCAAATCAGTGAAGAAAGCACAAGGCTGCCGGCAATCCACAAATTCTCCCAGGCCCAGGTTGGCCCCGCGAGACTGGCCTGCATCGCGAAAAGAACTAATCCCGGAATCCAGGTGATTTGCGAAAGCAAAATTGCCAGCACCGACGACTTGCCCAGCACATAATCCGCTCGCGAAAACGGGCGGCAGAAATATAGCGGCAGCGCGCCGTTGGCGAGGTCGGGCGAAATCAATCCCGGCCCAGCAAATGCGGTCAGAAGAAACGCGAACACTCCCTGCGCGCTGATAAACTTGAAAAAGAATGTGTTATCGATTGAGATGAATCCTCGCGGCAGGCCGATCTGCTGAAGAAAACTCGCGCTGTGCGCTACGTAGATCATCAACAGGAAGGCCAGCGGAGAAAAGAAGCAGACCACAAAAAACCCGAGCATGAACCTGGAACTGAACAACCGGCGCCGCGAGTAACGAAAAAGCACAAACCACCGCGACCACGCCGGCGTCAACGCCCCTGCATACGGTTTGTAGTTGCGCCGGTACACCGCCATTCGTCAGCTCTCCATCGCCTTCAGGAAAATATCTTCCAGCGTGTCCCGCCGGAAATTCATGCGCCGGATGCGAACCTGCCGCTCCGCCGCTATACGAAAGATGTCGCGGGTCTCGACCCCCTCCGCCAGAACCATCTTCATGCGGTTCGCCGTCACCGCGCATTCGCAGCCGAGTTTTTCAATCGCCTCGGTGAAATCGCCGTTCGCGCCGTAGGTTTCGAGCTCTAGAAATCGCTTGTTCGCGCGGCGCTCTTCATCCAGATTCGAGTAATGCGCGATCCGCCCCTGCTTCAGAATCAACACTTCATCGCAGGTGTCTTCCACATCGCGCAGCAAATGCGAGCACAACACGATCCGCATCTCTTTCCCATCGCGAATCTCGCGGATCATGCGAATCATGCGTTGCCGCGCCGAAGGATCCAGGCCGTTGGTCGGCTCATCGAGAATCAACAGCTTCGGTCCATGCACAATCGCCTGCGCCAGCTTCGCCAGTTGCTTCATGCCCAGCGAATACGTTCCCAATTGCCGATAACGCGCCTCCGCCAGGCCAACATAGAACAGCGCCTCGTGCGCCCGTTCCAGAGCCATGTCTGCGGGCAAGCCCGAGAGTTCTCCCATCATCTGCACAAAAGAAACCGCGCTCATCTTCGAGATGAACGCGTCGTTCTCGGGCATGTAGCCCACCAGCCCGCGAATTTTCTGGATGTCGGTGGCGACGTCGTAGCCAAACACCCGAGCCGAGCCGGCGGAGGATTTGTAGAAGCCGAGAAGAGTATTGATCAGCGTCGATTTGCCCGCGCCATTCGGTCCCAGCAATCCAATCGAGCACCCGCGCAACGTGGTCGTAAGCCCGCGCAGGATCTCCCGATTTCCGAAACGAACCGAGAGACCCTGGAGTTCCACCAGCGGCGGAAGCGGAGCGGCGGGCGGCGCCGGCGCCAATTCGCGCTCGCCGTCTGCCGCCCCGCGTTGAACGGTTGTGCTCACTCAGTTTGAAGTGCTGGGTGACTCGAATCTCCACCCACGAACATATCCCCGCCGATAAACATCTGCGGCAGGAACGGCCCCCGGTGGCCCATCGTCAAAAGCGTGCCCAGGTCAAACCCCATGAAGCCGGTGTTGCTCGCCACTGTAATCCGATCGCTCTCGCCATAGGCGTAAATCAAGCCCGGCGCGGAGTTGGCCTTGAGCGCATCCACCGACGCCTGTTGCTGCCGGTTGAGCGCTCCACTGGATTTCAGTTGATCGGCCAGCGGACCCACGACCGGGCCGATGTTGTGATAAAAGATCCCCGAAAAATTCGTATAGCCATCGCTCGGCAACAGCGCCTGAAAGGTCGGCGAATGCGTCAGCGTATATCCTGCCGCGCGAGATTGAATCGCTCGCGACAGAGTAGCCGCATCGGGCGCGGCGATCAGATAGTTGTCGACGAAAGTGTAATCGATTTCAGGATTCACCCTGCTGGTGCCGCTGATCACGTAGTAAGTCCTGGAGTTGACCTGCCGCTGCGTCAATTGCACAGCATGCCCCTGCGCGCCGGGCTCCCGATTGTAGCTGTCGACGAGCTTCGCGAGGGTCGACTGCAACGTTGCCGGATCGTAGACTTCGACGATCAGTTTCCACCGCGGCGTGGGCAGCATCGGCCCGTCGAAGGCCATGGTAAATTCCCCGCCCAGCGGCGCGGCCAGGTCGTTCAGCACATTCACGCCCGTCTTCGATTCGAATTCGTTCAGGTGCTGCTGAAAGTTCACATCCCCGGCGCCGATCATCTTGAAGATTTCTTCCATGATGGTTTTCGGATTCTTGATGACCGCCGAGGTCACCATGCTGGCCTCGGGCGAAACGAATTCCAGCGATCCCATCGGCGCAGGCGCGGCCAGCCACGATGCCACGCCTTGCCGCTCCGCCGCAAACATCAGATCGGCGCGGCTCTCGGTCTTACCGGCAACGTAGCGGTGTTCCATGGTCAGGTAGCGCACGTCGCCAATCCCCGGCGGCAGGGCATTGGCCGGCTTGTTATTCGCGCTGCCACTAGCTGGTACGTTGTGCACGATAATTTGTTCCATGTCGGCGCAGAAAAGCCACTCTGCCCCTTGCTCGTAAGACCGCGCGATCTGCTGATAAAAGGGCGTGCCGGAAAATGTACTCGGGCTCTGCTGCTGGGCCCGCGTCGCCGCCTGCTGTAGTTCCGTCAGATCGGGACTGGCGATCATCATATTGTCGCTCACATAAACCAGCAGCGGCCGCCCGGCGATCGGCGTCGCCGTCCACGGATTATGTACGGTCTGCAAGGCAGCTGGCGAAGAATTCGAACTCAATTTGCGATTCGCCTTTTGCAGGAAGCCCTCCAGTCCGCCCTGCTTCACCTTCGCCAGCACCACCGGAGCGCCGTATTCCGTTCCGTTTTTAGACACCGCAAATACAATCTCGTCGCCCAGATAGCCGCTAAAAGTCTGCACCTGGTTCAGCACGTCCTGCAACTTCGGTCCGCTGCCTTTTTGCTGCTGCTTCCACCAATCGCGCAGTTCCGGGCTCTGTTGCAGCCGGTCCCGGAATAACTGGCTCGCCTCGGCCAAAGTATCGGCAAGATTGGGAATCGCCGCGTAAATCACGGTGTGATCCGGAACGTAGGGCAGAAGTTCGGAGCTGTAGCGTAATCCCGGCCCCGGAATCGCCGCAAACTGCTTCTGCAACACGGCAAAGTCGCCCAGCAGCGCCAAATATTTTGCGGAATCTTTGCTCCACGCGATGTCGTTTTGAATCGGAACTTTCGATACCGTGGAGTTCGAGGTCGCTTCCTCGCCGGCGCTCAGATCCGTCGTGCGATCGCCGTAGTCAACGCGGACCACGCCTTCGATCACAGCCACGCGCGAGCCTTTGGTTCCATGATTCACGGAAAAAATAGTTCCCTTCACCGAAACCAGCCCGTCGTCGGTCGCGAGATACAACCGGCCCGACTTCTGCTTCGCCGCTTGCACGATCACCCTTCCGCCGTCCAGATGAATAGTGGTGCCCCGCCACTCCCGCGATACCGAAAGATCGGAGCGTTCGCCCATCTCAAGCAAAGATCCATCGAGCAAGCGCACCACCGCCCGCGAGCCTTTTGCGGTGCGCACCTGGTCTCCATTTCGAATTTCATAACCCGCCGGGATCAATCGCATCTCGGCGCCCGATCCCGTATAGAGCGCGCCGTCTACCGTTTGAACCGACGCGCGCACGACGTGCTGGCCGGGCAGCACTCCGAGGTTGAACGCGACGGTAGCGACTGCCACGGCGGCGACCGCGGCTGCGCTCAGCGCCCATCGCCAGGCCACCGAAGCCGATGCGCTTGGCCTTGAACCGGCGCGCGAACGAATGCTCCTGGATTCCACTCGCAGAACCATTTGCGATTCGCCTGCCCGGGCGCGGTCGACTGCGTGACGGCACTCCACGCAGGCATGCACGTGATCCTCAAACAGCATCGTCCGCGCCGGAGCCAATTGCTTGCCCAGATATGCCGGGATGAGCGCCTGAAAATCCGCGCAGCCGCGCAAGGTGGACGTTCGCGAGCCGATTTCCAAAGTGGGGGCCGACCCGGCAATCGACTTCCAGACCCGTTCGCCGGCCTGCGCGACTGCCTGGCCGTCGATCTGCTCACTTCGAATCTCCGAGATCATCCGGTCAAAGATCATGCGGTCGAACTTTTCATTCTTTTCATTCTTCATGGCCTGCCTCCTGATTATGCGGCTGCTTCGCGAGCATGCTTTGCGCCCGGTTTTATGCTTTAAGATATGCGCCCAATTCCTTGCGGAGTTGTTGTCTGCTGCGATGGACAATCACCGCCACGAACACCTGGGAAATTCCAAGCATCCGCGCCACTTCCGGATTACTGAAGCCCTCGATAAATCGCAATACGAAAATCTCCGCCCAGCGCGGCTTGAGTTGAGCCATTGCTCGCCCCAGCGCCTGGCGCAACTCGCGAGAGTCGCGATGGGAGGACTCGGGCATGTCTGTAAGTTCTACGGTTCGGTCGCTCTGTCGCGACCGAATGACGTCAAGAGCCGCGTTGATGGCCGCGCGCCGTAAATAACTCTCTTCGTTTTCCAGGGCATCCGCTCCGGCCTCGCGCCGGAACAGCCGCAGAAACACGGTCTGCGATACATCCTCGGCATCCGCGGCATTGCCGGTAATCCGGTAGGCCGTGCGGAAAACCAAGGCGTGATGCGCCCGAAAGACCCGGTCGAATTCGTCCGGAATTACGATTGCCGATTCCTCTGCCAATGCGCTTTGCAGGGTACGCCTCCCGTTGCTCACTCTTCTTACGCAAGTAAAGACGGCCTTGGGAAACGGTTCTTACAGCTTTGCCATTTATATTTTTGAGCGCTCATTTTCGAACCGTAGGATTCCGTTCCTGCAGCCCGGCCCGCAACCTGTATCATATTCGGGTTTAACGGGTTAGCCGGAAATCATGCCGAAACTCAACATTAGGCCAACGTCCGACTGCAAGTGGGATCTGGTGAGCCTGGGCGAAGTCATGCTGCGGCTCGATCCCGGCGACGAGCGCATTTCGACCACGCGCCATTTTCGCGCCTGGGAGGGCGGTGGTGAATATAACGTGGCTCGCGGCCTCCGGCGTTGTTTTGGCATGGATACGGCAATCGTCACCGCGCTCGCCGACAATCCGGTAGGCCGGCTCGTCGAAGACCTCATGTTGCAAGGCGGCGTCAGTCAGGAATACGTCCGCTGGTCGCCGTATGACGGAGTCGGCCGCACCGTGCGCAACGGATTGAATTTTACCGAGCGCGGCTTCGGCATCCGCGCCGCTGTGGGCTGTTCCGATCGCGGGCATACTGCCGCGGCGCAGCTGAAACCGGGCGAGATTGATTGGGACCGGATCTTTTCGAAGGATGGCGCGCGCTGGTTTCATACCGGCGGAATTTTCTCTGCGCTGTCAGAAACCACTCCGCTGGTCGCGCAGGAAGCGATGGAGGCCGCCCGGCGCGCCGGAACCATTGTCTCTTACGATCTGAATTACCGCGCGTCGCTGTGGAAGTCGATCGGCGGAAAAGCGAAAGCCCAGGAAGTGAACCGCCGATTAGCCCCGCTGGTTGACGTCATGCTCGGCAATGAAGAAGATTTCACCGCCGCTTTAGGATTTCCTGTCGCCGGACTTGACCTCGCAGGGAACGATGCGCAACATTCCAAGCTTGAGTCCGCCGGCTTTAAGCAGATGATTAAAACCGTGGTGACGGAATATCCGAAGCTTGCCGTGATTGCGACGACGCTGCGCCACGCCACGACCGCGACCCGGAATGATTGGGGCGCGCTGTGCTATTGCCATGGCGATTTCTACGAAGCGCCCGTGCGCGAGAATCTGGAAATCTACGACCGCGTCGGCGGCGGCGATTCATTCGCTTCGGGCTTGATCTATGGATTTCTGTCCGGCAAAGATCCGCAGTGGTGCGTCGAATGCGGCGCGGCGCACGGCGCACTGGCGATGACCACGCCCGGCGATACTACGATGGCGACGCTGGCGGAGGTGATGCAAGCGATGTCGTCGCGCACCGCCCGCATCGAACGATAAAATTTCACGCCGGCACGAAATTATGACCATTGACGATGTCATCCGCAGAATCGAAGAAGTTGGAATTGTCCCGGTCGTGCGCGCGGCGTCGGTGAAAGAGGCCACTCGCGCGGTAGAAGCCATCTGCGCCGGCGGCATTCCGGTGATTGAAATCACGATGACCGTTCCCAATGCCGTGTCTGTTATTCGGGAAGTTGCACAGCAATACCGCGACCAAGTGCTTATCGGAGCAGGCACCGTGACGACCGCCGATCAGGCCGAAGAGTGCATTCACGCGGGAGCGGAATTCTTAGTCAGCCCGGGATTTGCCGCGCCCGTGCTTGCCGTAGCGCACGCCGGCAAAATATTGGCGATCCCCGGCGCGCTCACTCCGACTGAACTGATGACCGCGCAGGCGCACGGCGCGCAACTGATTAAGATTTTTCCGTGCGGGAATGTCGGTGGAGCAAAATATCTGCGTTCGCTCAAAGCGCCGTTCCCCCACGCCCGATTGATTCCCACTGGCGGAGTCAACGCCGCGAACGCGGCGGAGTTCATCGTGGCGGGGGCCTTTGCCTTGGGTGTAGGAGCGGATTTGGTCGACGCGGCTGCCTTGCGGGAAGGGAATCTGGAGAAAATTACAAGAGCTGCCCAAGAATTGGTGCAAGCCGTATCTTCTGCCCGCGCCGCGCTTGGCGAGAAGCAAGGGCGCTGAAGCATGTTCTGTGCTAAGTCATTGAACTTCCGTGCAAGTCGTTGAGTTCCGGTGGAAGTGATTGAAACGTCGTACAGCGCACCACGGAGCCGGTACGCGAGGAATTTTGCGTGCGGTAATGCTTCCCCCGCCCGAACATCCGATCGTCGATGCTGGGGCCCTTTCCGGCTCCGCAAATGGCATTCGAGAGAAGGGCCGGAATGCCCTCATTCCCTCCTGCGCCTTTGGATTTGTCATACGTACAAATATGGATACGTTTATGTACGTACATTCTGGTATGTTATATGTAATTCCGTAGACTCCCGGCGTTAGTCCTATTGATTCGCGCCGCTCGCCAGAACTCCACCGTCCACGGGCAGCACGATCCCGGTTACGAAGCTGGCCGCATCCGAGGCCAGGAACACCGCGGCGCCTACGAGTTCTTCCAGTTCGCCGAAGCGCTTCATGGGCGTCCGCATCATGACTTCCGCCCCACGGCCCGTCCCTACCAGCAGCTTTTCGCTGAGCGGAGTGCGGAAGTAGCCGGGCGCAATCGCGTTCACGCAAATTCCGTGCTGCGCCCATTCGATGGCGAGCGATTTGGTCAGCGACGCCAGCGCCGCCTTGCTGGCCGAGTACGCCGCCACTTCGAATAGCGCCAGAAACGTCCCCATGGATGCGATGTTGATGATGCGTCCGTATTTGCGCTCGATCATATGGCGTCCGAAGACCTGGCAGGCGCGCAGCGTGCCGGTGAGATTCGTGTCCATGATGCGATTCCAGTCGGCTTCGGGAAAATCCAGCGTGGGGGCGCGTTTGGTAATTCCCGCGGCATTGACCATGATGTCCACTTTCCCGAATGCATCCACGCAAGCCTTCAGCAGCGCCTCTAAAGAGGCACGGTCAGCTACGTCGCACGTCACGCGCAACGAGCGCCGGTCCAAGGCTTCGATCTCTTCGGCCAGCGTCTTGACCAGTTCCATTCGCCTCGCACTTGCTACTACGTCGGCGCCCGCCTGTGCCAGACCGAGGGCGAGCGTCTTGCCAATTCCGGAGCTGCCGCCGACGACGACCGCGACTTTGCCCGCAAGATCAAGCTGCTTATAAGCCATAGTTCCTCGAAGTGTGAACACGTGGCGGCGGACGCATTCGTCCGCGCGCGCCAAATTCTATTGCATGGGCCCCGGACGAATGCGTCCGGGGCTACGCGATTTGCTACCAGTTAAACATCGTGCCGTCGAGTTTGCGGTTTACTGGCAGGTAGGCCCGTTCGTAGGGAAACTTCTCCGCCAACTTCTCGTCATAGTCCACGCCCAATCCTGCCGCGTCGCCCGGATGCAAATATCCATTCTTGAATGAATACGCGTGCGGGAAGACTTCGTCGGTTTCTTTCGTATGCCGCATATATTCCTGGATGCCGAAATTGTTGATGGAAATATCGAAGTGCAGCGCTGCTGCCATCGCCACGGGAGAAAGATCGGTGGCGCCGTGGCATCCCGTGCGCACGTGATAGATCTCCGCCAGGGCGGCGATTTTCTTGAGATGCGTCAACCCGCCACCATGCACCACCGTCATGCGCAGATAGTCGATCAATTGTTCCTGAATCAGAATATGCGCATCCCAAATCGAATTGAAAATTTCGCCAACCGCCAGCGGCGTAGTGGTGTGCTGGCGGATGATGCGGAAGCCCTCCTGCAACTCGGCCGTGACCGCATCTTCGAGCCAGAACAGGTGATACGGTTCCAGGCTTTTTCCCAGCCGCCCCGCTTCGATCGGAGTGAGCCGGTGATGCACGTCGTGCAGCAGGTGCAGATCCTCGCCAAATTTTAGCCGCAGCGCTTCGAAGAGTTTAGGCACATGCAGAAGATATTTTTCCGTCGACCACACATTTTCAGGCGGCAAACCTTTTTCCGCCGGCTCGTAGTACAACTTGTCGCGGGCCACGCCGTAAGTCGAAGGCAGCCCCGGGATGCCCGACTGCGCCCGCACCGCCAGATATCCCATGTCTTGATATCTCGCAACTTCGTCCGACGTCTCTTCAATGTCGCGACCGTTGGCGTGGCCGTAGACCATCACGCCGGTGCGGCTCTGGCCGCCGAGCAGATTGTAGACGGGCGTATTCAGCGCTTTGCCTTTGATGTCCCATAGCGCCATATCGACGGCGGCGATCGCGGTCATGGTCACGGGGCCGCGACGCCAGTAGGCTCCGCGGTATAGGTATTGCCAGACATCTTCAGTCTGAAAGGGATCGCGCCCAACTAGGCAGGGAACCAGGTGGTCCGAAAGATACGAAGCCACCGCCAACTCGCGGCCATTGAGCGTGGCATCGCCCAGCCCATAAATTCCTTCGTCCGTGGAGATTTTTAGTGTGACGAAGTTTCGTCCCGGGCAGGTGACGAATATTTTGGCATCCGTGATCTTCACCGGTGTCTCCTCGTAGTGCGATCCAAACTCAATCCAGAGAGTGTATCGAAAGCTTCGGTAGTGTGGCAGTTTGGCTTACCCGTCACTCCGGTCGAGCGTGAGATCCTTCGCTTCGCCTGAAAAACGGCTACGCTCAGGATGACAATCCTGGTCTAAACTGCACCACCACCAGCTTCAGATTCTGCGCACGAGTCCTTGATCGGTCGCCGCTGTGTTGCGCACCAACAGCAGCACTAGAACCATGCCCACCAGCGGGACCAGTCCCGCCAGAATGATGATGGGATCGAACGAATGCGTGCCCGTTGCCTGCCGGGCGTCGGAAAAATATCCGATAAGCTTGAATGCGACGATCGTGCCGATGCCCGCGCCGGTCCCGCTCAGTCCGCTGACGGACGCGACTGACTCGCTGCCGAACAGGTCCGACGGCAACACGTTGGCCATGGTCGTGAAACCTGCGTAGGTGAACGTCACGAGGCCGAATAAGAATGCGATGAGGTAAAGATTCGTTGTGAAGATGGTGGGGATGATCAGCGTCATGCCGATACCGCCGTAAATAATCGGCGCCTTGCGGGCGGCTCCCAGAGACCATCCGCGCTTGATCAGGTAACCGGAAAGGCCGCCCGCGAAGAAGCTTCCCACATCGGCGGCGATGAACGGAATCCATACGGCGATCAGCCCGCTGCGTAGTTCAATACCCTTCGCGACCAGATAGATCGGAAACCATTCTGCAATGAAGAAAAAGACCGGGTCGGTAAAGGCGCGGGCGATGATCGCTCCCCAGGTCTGCGGGAGTTTTAAGAGTTCGCTCCAGCGCGGGCGAGTTTCACTTCGAGCTTGGCCGTCTTGTGATGCGTTCGACTCGCGCTTGTCGGCGACAATCATTGCGAGTTCAGACTGACTGAGGCGGCGGTGGGATTCCGGCGGATAGTACAGCCAGCGCCAGAACATCAGCCAGATAAAGCCAAGTGCGCCGGGAACCATGAAGGCAGGCCGCCATCCCCAGCGAAAGTAAATCCACAACACGATGAAGGGAGCGACTGCGCCGCCGATAGAAGAACCGCTGTCGAAGAGCGCCGTCGCCAATGCGCGCTCGCGCTTGGGAAACCATTCCGAGACTGCTTTCGTCGCAGCGGGCCAGTTCGCGGATTCGCCCGTGCCCAGCAGAAAGCGAAATGTAGCGAAGCTGTAGAAGCCGCCGGCCAGCGATGTGAGCATGGAGATCAGCGAATACCAGATCACGCTGAGGGTGAGGCCGCGCCGCGTGCCGATGCGGTCCATCAGGCGGCCAAAGGCGCTTTGCCCGATCGAATACGCGACGCGGAAGGCGATGGCGATATTCGCGTAATCGGAATTGGTCCAGTGATATTGGAGTTTGAGATAAGGCGCCAGCAGGGAAAGCGTTTGCCGGTCGATGTAGTTGATGACTGTGGAAGCGAACAGCAGACCGCCAATCCACCAACGCAACGACGGAATCGGCTTCCGGGCGATCGCCATGGGGGATGTTCAGATGATTAAGAGCTCACCGTAATCTGCGAGTCGGCCGCGAGCGCGCGTTGCAGTGCGGGACTTAGCAACGACGCCGAGCCCGCATCCAGATAAACGGTCGCATGGGGATGCTGGCGCAGAATCGACGCCGGCGCCATCGGGCTGATCTCGCCTTCGAGGCAAGCCTTCACGGCTCGGGCCTTGCGTTCCTCGGGAACGACTACGAGAAGTTCTCTGGCTTTGAGAATTTGCCGCGGCGACATGGAGATGGCTCGCGTGGGGACTTTGGAAATGTCGGCGAACCAGCCTTCGCCCACTTGCTGCCTGCGACAGGCTTCGTCGAGTTCCACGATGATGTACGGATCTTCCGTGGTGAAATCGGCGGGCGGATCGTTGAAGGCGATGTGGGCGTTTTCACCGATGCCGAGGAAGGCAACATCGATCGGCGCGGAGGCAAGTTGCATGCCCACCTCGCGAATGACCGAAGCTACGTCGGCGGCATCGCCCTCGAGGGCATGAAAGCGAACGATGTCCGTCTTCCTCACCAGGCGTTCGATCAGGATCTTGCGGAAGCTGGCCGGATGCGCGATGGGCAGGCTGATGTATTCGTCGAGGTGAAAGGCTTCGACTTTGGTCCAATCGATATCCGGCGTACTGGTCAGAGCATTCAGGAATTCGAACTGCGAAGTGCCGGTGGCGGCGATGATGCGCGCGCGACCTCGCTCGGCAAGCGCGCGCCGGATCGCTGCGGCAGCCTGAACGGCGGCGGCGCGGCCTAGCGAGATTTTGTCGTCGAAGAGTCTGATGAGCAAGGCATCACTCCGTTCAAGCATGATCGGGCCGGCAGATTATACGAAATCACGTAGCCCCGGACGCATTCGTCCGGGGGCGGCATCCCGAATCCAGCGCGGGCGGACGAATGCGTCCGCCGCCACGTGGTTTTATCAGACCTGCGCCGGTTGGAGGCGGGGGGCCAGCAGGTGTACGAAGGCGAATGCCACCAGATACGCAAGGCCTGCCATGATGAATATCGGAACGTACGATCCGGTGCGTTCTAAAATGTATCCCACAATCTTGGCGACGAACATTCCGCTGATCGATCCGGCCATGGTGGCGAAGCCCACGACCGACCCAACGGCGCTGCGCGGAAGCATATCGGAAGTCAGGGTGTAGATATTGGCCGACCAGCCCTGATGCGCGCCCGCGGCGAGCGCAATGAGGAAGACGGCCAGCCAGGCATCGTTGGTGCGCGCCGCAATCATGATGGGCGTCACCGCCAGGGCGCAGGCCAGCAGCGCCGTTTTGCGGCTGGCGTTCACCGACCATCCTCGTTTTAAGAGCCAAGACGAGAGGCTGCCGCCGCTGACACTGCCGATGCTGGCTCCGGTATAAATCACAAACAGGGGCAGGGCCATGCCGCGCAAATTTAGGCCGAGATTGCGGCTCAGAAAGTCCGGCATCCAGAAAAGATAGACCCACCAGATTGGGTCGGTGAAGAACTTGCCCATCGTCACCGCCCACACCTGGCGGTGCCTGAGCAGAGTTCTCAACGGAATTCGCGCGGACTCTTCTTCGCGATCACTCTGGATGTGGGCGAGTTCAGCTGGCGAAACGCGATTACTTTCTTCCGGCCTGCGATATATTGCAAGCCAAGACGAGATCCAGACGAATCCCATTGCGCCGGTGGCGATGAAAGCCATGCGCCAGCCAAAGCGATAGGTCAGCCAGGGAACCACCAGCGGGGTCACAATCGCGCCGACGTTGGCCCCGGAATTGAACAGGCCGGTGGCGAGCGCGCGCTCCCGTTTGGGAAACCACTCGGCGACTGCCTTGATTGATGCCGGGAAGCTGCCCGCTTCGCCGATCCCGAGGCTGAAGCGCGCCACTGCGAATTGAAATACGGAACCGGCGGCGGCATGGGCCATGGCGGCCAGGCTCCATACGAACACCGCCAGGGAGAACCCGCGGCGTGTTCCCAGCCAGTCGATCAACTTGCCGACGAAGAGCGAGCCTGCGGCGTAGGCCAACTGAAAGGCGAAGACGATGTTGCTGTATCCGATCTCGGTCCAACCGAATTGAAGTTGCAGGGTCGGTTTCAGCAGAGCGATGACCTGGCGATCCATGTAGTTGACGGTCGCGGCAAAGAACAGAAGGCCGCAGATGAGCCAGCGCCGGCCTCCGATGTGAGTCACCGGCGTGTTTTCCGAAACTGATGGCATGGGACGTAGGTTCATCGGATTGGGAGTACGCGACGTGCACCGCTGCACGTGGTTCACTAGACATGCAGCAAGGCCTCTGCGTCAAGGCGCGGATGACAAGGGTCGTGGTCGTTTTGCAGGTTCGTATCAGGGCACGCCTTCAGGCGTGCCGCAGTGGTGCCACTCCGTGTCGGCTTTAGCCGCTGGGATTCTGCGACGGGCCCAGCGGCTAAAGCCGTTCAAAATTTCGGATGCGAACAACGGCATCGCTGAAGCGATGCCCTAATACGAATCGTTGTTCTGACAGAACCGCCTCGATGAACTGATATCATTCAGGCTTTACTGACTGATGTCATCCGTGGCTTGAATCAGCGCTCATGACCGGCTTTCTTAGCGAAGACTTTCTGCTGTCGAATGCAGTTGCCCGGCGTCTGTACTCGGAATTTGCCGCGGCGCAGCCCATTCTTGATTACCACTGCCATCTCTCGCCGCGGGATATTGCGGAAAATCGACGGTTCGGCAATCTCTTTGAAATCTGGCTGGAAGGGGACCATTACAAGTGGCGGGCCATGCGAGCCAACGGCATTGCCGAAAAATACATTACTGGCGACGCGGCTCCTTACGAGAAATTTCTGGCCTGGGCGCGAACCGTTCCCTTTACGCTGCGCAATCCGCTCTATCATTGGACGCATCTCGAACTGCAACGCTATTTCGGCACCACGGAGTTGCTGGATGAGCGCTCAGCTGCGGCAATCTGGGAGCGGGCGAATGCGGCGCTTGAGGATTTGACCGCGCATGCAATTCTGCAAAAATTTCGCGTCGAGGTAGTATGCACCACGGACGATCCGGTCGATGATCTCCGGCATCATCAGGCCATAGCGGAATCGAATCTGACAACGAAGGTATTTCCCGCCTTTCGTCCCGACAAGGCGCTGGCGATCGACTACGCGGGGTTTCTGCCTTGGGTCGAGCAGCTTGCGCAGGCTGCGAATGTCGACATCCGGGATTTGAGCAGCTTTTTAGAAGCGCTGAAGAAACGTCACGACTATTTTCATTCGCTGGGCTGCCGGCTCTCCGATCACGGACTGGAGCGTTGCTATGCGACTCCTTGTTCCGAACGGGAGGCTGCGGCGATCTTCTTGAAAGTAATCTCGGCCGCGGCGATCTCTGCGAAAGCGCGCGAAGGCCACAGCATTAGCTCGGATGAGCGCGAACGTTTCGCTTCGTTCCTGATGCTTTTCTTCGGCCGCCTCGATGCCGAAAAAGGATGGACCAAGCAACTGCATCTGGGAGCGCTGCGCAACGTGAATACGGCGGCACGCGCGAAATTTGGCGCGGATGCCGGCTTCGATTCTATCGGCGATTTCTCGCAGAGCGGGCCGCTGGCGGCTTACCTTGATCTGCTGGCGCGGGAAAACGCGCTGCCGAAGATGATTCTGTATAACGTCAATCCCGCGGACACGTTCCAGTTCGCCACTCTGATCGGCAGCTTTCAAGATGGCGAGACGCCGGGAAAAATCCAGTATGGCAGCGCCTGGTGGTTCCTCGATCAGAAGCAGGGGATCACGGCGCAGCTCGATGCCTTATCTAACGTGGGGCTGCTGTCACGGTTTATTGGCATGGTTACGGACTCGCGGTCGTTTATGTCGTATCCGCGACACGAATATTTCCGGCGTGTGCTTTGCGATGTCGTCGGACAAGATGTGATGCGCGGGGAACTGCCGGAAGACGATGCGCTGCTGGGGAGACTCATTCAGGACATCTGCTACCGGAACGCCAAAGAGTATTTGCAGTTGCCGGCGAGCCATACCTAAGCCTCGCCGGAAGCGGCAAGCACAGATAATCGCCTGATAACAACTTCCCGCTTCACTGACTTGCGTAATATTGCGCCTCCTCGGCGGAAGTGTTCTCCTAAACACTCCCAATGCAGAAAAAAATATTCTGGATGGTCTTCACGATCCTCGGCCTCTTGGCCGATTTTCTGCTCCCGCTGTGGTGGGCCGTCGCCGCCACCATCCCCATACTCTTTTTTGCTTGGTGGGTAGCCTACCGCAGTGACTGGTTCTACTGACCCTTAACTCGCCTTTAGGTATCAATGCTTTAGAGAGGCAGCCCGCGCGTTGGTTAGGTCAGGCATCTTAACGCAGGCTTTGCGCAACTAACAAATTAGTTGACCTTTTTCACCCACATCCGTCTGAATCATTGACGGCGAGGTATCCGAGGAGAAAGCATTGGCGCGTAGCAAGTCCACAACCTTGACGGAAGCTGAGTTGCGCATCATGAATGTGCTGTGGGATCGGCACGCGGCGACCGTCCATGAGGTGCTGGAGGCTCTCCCGGCCAAGCCTGCGCTGGCTTACAACTCGGTGCTGACGATCATCCGCATCCTTGAGAAAAAGGGATACGTCAAACATGTCAAAGATAAGCGCGCGCATGTCTACACCCCGCAAGTTGATCGCAAGGATGCGACGCGCTTTGAAGTGAGGCACCTGGTCAGCCGGTTCTTTGGCAACTCGCATGAAATGCTTGCGCTGAACGTTCTCGAGGAGACCAGCATCGACGCGGAAGAACTCAGCCGGCTGCGTCAGTTATTGGAGAGGAGCAAGTGACCGAAATTTTTACGATGGCGATGAAGGCGATCCTGGCGATGGCGGCAATTCCAATGACGCTCGCAACTTTCGACCTGAATGCGGTCGCGCGCATTGCAACCCTGCGGAGTATCGACTGCCTCATCGAAGGCACGCTGATCGCGATGTTTGCGGTTGTGGTTTTGCGGGTGGCGCGGCGGCAGAGTTCGGCCACGCGATTCGCAGTGTGGTTTGCTGCGCTGGTGGCGATAGCGGCGTTGCCGCTGGTCGGTGGGGCCGGTTGGTTGTCATCGTTGCAAGCTGGGCAGCAGGCTGGCATTTCCAGCGGGGCCCTGAACAAAGCCGCTATCGTCCTGCCGGCTTCGTGGCCGCTTTACTTGTTGGTGGCATGGGCAGGGATCGCGGGATTCTTGCTGCTCCGGGTCGCGCGAGGAGTCTGGCATCTGCATGTGCTGCGTAAGAGCTGCGTTCCCGTCGATGTGGCAGCGTTGGATGAGCGCGTGAAGGAAACTCTGGCTCGTAGTCAGGCAGCGCGGCGCGTGGATTTTTGCACGTCTGACCGTGTGCAGGTTCCCACTGCCATCGGTTTGGTGAAGCCGGCAGTGGTGGTGCCAACGTGGGTGATGCAGGAATTATCCTCCGAGGAACTGAATCAGATCGTGCTGCATGAACTCGCCCACCTGAATCGGTGGGACGATTGGACGAATCTTGCCCAGAAAATCGTGGGTGCGCTTTTCTTTTTTCATCCGGCAGTGTGGTGGATCGAGAAGCAGGTTTCGCTGGAGCGGGAAATGGCCTGCGACGACGCGGTAGTGGAAGCGACCGCCAGTCCGCGGGCCTATGCCGAGTGCCTGGCGCATCTGGCGGAAAAAACTCTGATTCAGCGCAGCGTGGCTTTGGCGCAAGCTGCTCTGGGACGCGTTCGGCAGACTTCGTTGCGGGTGGCGCAGATTCTGGATGCAAATCGGAACGCGAATCGGTCGTTGGGAACGGGACGCGGCTGGAGGCCCGCTGTAGCGATGGTCGGAGCTTTCGCGCTGGCGTGTGTGGTTGGTGTTTCGAGGGCGCCGCGACTGGTGGCGTTTAGCGATAGCGTGCCGGATCGTCCGGCTATTTCTGCGAACGCAGTGGCGGTTTCCGACTTCGGCATCAGCCCAGGCTCGACCCAGATGCATCTCGTAAAGGCTAGCGCATCGCAGGCGGGGGCGGACGAATGCGTCCGCCGCCACGTGGGTCCGGTCTCTCGCGGACAGCAGAATTTCGTACGTGCTGAGGCGAAGCGGGCACGCACTTCGATCATTCAGGCGAATCTTCGCCGAAGTCAAGCCAGTGAAGAGATTCCTGTTGCTATCCCCGTTACTTTTACGACCGAAACGCTTTTTGTTGTCGTTCAAGGCAATGAGAATGGTTCCCCCAGCCGTCCTTTGTTTCAGATCGAAATGTGGCGGGTAATGGTTCTTCATTCTGTCGTAAATGCCGACAGCAACCGAATTCCAGCAAAACAAACATAAAAACATTTCATGAAAAGCAGCAGGCAGAGTCGAGAAAGTGCAGTCGTAATAACTAACGAATTAGTTGGAAATCAAAACTCTAATCAAAACTCTCGAAAGGAAGTTAACTCAATGAACTTTGACAACGATACTCGCACGAAACCCTTAACCAAATGGATGCGGCGGCTTGCTATGCCAGTGCTGGCTCTGGCGCTGGTCGCCTCGTTCGTAACCTACGAAGTTGCGAAGCCGGCAACGGCACGAGCCGCAGCTGCGGCTCCCGCGGTCGCGCCGCTCGATACCGATAGCGTCGGCGCTTTGCTGGCGCTCGACAAGGCGATGGAGACCCTGGCGGCGCGGGTTACACCGGCGGTCGTCAACGTAACCGTTACGTCTCGCACGAAGGCGGATAATGCTGGCAATCAGCAAATGCCGGATGGCATGCAGCAGTTCTTTGGCCAGCAAGGGGGCCAGCAGGGCCCGTTCGGGCAATTTTTCGGTCCGGGAGGCCCCGGCATGCGGCAGCGCCAGCCCGAGATTGAACACGGCATGGGCAGCGGTGTGGTCATCTCGCCGGACGGCTATATCGTCACCAACAACCACGTCATCGATGGCGCGGTCGACATTCGCGTTACGACCAGCAATCGACGCGTGCTCAAAGCCAAGCTCGTGGGCGCCGACCCGCTCACCGATCTGGCAGTACTCAAGGTGAACGCGACCGATCTCGCCAGCGCTCCGTGGGGCGATTCGAAAGAAGTGCGGCCGGGCCAGACCGTGCTTGCATTCGGGAATCCTTATGGATTTCGCTTCACCGTAACCCGCGGCATCGTCAGCGCGATCAACCGCGCCAATCCCGATGCTTCGGACCGCAGCAAGCCGGGTGAGTTCATCCAGACGGATGCGGCCATTAATCCGGGCAACTCGGGCGGACCGCTGGTGGATGCGCGGGGCGAAGTTGTGGGCATTAACACGTTCCTGATTTCATCTTCTGGCAGCTTCTCGGGGATGGGATTTGCGATCCCCTCGCAGATCGTCAGGCCAACGGTTGAAACCTTGATCCGCGACGGGAAAGTCAGTCATGGCCATATCGGAATCGGAATCGCCGACGTTACGCCGGAGAATGCCAAGTTCTTCGACGAATCGAATGCGACGGGCGGCGTGGTCACGCAAGTCGACCCCGGTTCGCCGGGAGCCAAAGCTGGTCTGGAAATTGGCGATGTCATTACGGAAATCGATGGCCAGAAGGTCAGCGATGCGGGCGAACTTCAGGTGCTAGTGGGGCAGAAACAGCCGGGATCGAAGATCACGCTTAAAGTTTTCCGTGACGGAAAGAGCATGAGCGTTCCGGTGACTCTTGAGGCGCTGGGCGCTCACGGTGCCGAAGCCGGCGATCAATCCGGCAACGGCCAGGGGAAGATGCGCTGGGGCATTGGCCTGAGTAATCTGACTCCGGACCTGCGCGAGCAGATTCAGGCCCCGAAAGACATCCACGGGGCCGTGATTCAGCAGGTGCAGCCGGGCAGCTCGGCGGATAATGCCGGACTGCAACAAGGCGACATCATCCTCGAAGTGAATCGCCACAAAGTGCAGTCGGCGGCGGATGTGCAGCAGGCTCTGTCGAATGTGGCCAAGGGGCAAGATGCGCTGCTGCTGGTGTGGTCGAACGGCGGGAACAGCTTCCGGGTGCTGCATGCGCCTGAAGGCGCCTGAGTGCTTCAATCAATCGCGTGGCCCCGGACGCATTCGGTCCGGGGCTATGCGTTCAGGTTCTTGGTACGGGTACTGCTTGGCGGACGAATGCGTCCGCCGCTACGTGGGCGGAGGTGAAAAATAGCGCTTTGCGAACTCGAGGAACGTGGGCCAGTTCGGGGCGGGCGTATGGCCGCCGCTGTGTTGGCGGAAGGCGATGTCGCCGCCGATCAGCGCAGTTTCGATCGGCGGAAATTCGGTGGTTCCGAGATCTTTCTTTCCTAAGAGGTTGTACACGGGGCCCGCGCCGACTGCGGCGAGGAACATGCCCTTGGCGTCGACCCAGCCGTCGCCTTTAGCGATTGCTCCGGCGCCGATGAATACCGGACGCGGGGCGCATAGTGCGATTAGCTCATGAGCGTCGATGGGTAAATCATTCTCCGTCAGCGGCCCGGCATATTTTAGGAAGTTGCCGGCCATCCAGTGATACTCGCCGGTGCCTGCGATGTTTCCGATCTGCTCGCCGAAGTTGCGGCGGAAGAGCTTCGCTCCAGCTTCTCCGGAGGAACTGATATAGGCAATAGCAAATCGCGCATCATTGGCCATTGCGACCAGCGCCGCTTTCCCGTAACGAGAGTGGCCTTCGATTCCGACGCGCTTCGCGTCCACCGCCGGGTCGGTTTCAAAGTAATCGAGGGCGCGGCTCGCGCCCCAGGCCCATGCTCGCAGTGCGCCCCAGTCGTCGAGTTGGCGCGGCTGGCCTTTATTCACCAGGCCGATCACGCCCTGCGTCAGTCCTTCGCCATTGTCGGGCTGGACGGTTGTGGGAATGTAAATCGCATAGCCCCAACCCTGCGCGAGCACTTGCTGCCGCCAGGTGGGTCCGGCGGGCGGGCGCATCATCTCCGGATAACGCTTGATCAACATTGCCAGGACTTCCGGGCTCAACCCTAATTCCATCATCATCGGCACCGGACCGGGCGCGGTCGCCGGCGTGGTCAGGGTTAGATCGATGTCGACCTTCACCTGCGGGCAGGCCGAGTTGTCGACGTGGCCGGTTAACTTCTTCGTGATGACGGGAACGTCTCCGACCATCTCTTTGGTCGTGCTCACGACGTCCCAACGGACGCTGGGTGTTTTTCGGGGTACGCGGCCGTAGATTTCCCGGTCGAAGTCTTCTACGATCTCGGGGCGTCGATCATGCCACCACATTTTCGCCGTCGTAACTTTGTTCCCGCTTTTTGTGAGCAGGGGATCGGGAAGTTTGGGATACGGATTGGCCTTGGACTCATCGTAATTGGCGGCGTTCGGAGATTTCGGATCTCCGTCGGCGCCGCGTCGCAGGGCGGTGATGTGCAGCAGATCCATGATGCGCTGATGGTCCTGCTCGGCAGTCAGCGGCCCCGGAGCTGGGGCTGTCGCGGCGGCGGGCATCTCTTCAATCTTGACATTTGAAAAGATCGCCGTCTCCAAAGTGGTAGCCACATGCGAACAGACGCCCAGGCCCACGTAGACGGGATCCTGCAATCCCACATATTCCACCGGACCCACGATCTTCAGTTCCTCGCTGGGTTTCCCGGCGTACATCGTGAACCGGCTGCCTTTTCTCTCGAGACGCAGCCGCACCGTACCCTCGACCTGCGTCGGGAGTTGATAAGTCTGTTCATTCGCCGCCCCTCGAAACTGCAACGAGGTTAGTCCGTTGCCATGCGATACCGCGTCGGCATACGCCGATCCGGGGTCGAGGCCCTGACGGATCATCAGCAGTGCCTTACGATGCTCGGCGTCGCTGGCGCCCACCCATTGCACGTCGGCACTGAGTGTCATATCTCCGGATGCCTTTTTCCACACAAAGTAGAATGCATCGGCAGTGCCCCACACGTTGGCGCCGCCCCCGGTAATCCGGTACTCGCCCGTCGCGGCGTCGTAATGGGCGGTGCTTCCGGCCGGCGTCTGCCCCACACTGCTTTGATTCGTGAAGATGCCGAGAGCGCTGGTCTGGGCCAGGCTCATGCCGGCGCCGACGATGAGACAGATTGCGAACCTGAACACCGTGATTTCGAGTCTCGCGAACATGGCTCTCTCCCGGGAATATCGGCTATCACTGTATCGCAGCGCCGCGGAGGGTTCGCTCTATTTTTACAACGGGGCTGGGTGTTCGCCCGGCGCTTTCGCGGGAGGCTTGTTTTTGTGGTCGAAGTCCAGTCCGAAGTGGGGTTCGTCGCGCGTGCCACTAATCTTGAAAGGAATTTCAGCTCCCGCCCCATGCTTTTCGAAGAACGGATCGATGGGCTTCAGCAAAATGGACTTCCAACCGGTCGTCATCTGCGAGAGCCTGGCAGTCAGTCTGAGCACTCCATGAAAATCGAAGGTATTGCCGTCCAGGCTGTACTGCCCGATTGCGTCGGCATGGGTTCCCGGAATCTGGAAATGCAGGAACGAGAAAGAAAGCACTCCCTGGTCGAGCTTGAAGGTGCCTTGTAAATCGGAAGTGACCAGCGCCGCGCTTTGACCTTTGGGCGCAGAGCCTTGCCCGAGACTGCGCATGCTCAACGAGTCGATCCGGTTCTGAACTTTGTCGTTCGTGAAGTGAGCCTCAGGAATGTGGAAGTTGCCGGCGAGCTTGAGTCGATTGGCAACATCCGCTGTTCCGGCGGGAATACTCAGCTTGGTCTTCATGGAGACGGTTCCGGTCATGATCGGGGGGTCGGTCTTGACGCCGAGTTTCAGCAGGTCTTCGATGTGGGCGCGGCCCAGATTAACGTCGAGTTCCACATCGTGACCCTGCGGATTGTTCATGCGCACGACCTTGCCCCGGGCCGTAAAAGTGGAGTTCAGCACTTTGGCATTGACTGGGTCAAGATAGGTATCGCCGTCGGTGCCATCCACGATCGCATGAAAATCGGTGTGGAGAGGGACGCGGTGACCGCTGACGGCAATCTGAAAGTCCGGTGTGTCCGTCTGACCCTGGACTTCGATGTGGCCCAGCGTCCCAGAGTATTTCCCCGTGGACGTCAGAATGCCGCCGATCCCGGCGATCGTCCCGAGGTCAGCGTGGGTGAAGTCATAGCTTCCCCCGACGGCGGTGTCGCGTGGGCTTTCTTCATGCAGCGGTCCGAACACGCCCGTAGATTGGATATTGCCGGTCGGCTTGGGATTGGTCAGCGTTGCCTCAAAGCGCAGTGGCTGGCCGGGACCAATATCCTTCATTTTCAAACTGCCAATGTCGAACTCGAGCGGCGGCTTGCCTGGCTTGGTGGTGTTGATAATCAATTTTGCGTTGGCGCAAACGAAGTGGTCGACGGCAATGCTTATTTTCCCGCCGCGCCGGCGCATGTTGCTCATCTGCTGACGATCGTTTTTTGGCGGGATGTTCATGGTCAAGCCGCTCACGTAGACAGTGTCGACGTGCATGGGAACTCGAAACAAGCTGCGGACGGCGGTTTGGAAGCGGAATTCTTCAATCTCCAGTAAGGGCTGCACTCCGGCTTGCCACGGATTGGGATCGGTGGCGCCGAAAATCTTCAGGCCTTTGCCGTCCACGTGTATTCCGTTCGCGATCCACACGTGAAGGTCCGCGAGTTCGACCCGGCTCTTGAAACGTGTCGCGAGTGTTTCGATCACGCGGGCGCGCAGAATGGGTTGCGCCCGCGCAATCACGATACGGATAGAGATGCCCGCCACAATCAGAAGTGCGAGGAAGAATCCGGCGATCCAGCGCCATCGGTGCGGGTGCCGACGACGCGTGGGCACGACCCCAGCGGAATGGTTGTTGACTGGAGCTGGAGGGGATATAGGGGCGCTCACGCTATATTGTTATGCCGCGAAGGCAAGTAATAAAATCAGGGCTTTCCCTCAGAAGTGTAGTTTGGCTTACGCAGTCGCCGGAAGATCCTTCGGTCCGGCTGAAGTACGGCTGCGCTCAGCATGACAGTTTCTGTCTGGGAGACTGCACCCGTTTACCCCTGGGGCACTTGCGCCAGATTTACGAGGCTCCAAACCACATAGGCTGCCATCATTCCGACGAGGCAGGCCGTTACCAGCGGGCGATAAGCGGTTTCCAGCAAGTCCGCGAGCACGCCCGAGACGAAAATAAATAGAAACGGGACCGCGGCGAGCAGAAAGCCCTCGCCCGCGGCGTGGGGATGCGCCATCCCCAAGACGAGAAACGCAACCGAAACCAGCAGAGGAGCCGTATTGCCAAAGTAACGCGTGCGCGGCCAGGCAGCATAAGTTGCCAGGGCGACCGGGAGCGCCAACGCCAGCGCGGGACAGGCGCGGCCGATCCTCACCGCGACTTGCTTGTAGACTCCGGGCACGGTGAATCCGCGCCACGTCGCTGCCCAGAACATAGCGCGGCGCATGCTTTCCGCGAAGGCTTGGGCGTGAAAGAAGTAAAACGCGAAGAGCAGAATAAACCCTACCAGGCACGCTGCGATCCAGATGACAAACCCTGCCTCTCGTCTCACAGGAGCGACGTACAACAGAAATCCTAAAGCCATGGGAAGAAGCACGATTAGAGAGAACTGCGATCCCACGGCTATGCCAAGCGACACGCCTAACAGTACGATGCGCCGCCAGTTCCACAGTATGACTTCGCGCGGAGCGTATAGCGTGTGGGCGACGGCGATGGCAGTGAAAATGGCGCCAAAGGCTCCCCAAACCGCGACAATCTCCGGTTCGGTATGCCACACGGCGCTGGCCTGGATGAGCGAGGGAGAGAAACAGTAGAACGTGAGCGCGACGAATCCTCCGGTGTTGCCGCAAAGACGTCTGGCCACGTACCACAACGATGCGCCCAGGAATAGACCGCAAGCGAGGAAGGGGATTCGCGGAAGCCAGCCCCAATAGGCGACTGAGCCGCCGTCGAAGCCGCGCGGCCAGGCAAGCAGCGGAGCCGCCGATACGATGGAAAGCAATGGCGAGTGCTCGGCGTCAAAACCGCCGTTGTCGGCGCGGAACAATTCTTGAGGAGGCACAAGGGAGTCGAGGAAGGGAGCTCCGGCAACGCCTCGGCCATGCCATTGTTTCCATCCTTCGCTGATTCGCGCCGCTTCAGCATCGCCGATCTCGTGAGTGCCGCGTAATTCGGAGTGCATCAGTTCCGAATGAACCAGCCATAGAGCCTGCGTCAGAAAGGCGAGCAGCAGCAGTCCGGCGAGAAACTGCGGACGTCCGAAGCGTTCGCGCGTGAAATATGGCCCCATAAGGTCGAGCCGAGTGTTTTACCATGTCGGAGACGGTTTGCGGGATATTTGCAGGAAACGGCACGGATGCGGTTTCGCTGGCGCGCCGGGCCGGTTGAGCGGGAGATCCTTCGCTCCGCCTGAAGTACGGCTACGCTCAGGATGACATTGGCAATTAATTTAATAGCCCAAAACCGAGACGTTTCTGCGAGAAAGTTACGGAATGAGTGAACTCGATACCAACTCGGAAGCGAGTCCGGCGGTGAATCCCATGCCCACGCCGTCAGGGCCGGGGTTTGCTGCCGCAAACCAGCCATCGTATGCCCACACGCTATTTATGTCCGTGGACGGGCTGCGTCCGGGGTGGGGATTGCTTTTTTATGTGCTGATGTTTCTTCCGTTACAGTGGCTGGCCGCGGAGTTAGCGGGATCGCGCGATTGGGGGGGGAGTGGGTTATGGGCGCTGATGCTGCAAGAGGCAGGAAGCCTGGCGGCAGCGGCGATTCCCGCCGTGGCGCTGATGCGAATCGAGCGTCGGCTCTGGAGTATCTACGGATTGCCCGGAAGGCAAGCCTTCGGGCGGCTGTTCTGGGTGGGGGCGCTGTGGGGATTCGCCGCGATCAGCCTGCTGATGGCCGCGCTCTACGGCATTCACCTGTTTTCGCTGGGTCATATTGTTCTGCATGGAGCGCGGGTGGCCAGGTTCGCGGCGTTCTGGGCGGCGATGTTTGTCTTGGTCGGATTGTTCGAGGAGTTCCTGCTGCGCGGCTACTCGCAGTTCACCTTATCGCGCGGCATTGGATTCTGGCCGGCGGCCTTGGTGCTGTCATGCGTGTTCGGCCTGATTCATCTTCGGAATGGCGGCGAGCAGTGGAGAGGCCTGCTGGCCGCGGCGTTTATCGGCTTTTTCTTCTGTTTGACGCTGCGCCGCACCGGCAGTCTTTGGTTTGCCGTGGGCTTTCATGCCGCATGGGATTGGGGCGAGACTTTTTTCTACTCCGTGCCCGACAGCGGCATGCTCGCTCCCGGACATTTGCTGAGTTCGTCATTGCGTGGATCGGAGTGGCTCAGTGGGGGATCGGTGGGACCGGAGGGCAGCGTGCTGTGTCTGGTGGTGATTGCGGTGGTGTGGGTGGCATTCGACCGGATCTATCCGCGGGCCGTTGTGCGCGGCGGCCATGCGACATCGGCGCTGCCGGCGACAGCAGGTTCCTCGTCGCGGCGCTCCTCGGAATGACAAAAGCTGTGGAGCGTAGCGTGAGCATCACGCTACCATTCGCCTTCCTCGCCGCACGTCCTATACTGACTGCTATGTCCTCAGAAGCTGACCTGCTGACCCCGTTGCGGCGCTACTGGGGATACAGCTCGTTCCGGCCTTTGCAGGAGCGGATCGTACGCAGCTTGCTGGTCGGACATGACACGTGCGTCGTCATGCCCACCGGCGGGGGCAAGTCCCTGTGCTACCAGTTGCCCGCGGTGATCTCGGAGCGAACCACGGTGGTGATTTCTCCGCTGATTGCGCTGATGCAGGATCAGGCGGCGCAACTGAAGCAGATGGGGATTCCGGCGGCGGTTCTGAATAGCTCAGTCAGCAATGAAGAACAGCGGCAGATTATTCGGCAAGTGCAACAAGGCGCGTTCCGGTTGCTCTATCTTTCGCCGGAGCGGCTGCAACGCGGCGATACGCTGGGCTGGCTGCAGCAGGCGCCGATTTCGTTTTTTGCTATTGACGAGGCCCACTGCATTTCCGAGTGGGGACATGAATTCCGTCCGGAGTATCGGCAATTGAGCAGCCTGCGCGGGAAGTTTCCCGATCGTCCGATAGCGGCGTTTACGGCGAGCGCCACGCGCCACGTGCGGCACGACATTCTGGCGCAGTTGCAGTTGCGCAATCCCGACAAGTACATTGCCAGCTTCCATCGCCCCAATCTTCGATACCTGGTGCGCGAGTGCGACAGCATGGAGCACATCGCATTGCTGGTGGCCGCGTTGCGGCATTACAACGAAGGGAATGTGATCGTCTACTCGCCTACCATCAAGGAAGTGGAGTGGACGGTGGATGCCCTGCAAAACCAGGACATCGCAGCGGTGGGTTATCACGCCAAGATGGATAATGGCGACCGGCGGCGCAATCAGGAACGATGGATGTCGGATGAAGTTCGCGTGCTGGTGGGGACGATTGCGTTTGGGCTGGGGATCAATAAAGCGAATGTGCGGGCGGTGATTCACATGGCGCTGCCGAAATCGATTGAGCAGTACTACCAGGAGGCGGGACGGGCGGGGCGCGACGGAAAACCCGCGGATTGCGTGATGCTGTGGCAGCAGAAAGATGCGGGGTTGCTGGCATATTTCGCGAACAATATCCTCGATGCGGCGGAACGGGAGCGGGCGTGGCAGCGCTACCACGTCGTTCGCGATTTCGTGGAATCCAAGGCGTGCCGGCATCGCAGGATTTGTACACATTTCGGGGAAACGCCGAAGTGGACGGCGTGCGGGGCGTGCGATGTTTGTAGTCAGGTTCCGGCGTGGATGGTCGAGGAGTTCTTCCCGGAGCCAAGGAAGCGGCGTAAGTCAGTCGAGAGTGTGGCCCGGCAGCTGGCAGCGCCGGCCTCCGGCAGAGAGGGTTCCGGGAGCGAACCGGTGGTTACGCTGGCGGGCGAGGACGCCGAGTTACGCGAGTACTTACGGGAATGGCGGCGGACGGAGGCGAAAGAGCGGGGAATGGCGGCGTTCGTGGTGATGCACGATACAACTCTGGAAGAGATTTGCCGGAGGAAGCCGAAGTTCTTCGCCGAGCTGTTGCAGATCACGGGAATTGGCGAGCGCAAGGCGGAAATGTTCGGGCAAAAATTATTGGAAGCGCTGGCCCGCTTCCGGGGCGGGGCGCGGGCGGCCGCGCCGGCGCAGATGAAGACTTCTCCCGCGCTGGAGACGTTGCAGCTTCTGGCGGAGGGCAAGAGTTTCGAGGAGATTGCGAAGATACGCGGGCGACAGATTTCAACCGTGGTGAATGCGGTGGCCGGGCTGGTAGAACTGGGGCAAGTGGAATTTCGTCCGGAATGGATCGAGCGAAATAAGCTGGCGGTGATCGAGGCGGCATTGACTGGTCTGGATTTGGAGAAGCTGGAACGTCTCAAGCCGGTGAAGGAAGCGCTGCCGCCCGAGGTCACGTACGATGAAATCAGGCTGGTGGTGGCGCGGCTTCGGCGCGAGGGGAGCCGAAATAAAACCGAAATCTCAGCATAGCTGCGGTCGTCGATTGAGCCAGGTGTGCCTTCGCTGTCGATTAAGGCGAGTGCCAATATGGCGCTTGAGGTATGAACTTCCGATGCACCAAAGGATACTCTTAAGCCTTAGCACCCGGGCTTCAGGTGTACAATCTGTTGGGTTCAAATTCCCATCAATCTTCATCACGAAATATAAGTAAGAATTCCAGTAAGAAGTTGCCATTTTTGGCATCGCTCGTGACGCTTCCGTGCGGTGAAGCACGTTGGTACGTACGGTCATGGACTGTACGGTCCGGTACGTTCGCCCCGAGGAGGGAGCAGTCATGAAAATTCTTTTGTATAACCCCGACAATGGTGTCACCCGCAACTTCATGCCGCACCTGTGGATGTTTCTACTCCAGTCGCTGACTCCGCCTGGGCATGAGGTGGTGCTGATCGACGGCAATGCCAAGCCGATGGACGAAGTTCAGATCGCGCAATATGTCCGCGACGAGAAAATCGATCTGGTCGGCATTGGCGCGATGACTCGCATGATCGCCAAGGCCTACAGGATCGCCGACGCGATTCGCGCTACGGGAGTGAAAGTGGTGATGGGCGGGCCGCATGTTACCGAGTTGGCCGATGAAGCGTTGGGACGTGACGGCGGTCCGCGTCATGCCGATGCTGTGGCTCTGGGCGAAGCCGACGATACCTGGCCGCAGATCGTGAATGACGCCGCGCGCGGCGAACTCAAGGAAATCTATACGCCGGTCGACGAGACAGGCAAAGAGCGCAAGCCTTCGCTCAAGCAATATCCGGTGATTCCGTGGCAGTCGATTGACCTGGCTCAATTCAATCTGGTGCCGAGCGTATTCACGTCGACTCTGCAAAAGGTCGGAGAAGGTTGGGGAACGTTTCGCATTATCCCGGTCGAGTCGGGAAGAGGGTGTCCCTATGGCTGCGAGTTCTGCACGGTGACGGGATTTTTCGGCGACTCGATTCGCTTTCGTACTAATGAGAGCGTGGTCAATGAGTTGCTGCTGTTGAAGGCGCGCGCGCGGAAGGAAAAAGGGCAGATCGCGGTATTTTTCATCGACGATAATTTCGCCATCAATGTGAAGCGGACGAAGTCGCTGTTGAAGGACATTATTGCGGCCGGGGCGCAGGTGCATTGGGTAGCGCAAATCAGCGCCAATCTTTTGCGCGATGAAGAACTGGTCGACCTGATCGCGGCTTCCGGCGGGAAGTGGGTGTTTATCGGCATGGAGTCGATTGATCCGACGAATCTGAAAGACGTGAACAAGGGATTCAACAAGCCCGGCGAGTATGCCGAGGTGCTGGAGCGTCTGGCGAAGCGTAACGTGTATGCGATTACGTCGTTTATTTTCGGCATGGATAACGACACGGTTGGCGTGGGGGAGCGGACGCTGTCGCAAGTGCGCACTTGGCCGCCGGGGTTGCCGATTTTCGGGTTGCTGACCCCGTTGCCGGCGACGCCGCTGTACAAACGGCTCGAAACGGCGGGTCGGCTGACGCGGGCGAAACATTGGCAGGAGTTTATCCCGTTTGCTATGGCGCATACGCCGCTGAAGATGAGTATCGACGAGGCCCACGCCGAAGTGAAATATGGATGGGCGCACGCCTATAGCGCGGAAGCTGTGGCTCATGCCGTCGATTCGCTCGACGATCAACCGCTGGGATATCGCATCAACATCTTGATTGCGCGGCTCTGCTTCCGTGGGATTTATTTCCCCATGATGGGCAAGTTTGCGTGGGTCAGAGTTGTGGCGGAGAATCGGCGCACGATTTTCAAGCTGGTGAAGGAAGCGGTGTTTGGGCGCAAGGCGCGGCCGCGGAGGCCTGAGGGTGCGTATGTTGAGGCGGCTACGGAGACGCAGGTCAGCGCTGGTGATTGAGGTTGATGGTCTCCGCTAACAGGTTTTTGACCGCTTCGCTGCCCGAGCGGATACAATCTGGCACGCCGATGCCGCGGAACGCGTTTCCCGCTAGCGCGATGCCGGGCAACTGCTGGCGGAGGTTTTCGATGCGGTCGAGGCGATCGAGATGGCCTACGCCGTATTGCGCCATGGCGGACTTCCATTTGTAAACGCGAGCGAAGAGCGGCTCGGCGCGCAGGCCGAGAATTTGTTGCAGTTCGTTGCGAACAATG
This sequence comes from Candidatus Sulfotelmatobacter sp., assembly GCA_036500765.1. NCBI lineage: Bacteria > Pseudomonadati > Acidobacteriota > Terriglobia > Terriglobales > Candidatus Korobacteraceae > Candidatus Sulfotelmatobacter > Candidatus Sulfotelmatobacter sp. The sequence goes on from DASYBM010000002.1 coordinate 175,133, forward strand.
CCGACGATCCGATCGTCGGGGAGCGCCCAAACGTTCTCGGCATTTTTCCCCGCGAAAAAACAACGCAGCAGAGCGCGGTCGTCGGGAGCGCGATGGGGAAATTTTTTGTGGACGAAAGTTGCGGCCAGCAGGCGTTTGCCTTCGCTGCGCGGCACGAGGAATCCAAAGCCGGGCGGCAGCGTCTGGCGGACCTGGTGATCGTAGCCGAGGGCCACCGTGATCGATGAAGTGTATTGGATGGCGTCGAGTTCGGCGGAGAGCTCGGGACTGGCAATGCGCAGCACCTGGGCCGCTGCGGGCGCGGGAAGCGCGATGATGATGGCGTCGAATTGGTCTGATTTCATTCCCGCGGAAACGACCCAACTGTCGGCCTCGCGTTGAATGGTTTCTACCGGAGCGCTGGTGAATAGGGAGTCCGGCGTCAGGCGCGACACTACCGTCTCCGGCAGTTGCTGCATGCCGTTCTTGAGTGACGTGAAGAGCGGCGGAGTTGGCTTGCCCGGTCGGTTCGACATTTTCTTTCGTGCGGCGAGAATGGCGCGGCCGAGACTTCCGTGGGTGCGCTCCATCTCAACGAATCGCGGGAGAACGGCGCGCACGCTGAGGTTGGCGGCTTCTCCGCCGTAGATGCCGGAGAGCAGCGGGTCGGCGAGGCGGTCGATCATTTCAGAACCATAGTGGCGCTCGACAAAGGCGGCGACGGATTCATCATGATCTTCCTTGCGCATTCCGCCGCGCGGCGGGTGGAACAGCTCTTGCGCCATGCGCAGCTTGGTCTTCCACGAAAAAAGAGGAGAGAGACCGGTCGGCAGAATTTTCGTGGGGACCATAAACATCAGCCCATCGGGCATTACGACGAGGCGACCATTGGTCAGAATGTATGTCTTACGGTCGGCATCGTTGGAGGCGATGAGTTGCTCGCCCAAGCCTAACGCGCGGCAGAGATCGCTGGCCCAAGGCTTTTCGGTGAGGAAGGAATCGGGACCGGCCTCGACGATGCATCTGTCAACGTAGTCGCTGCGCAGCACGCCGCCGAGACGCGGGGAAGATTCGTAGAGAATGTATTCGACATCGGCACCGGCGCGGCGTCGCTCTTCAAGGGCGTATGCGGCGGCGAGGCCGGAGATGCCTCCGCCGATGATGGCGATGCGGGTCACGGCTTCCGGCTTCCGGCTTTCGGCTCTCGGCTTCGGGAAATCGGATTGTGGGGGCTGGACGCCGCATAATCCTGCACGAAGCGCGCGAGATTTCTCACATTCTCTACCGGCGTTTCGGGCAGGATGCCGTGGCCGAGGTTGAAGATGTGCCCAGGGCGTCCGGCGGCGCGGCGGAGAATGTTTTCCGCCCGCGATTTCAATTCCTTCCAGCCGGCGAAGAGCAGCACGGGATCGAGGTTGCCCTGCACGGCGCATTGATGATCAAGGCGCGCCCAGCCTTCGTCGAGCGGAATGCGCCAGTCGAGTCCGATGACGTCGGCTCCGGTTTCTTTCATGGCTGGCAGCAGGGTAGCGCTGTCGGTGCCGAAATAAATAATCGGCGCGCCGGTTGTCTGCAACTGCTTCACCATGCCGGTGACGTGGGGAAGAACGTAGCGGCGATAGTCTTCCACGCTCAGGCATCCAACCCAGCTATCGAAAATCTGGATGACGTCGGCGCCAGCACGCACTTGCTCGGAGGCGTAAGTTGTCGTCACCGCGACCAGTTTTGCCATCAAGACATCCCAGTCGGCGGGGGAGTTGTACATCATTTTCTTGGCGTGAATATAGTTGCGCGAGCTGCCGCCTTCGATCATGTAGCTGGCGAGAGTGAAGGGAGCGCCGCAGAATCCGATCACGGGCAGGCGGTCGCCGAAATGTTTCGCGACCAGGCCTACAGCTTCGGAAACATAACCCAACTCGGCAGCACGATCGGTGCGCAGATTCGCGATGTGTTCCATTGTGCGAACCGGCTTCTCGATGATCGGACCCTCGCCGGCGGAAAAATGAAAAGGCAGGCCCATGACTTCGAGGGGAAGCAGGAGGTCGGCGAAAATAATGGCGGCGTCGACTCTGAGGAATTCCGCGGCGGCGATGGTGACTTCGGCGGCGAGCGCGGGCTTCTTGCAGATTTCGAGCAGCGAATGTTGCTTGCGAACCGCACGATACTCGGGCATGTAGCGCCCCGCCTGGCGCATGAACCACACCGGTGTGCGGTCAACAGGTTGGGACTTGCAGGCGCGCACGAAATTGGAATTGGGAGCCGACATGAACGTTTGAATTTAGCATCTTTTGGCCGGGAACGCTGTGATCGAGAACTTCAACGGCTTAACCACAGAGAACACGGGAGGACACAGAGGCAAAACTGGGCTTGTAAAATCTCGATATGGGCTACAGAGCGTTTGTGTTGGCTAGTCAGGCGGGACTGGCGATCATTCTTTTCGGGGCTGCATTTCAGAATCCGGGAACATCTGCGCCGCCTACATTTTATAAAGACGTGTTGCCAATTTTGCAGAATCATTGCCAGAGTTGTCATCGTCCGGGCGAAGTCGCGCCCATGCCGCTGGTGACTTATGAGCAGACGCGGCCGTGGGCTGCGGCGATGGCGCATGCGGTCGAGATGAAGATGATGCCGCCCTGGTTTGCCGATCCGCGGTACGGGCACTTTGCCAATGATGCATCGTTGACTGAACGGCAGATTGCGACGATGGTCGCGTGGTCCGCGGCGGGAGCGCCGGCGGGCGATCCGCACGATGCGCCTGGGGCGCGAAATTGGGTTGAGGGATGGAATATCCCGCGGCCCGATGTCGTGGTGAAGATGCCGAAGGCGGTTGAAATTCCGTCGCGCGGTGAGATCGAATATACGTACGAAATTGTGCCGACGCATTTTGCCCAGGACCGTTGGGTGCAGATGTCGGAATTCCGGCCGGGGAGTCCGGCGCATGTGCATCACGCGGTGGTTTATATTCGTCCGCCGAACTCGGAATGGTTGCGGCATGCGCCGATAGGCGAGCCTTTCACGGCGTCGACGCTGGGCGATCCGCTGGAGCGGCGCGAGGCGCATGAGACCACCAGCGACCTGTTGCTGGTATATGCGCCGGGAAGTTCGCCAGACGAGTGGCCGGACGGGATGGCGAAGTTCGTGCCTGCGGGAGCGGACTTAGTATTCCAGATGCACTACACAACCAATGGATCGGCAGATAAGGACCAGACCAGCATCGGGCTGGTGTTTGCGAAGGTACCCCCAAAGCAGAAGGTAATCACGCTGCAATTAAATAATCATGCGCTGATCATTCCGCCCGGAGCGGACGACTTTCGCGTGGACGTGCAAGGCACGCTGCCGAACGATGCGACTTTGCTAAGCCTGTTTCCGCATATGCATCTGCGCGGGAAGCGCTTCGAATACGATATTGTGCACGATGACGGCAGCGTGGAGGTTTTGCTGCGAGTGAATTATCACTTTCACTGGCAGTTGAGTTACAAACTGGCCGAGCCGCGGTTTTTGAAAGCGGGTACGAAGCTGCGGGCGATTGCGTGGTACGACAATTCGAAAAATAATCCGCACAATCCCGATCCGGAGAAAACGGTGACGTGGGGCGATCAGACTTCCGATGAGATGATGGTGGGATTTTTCGACGTGGCGATACCGGCAGGGATGGATAAATGGAAATTCTTCGAGCGGCATCAGGAAGCGAAATCGCAATAGAATCGCGGTACTCTAGGGCTGTAATTCCAATTGAGGGGAATTGATGAACGCAAAACAAATCGTTCTGGCGTGTAGTGTGCTTCTTGTGGCAACTGGATTCGCAACATTGGGGACTCGGGCTCAATCGGCGCACGACGCCACTCAGGGCCAGGCTCCCACTCAAGCTGCGGCGCCGAAGAAGGCTGAGGAGCAGTTCAAGAATATTCAGGTGCTGAAGGGAATTCCTGCGGATCAACTCATTCCTACGATGGAGTTCATCCGGGCGTCACTGGGCGTCGGCTGCGAGTATTGCCACGAGCATGACGCGTTCGATAAGGACGACAAGAAGCCCAAGCAGATTGCGCGCAAAATGATGGAGATGATGATTGCCATCAATGCGGATAATTTCGACGGGCATCGCATGGTTACTTGCAATTCCTGTCACAACGGTAATGCGAAACCGCAGTCGATTCCGGCAGTGATGGGCGAGGAGCCGAAAGAATCGGCGGGCGGAGGCATGATGAATGCGCCCCCAATGGGCGGGCCCGGCGGGTCAGCCCCCGCCGATGCGAAAGGAAATACCGCTGTGTCAGCCGACCAACTGCTCGATAAATATGTGCAGGCTGCGGGCGGAGCGGCGGCGATCGACAAGGTTACCAGCCGCATCATGAAGGGTACGATCGACTTTGGCGGAAAGTCGTTCCCCATAGATATTTATGGGAAGGATCCGGACGAGCGGATATCGTTCACTCACATGCCTGAAGGCGACAGTATCACTGCCTTTAACGGGCGCGAGGGATGGCTGGCGTCGCCGGGGCGTCCAGGGATCCGCGAAATGCACGGAAGCGAACTAGACGCGGCGTCGATGGACGCCGACGTGCAGTTGGCGACGCACCTGAAGGGGATGTTCAGCGAATTGCAGGCGCAAGGGACGGAGAAAGTTGGCGACCGCAAAGCCTACGTGGTGGTCGGCATGCGCACCGGGAATACTCCGATCCGGTTGTATTTCGACGAACAATCGGGATTGCTGGTGCGGCTGGTGCGGTTCGCGGACACCGCGCTGGGCTGGCTACCGACGCAGATCGATTACGCCGATTACCGCGACGCGAATGGCGTGAAGATTCCCTATCGCTGGACGCTGGCGCGGCCGAGTGGACGATTCACGATCCAAGTGAGCGACGTGAAGCAGAATGTTCCCGTGGAGGACGCAAAATTCGTCAAGCCTGCCGCGGAGCAGCCCAAAGCGCCCAGCAAGTAACAGTTGTACCGAAAGAATGAGGCGGAGATCGAATCAGGGAGTCGACGGGCGACTGATGCCGGCAGAATGGTGAGCCCCCGTCGTTACAACCGCGTCAGCTTCGATTTTAACGTCGACCTCAGCGCCCTCTTTGAGCTTCACTTTCCGGCCATGATCATCGGTGAGAGTGTTGGGCACGCGAATTTCGCGGTAGAGATGGTCGGCGCCGTCTACCGCGATCTGAGCCTTTTCAGGTTCGCCCGATTCGGGATGGGAATTAATAATCTTTTCGACCTTGCCTGGGAGTGTAGTGGTTGCTTTGGCTTTTTCGTTCGACACGACTAGCCCTCGCTTTCTGAAACTCGACAGGTTAGATCATCTGCATAAAACCCTCTACCGGCCATCGGGGAAACACCGTATGCCTTGTCCTGACTTCTTTCACCGGGGTGATCCGCGGGATGCCGCAGCTTCTCTTCACGATCTGAACCGACTTCAATAACAAAACCTGATAGAGACGATAAATAGTTTCGATTTCCGCCAAGCTGCCGGGGACGGTAGAGTGAGGCCGGTCTGACGCGGCGAAAAACCGATGGGAAAAGACCGAACAGTTTTGACGAGGACAAAGTTCAAGGACTGGATCACTCTCAAGTGGAAACAGAGATACTATTTAGGAGGTCTTTGCGCAGGGGGCAGATCAGGATTCGCTGAAGCTTCCTGGCGGGCGATCGTGTGAAGAATGCAAAACAGGACTTGACGACATTATGACGAAGATTGAGGCGGTCATTCAAAACTCCAAGCTGGAAGCGGTGAAAACTGCACTGCACGAAATCGGGGTCGAAGGCATGACGGTGCTTGAGGTACGCGGCCACGGCCGGCAGAAGGGGCACACCGAGGTCTATCGCGGCCGCGAGTATAGCGTGGATCTTATTCCGAAGACGAAGATCGAGATGGTGCTGCCGGACAATATGGTCGAGAAAGCGGAGCAGGCGATTCTGAACGCGGCACGCACTGGGAAAATCGGCGACGGAAAAATCTTTCGTTCCCGGGTGGATGAGGCGATCCGCATTCGCAATGACGAGCGCGGAGAGGGAGCGCTGTAAAGCAGGACGATTCCCGCTGGTGAATGAACTTTCATGAATGCAGCGTCCTCATTGATCAGTGAGCTGCGGAGTTCTCTGAGCGACGAATCGGCACGCATTCAACAAGAGTTCGAGACAAGCGGGAACGGCCGCGCGGCCGTGGCGCAACGCACGCGGCTGGTAGAAGAAATTCTGGGCCGGCTGTGGCGCGACATTGTTGCTTCGGAACAAACCAAGCCCGCCAACTTCGCGCTGGTCGCCACCGGTGGGTTCGGGCGGGGATGGATGTTCCCCTATTCCGATATCGACCTGTTATTTCTTTTTGGGGATCGCAACGCGGAGCAGGTGTTCAAAGAACCCGTCCGCCGCTTTTCGCAGGAGTTGTGGGATCTGCGGCTGAAGCTCAGTCCGGCGTCGCGAACACTGGGCGAGTGCGATCGCTACGATCCGAACAATACCGAGTTCACGATTTCTCTTCTCGACAGCCGCTTTCTTGCCGGCGACCACGATCTGTTCCGGCGGCTGCACGATAAGGTGATCCCCAAGCTGCTGATGCGCGAGTCGAAGGGCCTGCTTCAGGGCCTGGCGGAAGTTACGCGCGAACGGCACGCGAAGTATGGGATGACGCTGTATCATCTCGAGCCCAATTTGAAAGAGTCGCCGGGCGGCTTGCGGGACTGCAACGTCGCGTCGTGGCTGGCGCTGATTTCAGCGATGGACAAGCTGCACGACTGGCCCGATGCGAGTTCGTTGCGGGCTCCGGTGCGCCGGCAGCTCGACGCAGCGCTGGAGTTTCTGATGTCGGCGCGCTGCTTTCTTCACTTTCGGCATGGGCGCGACGACAATACGCTGAGCTGGGAGGCACAAGACGAAGCGGCGGCGCGCAAAGTCGGAACTCAGATGAGCGAATCGCCGGCGGAGGATCGAGTCGAGATCTCAGCCGCCGACTGGATGCGGATTTATTTTGGGCACGCCCGCGCGGTGCAGCGCACCGTGACGCAATTGCTCGAGGAGATTCCGGAAGCATGGTCCGCGCTGTACCGGCAGGTGCAAAGCTGGCGTTCGCGGCTGACCACACCCGATTTTTCGGTGGTCGATGGTCTTATTTTCTTGCAGCAGCCCTCGGCCTTGCAGGATCCGGAAGTGTTGTTGCGCCTGTTCCATTTCATGGCGCACCACGGACTGAGGTTGAGCGCCACCACGGAGTACCGCATTGAGCAGGCGCTTCCGGCACTGGCGTCGATGCCGCCCCGCGGCGCGGAACTCTGGCTCTATTTGCAGGAGACGCTGCTGCAACCCCATGCCGCTGACGCGCTGCGCGCCATGCACTCACTGCGTTTGCTGACTTTGCTGTTGCCTGAGCTGAAAGTCATCGACTCGCTGGTGGTGCGGGATTTCTATCACCGCTTCACGGTGGACGAACATTCTTTTCTGGCGATCGAGAGCCTGCACCGGCTGAAGCAGTCGCAGTCGGAGTGGGACAAGCGCTATGCCGAGTTGCTCGGCGAGTTGGAAAACCCGGAATTGTTGTACCTGGCGTTGCTGCTGCACGACACGGGCAAAGGCGTGCCCGGCGGCAATCATGTGGTCGCAAGCCTGGAGATTGCCGGCCGCGCCATGGATCGGCTGGACGTGGACCCGAGGGAAAGAGCGGAGGTGCTGTTCTTGATCGGCAGTCATCTGGAACTTTCGGCGGCGTTGCGGCGCGACATTTTCAATCCGGACACGGTCGCGGCGTTTGCAGAAAAGATGGGAACTCCGGAGCGGCTGAAGATGCTCGCGCTGCTGACTTATGCCGACATTAAGGCGGTGAATCCTGAGGCGCTTACACCGTGGAAGGCAGAGAACGTCTGGCAACTCTACATGGGAGCCGATAATTATCTGAATCGGAGCGCCGATCGCCGCCTGCATACCAGCGTGCATGCGGACGTGAATGATGAAAAGCTGGCCCGACTGCGGTCTTTGGCGCCGGTAACCCGCAGCAAGTTCAAAGGTTTTCTGGAAGGATTCCCGCAACGCTATTTGTTAGTGCATTCCGCCGAGGAAGTGATGCGTCACATGGCGATGGCGGAGGAACTGGGCAACAATCCGGTACAGGTGGACTTGAAGCGCGGGCGGCATTGGTACGAGTTGGCGCTGGTCACGCGCGATCGTCCATTTCTGTTCGCAAGATTGTCAGGCGTGCTGGCGGCGTGGGGGATGAATATTGTGAAGGCGAACGCGTTTTCGAACCAGGCCGGCACGGTCGTCGACACACTTTACTTCACCGATCGATTCCGCACTCTCGAGCTGAATCTTTCCGAGTGGGAGCGCTTCAAGCGCAGCGTGGCGGATGTGCTGCTGGGCCATGCCGATCTCGACAAAATGCTGCGTGACCGGCAGCGGGCGGAGAAGGGCGCCATTGCGAAAGTCAAAGTTGAAACGAAAATTGAGTTCGACGACTCGTGTTCATCGACGAGCACGCTGGTGCAAGTCATCGCGCAGGATCGTCCCCGGCTGCTGCATCGGATTGCTTCGTGCCTTTCGCATCAGGAATGCAACATTGAAATCGCATTGATCGATACCGAGGGACAGATGGCGATTGATACGTTTTATCTGACGTCGGGTGGAAAGAAACTCAAACCGGAACATTTCCGGCGGGTGGAGAAGGCGTTGGTGGAGGAGTTGCGCGGGGAATAGGATGAAGATCCTAACGCTTGAAAATGAGGGAATCGATGAACTGGAAAAGTAGATTTGCTTTAGGAGTGCTCACCGCCCTAGCCATGATGCTGGCGACGTATGCGCTTCCACGAGGCGGCGCGATGCGCGATGCTTCGCTGGTGCAGTTTCCCATGACGGCCGGAATATGGGCGATTTTCGTGCTGCTCTTCGTGAAGCTGAAATAACCCTTCTTACTTCGCCGAGAACCTGAACACCGTCTCGGATCTGAACGTCTCGCCAGGCCTCAGGATCGTGCTGGGGAAGTCTGGATGGTTCGGTGAATCCGGAAAATGCTGCGTCTCCAGGCAGAAGCCGTAGCGGCGCTTATAGACGTGGCCTTTTTTCCCAGTGACGGTGCCGTCGAGAAAATTTCCGGTGTAGAACTGAACGCCGGGCTGCGTGGTCGAAACTTCCAGCACGCGACCGCTCGTGGGTTCGTACATGCGCGCGGCCAACACCAGGCCGTTGTCGCCATCCCTACGATTGATGACCCAGTTGTGATCGTACCCGTGGCCGAGGACTAGCTGATCGTAGTTGTCGTCGATGCGGGCGCCAACCTTCGTCGACGTGGTGAAATCCATCGGCGTGCCTTTCACCGGACGAAGTTCGCCGGTGGGGATCAGATTCTTGTCGACGGGCGTGAAGCGGTCAGCATTCAGTGTAAGTTCGTGATTCAGGATGTCACCTGTTCCCTCTCCGGCCAGATTGAAATAACTGTGCTGGCTGAGATTGATCGGCGTGGCCTTGTCGGTGGTGGCTTCGTAATCGATAACGAGTTCGTTCTCGTTGGTCAAGGTGTACGTAACTCGCACCTTCAGATTGCCGGGGAAGCCGTCGTCGCCATCATGGCTGAGGTAGGTGTAAGTAATGCCCGCCTTGCCTTTCAGCGGCTCGCCGTCCCACACGACTTTGTTGAAAGTCTTGTCGGTGCCGCCATGCAGAGTGTTGGGGCCGTCGTTCTTGGGCAACGTGTAGGTCTTGCCGTCGAGGGTGAAAGTGCCGTTGGCGATGCGGTTGGCGTAACGTCCGACGACCGCGCCGATATACGGAGGATTCGGAATGTAGCCCTTGAGATCTTCGTGGCCGAGAACGATGTCGGCGAATTGACCTTTGCGGTCGGGAACGCGAATAGAAGTGATGATGCCGCCGTAATTCATGGTGTCGATCTCAACGCCGTTTGCATTGGTGAGCGTGTACAAGGTGACGGGCCTCCCATCCTGCGTGCCAAAGGGCTTTTGCTGAACCGGTTGCTCATGTCTCTTGCCAGCCTGTGCTAAGGCAAGGCCGCCGATACACAAGCCGATCAGAAACCTACCGCATACATTCACGAGTTGTCTTGGAATCATGCGGGAGAGTTTACTACGCGCGGCAAATTCGTGCCGGAATCGCGCGGATAAGACTTTTCATTTCCGATACGGCCACTGTGCTTTGGTGAACAGGGCGCCGTCGATCCAGATGGTCTGCCCGCTGATAAAGGCCGCTCCCTTACTGGCGAGAAAAACTACCGTTGGTGCAATGTCGGCGGCCGTACCGACGCGGCCTAATGGGGTCAGTTTCGACCACGTTCCGGCGTAGTCCGGATCTTCGGTTCGAGTGCGTTCCGATTCGATCGAGCCGGGAGCGATGCAGTTCACGCGAATTCCGTAGCGACCCAGCTCTACCGCCGCTTCTTTGGTGAACATTTCGATTCCGCCTTTGCTCGCGGTGTAGGCGACTAGCGAAGGAAACGCGAGCTTGTTGCAACCCGAGCCGAGATTGACAATGGCGCCTCCGCCATGATCTTTCATGTAACGCGCGGCTTGCTGCGTGCACAGGAAGCAGCCTTTCAGATTCGTGTCGATGACCAGATCCCATTCCTCTTCGGTCACATCGAGCAGAGGCTTCCAGGTCTGCACGCCGGCATTGTTGACCAGCAGGTCGAGGCGGCCGAAGGTGGCGATTACGCGTTCGAACATGGCGGTGACCTGACTGCTGGAACGGATATCGGCTTTGATGGGCAATACGTTATTTTCCGCAGGAGCCTGGTTATCTGCCGGAGCCTGGAGCGCGCGAATCTCCGCTACGGTCGCATCGACCAAAGGCGCTGGATCGTTGTAGTAATTCACCGCGACGCGATATCCGTTTCGCGCCAGCTCAAGAGCGATTTCTTTCCCGATCCCGCGACTGGCGCCTGTGACCAGAGCTACGTGGCTGTGTCGCATAGTTACCTCTAGCACATTCACCTCGACAGAGAGATTGATTGGAAGATTACAGCGAAGCGATCATAACGAAACGCGGGCGGGGATGTCCGCACCCATGTGATTCGCAGCACAAAATTGCGGTTGCGATCTGGCTGCAATCGATTCGGAGTGTTACTATCGCGGGCGATATGACTACGCGATGTCTTGCTCTCGCCTATATATCCTTCCTGTTCGCTTTGGTGGTGAATGTCGCGGGCCAGTCTCAGCCCGCAGCACCTGAGTCGCACCCGATCGTGCTGCGCGCAGCGCGGCTGCTGGATGTTAAGGCTGGCCGCATTGTGAAACCCGGCGAAATTCTTGTCCAGGGCGATCGCATCGCAGAAGTAGGCAGTTCGGTCAGGCGTCCGGCGGGAGCGGAGGTGATCGACGTGGGCGATTGCACGCTACTTCCAGGACTCATCGATGCGCACGTCCATCTTTTTCTTCATCCCGGCGCGGCGGAAGACCTGCAGACGGTGCAGGAATCGGTGCCGCAACGCACCATCACGGCGACGCTCCAGGCCCGCGACGACCTGATGGCGGGATTCACTGCCGAGCGCGACATGGGAACCGAAGGCGCCGGCTCCGCCGATACGGCGGTGCGCAACGCGATCAATGAAGGCGCTATTCCCGGCCCTCGCCTGCGCATCAGCGGCAATGCGATCAACATCGTCGGCGGACATGAGGACGCGATTGGCTACAACCCTGCGCAGCATGTTCTTCCGAATGCCGACTACGCCAACAACGCCGACGAACTAGTGGCTGTGATGCGGCAGCAATACAAGGAAGGCGCGGATTTCACCAAGATTTACGAGACCGGGCAGGATTCGATTCGAGACGGAATGCTGGCGACTCCGTATCAATACAACGAAGCTCAACTGGAAGCCGCCGTCAAGGAGGCGGCGCGGGTTGGCAAACATGTCGCCGTGCATGCCACGGGAGAACCAGGAACGCTTTTCGCCGCGCAGGCGGGCGTGGTTTCTATCGATCATGCCAATCAACTCAGCGACGAGACGATGCGCCTGATGCGGGAGAAGCAGATTTTCGCGGTGCCGACACTTACGGTCTTCGAATATTTCGGTGAACACGCGGCCACTCCGGAGCAAGCCGCGCGCGAGCATCAGTTGCTAGATGCAAAAGTGCACGAGTTCAAAAAGCAGATCGCGGCGGGAGTGCCGATGGCGGTCGGCTCTGACGTGGGTCCATTTCCCCACGGCACGCAGGCGCGGGAGTTCGTGCTGATGGTGAAGTTTGGCATGTCGCCGCTAGCGGTGTTACAGGCCGATCTCTTGAACGGAGCAAAATTGCTGGGCTGGGATGGACAGATCGGTTCTTTAGAGCCGGGATATTTTGCGGACGTGGTCGCCGTCCCCGGCGATCCCTTGCAGGATATTGGCGCGCTGCGAAATGTCGCCTTCGTGATGAAAGGGGGCGTCATTTATAAGAAATAAAAGGCGAAAATAAGACGGCGCGACTGCAAAAGAATGCACAGCGGCCTGCCGATTCTCATTCGGATTACTAACGTCACCTGCACGAAACAGCTGATTGCAAGCCGCTTGCCGCCCTTCTAATGCTGGCTGCCTGGTCTGCCGATTGCCCCTCCGTCAGTGCTACGTCGCACGCGGCGGGCGCCTATGACTTTCCGCAGGGTCCTTCGCTTCATCACTTTATGTACCATCGCAATAGTCTTGAGCGCCGCTTTGTGTACCAGTTTGCGAGCCCAAGTTCAGCAGGCGCAGGCTCTGGTCGCGGACGCTCCTCTTCCGGACGCGCCGATTCCGTTTGTCGAGGCGGCGCCGCCGGTTGCGATCGTTCGGCCGCACGGGAGCTCCGAACACAAGTTCTGGGATCGGCAGAATTGCGTGTTGTTAGTCGCCGCTGCCGCATCGAATGGCGCTGACTTTGTCGTGACTCGCGCTAATCTGCAAAGCGGGGGGCAAGAACTGAATCCAGTGGTCCGCATGTTCGGGCGCTCCACGCCGGGATTGGCGGCGAATTTCATCGGAGAAACCGCGGGAGTGGTCAGCCTTTCCTACTTCTTTCACAGGACCGGCCATCACAGGCTGGAACGTGCCGTCCTGATGTTCAACCTCGCAGGCTCCATGGGCGCAGTGGCCTTTGGCTTGATGCATCGCTAAGGTATCGTCCCGCTCGGATAACCGTGTCCGCTGGCGACGAAACCGCACATCCAACTCTTCCTAGCAGTCCAACGCGCATGTACTCTGGATGTTGGTACTATTACTGGATTCATGGGCGCCGGGCTATCGCGGCCCAGGTCGCGGGAAGGAAAGGTTCGCGATGAAGATCGCCAAAGACGTCACCGAATTGATCGGCCACACGCCGCTGGTGCGGCTGAACAAAGTCACCGAAGGCTGCGTCGCCGAAGTGGTTGCGAAACTGGAGAGCCAGAATCCTCTGGCCAGCGTGAAGGATCGCATCGGCGTCAGCATGATTGCCGAGGCGGAGCGGCAGGGAAAAATTCATCCCGGCAAAACCGTGCTCATCGAGCCGACCAGCGGGAACACTGGAATCGGCCTGGCTTTTGTCGCCGCAGTAAAGGGGTACAAGCTGATTCTCACCATGCCCGAAACCATGAGCCTGGAGCGGCGTGTGCTGCTGCTGGCCTTTGGCGCGGAGATCGTGCTCACCCCAGGGCCACGCGGGATGCCGGGCGCCATCCTCAAGGCCAAAGAAATTCTGGCCGGCAATCCCAACGGCTATATGCTCCAACAGTTCGACAATCCTGCGAATCCGAAAATTCATTTCGAGACCACGGGCCCGGAGATTTGGAACGATACCGATGGCCGCGCCGATATTCTGATTTCGGGCGTTGGCACCGGCGGCACGCTGACCGGAGTCTGCGAGTACATCAAGCCGAAGAAGCCCTCCTTCAAAGCCGTGGCGGTCGAGCCCGCGGACAGCGCGGTGCTCTCTGGCGGCAAGCCCGCACCGCACAAGATTCAAGGCATCGGGGGCGGATTTATTCCTAGCATTCTGCGTCGCGACTACATCGACGAAGTCATCACGGTCACCAACGACGAGGCCATCGCGATGGCGCGGCGGCTTCCGCTGGAAGAAGGACTGTTTGTCGGGATTTCTTCGGGAGCGGCCATGGTTGCGGCACTAAAGGTGGCGAAGCGGCAGGAAAATGCCGGCAAGCTGATCGTCGTGATCATGCCCTCGTTCGGCGAACGTTATTTGAGCAGCGTCCTGTTTCAGGAACTGCGAGACCAGGCCCTCAAGATTCCTACGGTAGAGCTGCCGCCGGCCTGATCGTTATTCGCGATATTAGTAATCATATTGCGCTCCAGATCTTTATGCCGCAGCTGTTCTCGCTAATTCGCGAAGACGTGGCCAATGTGGCGGAACACGATCCCGCGGCCAAGTCCCGCCTGGAAGTATTTCTCTGTTACGCGGGCCTGCATGCCGTCTGGTTCTACCGCTTGAATCATTGGATGTGGAATCATGGCCTGCTCTTGCTGGCGCGAATGTCGTCGCAGTTCGCTCGCTTCCTGACCGGAATTGAAATCCATCCGGGCGCGGAAATTGGCCGGCGGCTCTTTATCGATCACGGCCTCGGCGTGGTCATCGGTGAGACGGCAGTGGTTGGGGACGACGTGACCCTCTATCAGGATGTGACCCTTGGAGGCACCGGCAAAGATCGCGGAAAGCGCCATCCCACCATTGAAGACGGCGTAGTGGTTGGAGGCGGGGCGAGGATCCTGGGCAACATTACGATTGGAAAAAACTGCCGTATCGGCGCCGGTTCGGTCGTTCTCCGCAATGTTCCTGAAGACTCCACGGTGGTAGGCGTACCCGGGCATATTATTTTCCGCGAAGGCAAGCGCGTGGTGATTACCGATCCCAAGCAGATCAACGACCCGCTGTCGGAAGCGCTGGCAGCGGTGGCGAACGAAGTACACAAACTTCAAGAGCGAGTGCGGCAACTGGAAGGAGCAGAGGCGGTGCACGAACCTGCGTCTGCTTCACTTCAGAGAATTATGGACGATATCGATTATCAGATTTAGCGTTGCTTCGGTCATTACTCGCGCGACATTTTCCCATCGACCATCCGCCAGATGCCAAGCGGGTTGCCGTTCTTGAGCGCGTCGGGCAGAGCGCTATCTGGAAATCCCTGATAACAGACCGGCCGCGCGAAGCGGAAAATCGCCTGACTTCCGACTGACGTGGAGCGTCCATCGGAGGTTGCGGGATACGGGCCCCCATGGACCATGGCGTGAGTAACTTCGACGCCGGTCGGAAAGCCGTTGAAGACGATTCGGCCAACTTTGTTCTCGAGAATTGCGATCAAGTCCGCAAAGTGGAGCAGATCTTCTTCAGTGCCGTGAATCGTCGCGGTTAAGTGTCCTTCGAGGGCGCGGGCGATGGCCAGAAGCCGATCGCGGCTGGAATGTTGCACGAGCAGAGTCGTGGGGCCGAAGATTTCCGCACCCAGACCGGATGAAAGAAATGAATCGGCGTCGGTTTCAAAAAGGGCGACGTGCGCTGCGAAACCCGCATCTGCTTTTCCTGGCTTACCCAAGGCCGCCTGCACGACAGATGCGTCCGCCTTGCGCGCGGTAATCGCCTGGTCATACGAAGACTGGATGGTTTTCGTCAAGAGATGGAAGGGAGCCGATTCGGCAACGAGCCGTTGCAGCTTTTGTGAGAACGCCGTTGCCTCGGCAGCCTCCGGCAGGAACACTAATCCAGGCTTGGTACAGAATTGGCCCGCGCCCATAGTGAACGAGGCGTGCAGTCCGGCGGCAATATTTTCGCCGCGCTCGTGCAAGGCGCCGGGCAAAATGAATACGGGATTCGTGCTGCTCATCTCCGCGTAAAAGGGAATCGGCTCGGGCCGCGCTGCCGCCAAGTCCATCAAAGTTCGCCCCGCCGAGCGCGAGCCCGTGAACCCACCGGCTTTCACTAGCGGATGTTTCACCAGTTCGGTGCCGACTCCTGTGCCCGCGTCGAACAGAAGCGAAAAAATTCCTTCGGGAAGATTGCACTCTCGCAGACTTTGTTGGATCGCTCGTCCGACTAACTCGCTTGTGCCGGGATGAGCCGGATGCGCCTTGAAGATCACGGTATTGCCGCCAGCGAGCGCGGAGGCGGTGTCACCTCCAGCGACCGAAAAGGCCAACGGAAAATTGCTGGCGCCGAAAACTACCACTGGCCCCAGCGGGCGCAACATGGATCGAATGTCTTGCTTGGGGGCGGGCTGGCGCTCGGGATTGCCGGGGTCGATGCGCGCCTGCACCCACGATCCCTCTTCCGCGACCTCCGCAAACAATCGAAGCTGGGCGCAGGTGCGCAGGGTTTCGGCTTGCAGTCGCGCCGGCGGCAGAGCCGTTTCCAGGCCGGCGCGCTCAATCAGATCGGCGCCAATCGATTCGATCTTCGCAGCAATCGTGCGTAAGAACTCGCCACGCTTACGGCCCGACACGCGCCGATAGGAATCGAACGCTTCTGCCGACAATCGCGCTGCGAGTTCCACTTCTTCCGTGGTTGCCGAAATGAAGGCGGGCTGCAGGCGTTGGCCGGTCGCGGGATTGGTGGCGTAAATCGGCTCTCCCGCGCCGATGCCTTCTCGAAATCCGATCAACGAGCGCCCTGAGAGCTTTTCCATAAATTAACGACGTGAAGACGAAGGTGGAAGAGTGCCGACGGTCCTGATTTTATTGGCGATGCCGCGCGGCTACCGGTTCCGGCCGGGACTGCAACGCTTCACGAATAATCCTGCGAGCCTGCTCGAGTTCTTCTCCCACCAACTCGAGCCGAGGCGGCCGCACTCGCGAGTTCCCTTTTCCCACTTCCGTCTGCACTAACTTAATCAGTTGAACGAATTTTGGAACCGTATCCAGGCGGAGCAGCGGCAGAAACCAGCGGTACAACTCGAAGGCTTTTTCACTATCTCCGCTTAAACCAGCGTGAAACAGTTCAACAGATTCGCCCGGCAGAGCGTTGGCCAGGCCGGCGATCCATCCCGTTGCGCCAACTGAAATAGCTTCCAGCACCGCGTCATCGACGCCCACGCAAATCTCCAGCCGCCGATCAAGCAGTGCACGAATCGCGGAAACTCGCCGAACATCGGCGCTCGATTCCTTCACCGCCGCAAGGTTAAGGTGTTCCTCCGCCAACTCGCGAATTTGTTCCGGCAAGAAATCGGTTTCGTAGGCCACGGGATTGTTATAGAGCATGCAGGGCAGCGGCGTCGCTTGGAATACGGCCGCGACGTGCGCTTTCATCTCGCGCCAGTCCCCTTTGTATACATAAGGAGGCAGAAGCATCAACCCATCGCAGCCCAGGTTCGCGGCGGCCTTCGCCAGCAGCACAGCGTCGGACGTCGAAAGCGCCGAGACCGCGGCCACGACCGGACCGCGCCCGTGCACCGCTTTCACGCATGTGCGCAGGATTGCAAGCTTCTCTTCATGCGACAATGTCGCGCCTTCGCCCAGCGACCCGAGCGCAACAATGCCGGTGCATCCATTGTCGAGAAGTCGGCGGCAGTGCTCCACCATGAAGGCGTAATCAATGCTGAGGTCGAGATTGAAGCACGTGGTGATTGCGGGCATTACGCCCTTCCAGTTCATCGAAGCCCTCCTGTCTTTCGGTGGTCGGTGGCCGGTGGCTAGTCGCCAGCGATCAATTCTATGGTCGACATTTTACGGACCACTCGCCACTAACTGCCGATGGTCGACGGTCGGGCCGGAGAGTACGGCTCAATCGGAATCTCAGGCTCCGCCCCGGTGATTGAGTCCGCCAGAATTCTCGCCGTCCCCAGTGATGTTGTGATGCCCAACCCTTCGTGTCCCGTCGCTAGAAAAACGGATTTATCCGTCGCACTGGGACCGATCAGCGGCAACTTGTCGGGCGTGGCTGGACGAAACCCAGTCCACATGCGTAACGCGGGCATTGCAGCCAGTCCCGGCATATATTCGTACGCGCGCTGCAACATCCGCTGGAGAATTTTCCGATCCACATCGTTGTGCTCCGCGCCGTATTGTCGCGAAGAGCCGATCAAAATCTGTCCTGACCGCCGCGGCTGCACATTGAATGCGACCGAATCGCTCTCGACCGAGTGCGCGCTCTTCAGGTAGCCCAGTTCCACTACCTCATGCCGCACGAACCCAGGATGGCGGTCGGTAAGGACCAGGTGTCCTTTGCGCTTCCTGACTTCAATTCCGCTTGTCAGTTCCGGCGACCGGACTCCGGCGGCGTTCACAATAATCTTACTGGCAATCTCGACTCCATCCGTCAACCGGACTCGACCCTGCCCGAGGTGGACAACGGCGGCGCCGGGCCGAAGTTGCGCTCCATTTTTCTGCGCGCGCTGCATCAGATATTGTGCCGCACGCGGCGGATAGAGCACCGCATCCTCAGGTACGAGCAGGCCGCCTGCCAGCCCGTCTCGCAGATTTGGTTCCAATTGGCGCAATGCTTTCGGGTCGAGTACGGTCGCGGGCACTCCGCGTTGCGAATAGTAGCCGTGCTTGCGATGAACCTCGGCCATTTCCTCGTCGTCAGCCGCGATCCAGATTGTTCCGCACTGCTCATATTCACAGTCGTCGGGCAATTCCGGCCGCAGCGCGTGCCACAATTGTTGCGAATAGCGGGTCAAGGCAAACTGCGCCTCGGAATCATCCATCACAACGATGTGGCCCATGCCGGTGGCAGTGGCGCCGCTTCCCACCGACTCGCGTTCGGCGACCAGCACGCGCATGCCGCCGCGAGTAAATTCGTCGGCGCAGGCCGCGCCCACTATTCCAGCGCCGACAATGACCACATCATAGGATTCAATGCTCATGCGGTTGGGCAAATTCGACGATTAGTGTAGAACAAAATCGCGATTGCGCCAGCGAGCACCCGCGCGCCCGAGAGCAGATGGTATAGGTCGCCATTCGGTTACAATGGAGCCGCCAACACTGCCTCGAATAATTTAATAGTCGACGACGAACGATCTAGATACGAATGACCAAGAAGAGCGAACTCAAACAGCAAGTTTCCGCCGCTATCCAGGCTTGCCTCGAAAAAAAGGCAGAAGAACTAAGCATTCTCGAAATGGAAAAAGGGTCGGGAGCGTTCACCGACTACTTTGTGCTGTGCAGCGGGACGAATCCGCGGCAAGTGCAGGCGATCGCCGACGAAGTGGAGATGCGCCTGAAGGCCGCGAACATCCGACCCGCACATGTCGAGGGCTATAAGCAGGCCGAATGGGTATTGCTGGACTACACGGACTTTGTTGTGCACGTGTTCTCGGAGAAGGCGCGTAAGTTTTATGATTTGGAGCGCCTGTGGAAGACGGCCAAGCGCCTGGAAGTCGGCGAGTTGAAGGCGGCTCCGAAGAAGCACAAGGCCGCGGCCAAGCAGGCCTCCTCCAAGACCAGCGCGCCCAAGAAGACTAAAAAAAAGGCATAAGGTCTGCGGAAAGCCTTGGCTGCATCGCAAGTTTGCGGCGGCTGCTATAAAGCGGCCGGCGGGTTGCGGAGTCGCGGCGCGGCTGGAAACCGCGCTCTTTCAAACGCGGATCAAGTCGATCCCGGAAATTCCGAACCCTTCCGCAAAGATCAAGCCCTTGAAGATAAAGATTGCATGGATCGGGAAGACGAAAGCGCCTGCAATGCAGGAGCTGACCGAGGAATATCTCAAGCGCATTTCCCGTTATGTGCAGATCGAAGGTATTGCGCTGCGCGACGAAGCCGCGTTACTCGAAATGAGCGGATGCCCGCAGGGAAAGAATACGAGAGCGAAGGCGGCGTCGAAATCGACGCTGGTTCTGATGGATTCCCGGGGCAAGGAATTCTCCTCAGAACAGTTTGCCAAGTTTCTGGGAGATTATCAGGACCGCAATCCTTTGCCGCTGATCTTGGCCATCGGCAGCGCTGACGGCTTCACGCAACAGGCCAAAGCCGCCGCGCAGCAGACGATCTCACTGGGGAAGATGACTCTTGCGCATGAACTGGCGCGGGTGGTTCTGCTGGAGCAGGTCTACCGAGGGTTTGCGATTCTTAAAGGGCATCCGTATCACTCGGGACATTAGGTGCGCTTTCAGACTGTTGGATTTCCGATTGCTACGTCGAAAACCTGCTCGGCGGTTACTTCTTCGGCGCGTTTGCCGGGGCTTCCACCAGCGCCTTCAGAATCTCGTGTGCGAGTTTGTTCGGATCGATACCTTCCATGTTGCTCAGCACAACCACTCCAGCGCGCCGGGCGGGCGCGATCAGGAAGGAAGTGCTCGTGCCCTGTTGTCCACCATCGTGTCCGACCGTAACCCAGCCTGCTTCAGTACCTACGCCCCAACCCAGGCCGTAATCGTCCTTCGAGCCGTCGGAGGGTTTCAACGGAGTCCACATCAGGTCGCGCGTGGCGGGCTTGATGAGCTTGTCGTTCAGAATCGCAACTTCGAAGCGCGCCATGTCTTCGGCCGACGACAACCAGCCGCCACCGGGAATCTTGTAACTGGAGTCGAGGAAGTCGGCGTTCTGCACCGTGCCTGACTCCGTCTTCCGATAGAAGCGGGTTCGGTAGGGAATGATCGCGAAGCGATCATCAGCCTGAGTGTGCTCCATATCGGCCGGCGCGAAGACATTCTGCCGCATGAAGTCGACGTACCTGGCCTGGGAAGCTGCTTCGATGACGCAGCCCACCAGCGTGTACCCTTGGGTCGAGTAATGAAAGTGTGTTCCCGGCGGCGCCACGAGGGGATCGTTCTTAAAGAAATCGAGCCCAGCCTGGATGGGGTTTTCGAAGTGCTTCGTATTACCGGTTTCCTGCTCGTCCGGACCGCTGGGTTTGTAGTGGCGAATTCCGCCGAGATGACCCATCACCTCGCGGGTCGTAATCGGCCAGGGCTTCGGTGGAAAAGCCGGGCAGTATTTCTGGACGGGAGCGTCCAGATCGAGTTGTCCCCGCTCCCAAAGCTCCATCGCGCCAACCGCCGTCAAAGACTTGGAAATCGAGGCGAGGCGAAACAGAGTGTGTTCGCTGGCAGGGGCATTGTTTTCCACGTCGGCCAGGCCGAAGCCATCTCCCCACTCGTATTCCCCATTTTCAACCACCGCAACGGAGACACCGGGAACGTGGGTGTCGGCCATGAACCTGGCGACGGCTGCCTCGATTTGCGCGCGCTTCTCCGGAGCCAGCTGGCGTTCCTGGGCTGGCGAATACGACGTTAAGATTGCGCACCACAGGACTGTGGCAACTACGCGAAGATGCGGACTCCTTTCAGTCGAGTTCATGAAGTACCTTTCAGGGCTTACGGCTTGCAGGCTGGTATTGAACAGACTCGATTTAACTACACAAGAAGCTCAGAATAACACTGCGACATCTACTGCGTGACTGTGGCCTGGTAGCTAACGGCCTGCCAATGGCCAGTACGGCGAACCCAGACTCGGGTATAGCGGTAGGGACCGCTGAAATCTTCCCCAAGCTGGTGGCCCTTCACGTCGGCGCGGGCCGTGACCACGGCCGTATCGCCGTAAACGCGCACAACCATGTCACTGACATTGATGGTGTCATAACGAAGCTGACCGCTCTTGCGAGTCGAGACTGTATCTTGTTTCGTGGTCACCTGCCCAAGAGGCGTAATGGCGACGTAATCCTCGGCGAGGGTGCGCTGGGAAAACTCGGCGTCGCGGCGGATTTGAGCCTCGCGGGCCTGCCGCTCCATTTCAACGATTTCTCGAATCGTCGATTCTTCGCCCGACTCAATGGACGATCGCGGATGCACCGCGACATGCTGGGCTGAAAAGGCAGGTAGAGCTACGAGCAGCGACAATAAAAACACTGCACATTTGTAGACACATCCATTGATCACGATGAGACCTCCGCAGTTTGCGAGGGGGACAGAGATCCGCCTGACCGAGCTACGCAACGTAGGATGCTAGAGTTCCGTGAAAAAGTTAGCTATTGCAAAGATTTCCCGAGACCCACTTTCAGGATGCCATAAGCAGTGGCAAAGCCTGCTGAAATATATGACGGATCAGAAACGCGATTCATTACACTTTTCTTTTGCATTCAGTGTTCTTTCGCGTCCGGTCGTCTCATATTGAGTCACTGAGCAATGGTTTCACGCGAGCTGCGCGGCGCTTCTAGTAGAATCAAACGTCCGGATTTGAAGCTTCGATCGAAGGCATGGCCGACATCCGACGTGGTCTGATCATCGTGAACACGGGGCCGGGCAAAGGCAAGACCACCGCGGCCATGGGAACGGCCTTGCGAGCGGTCGGCCAAGGCATGCGTGTGCTGATGCTCCAGTTCCTGAAAGGTTCGTGGCACTACGGCGAGCTCGATGCCGTAAAGGCCTTCGGCGACAGGTTTGTGATGAAGCAAATGGGCCGCGGATTCGTAAAGGTTGGCGCCGAGAAGCCTGACCCGGAAGATGTACGCATGGTCGAAGAAGCCTGGGTCGAAGCCGGCCGGGCGATTCAGTCCGGAGAGTGGGACCTGATCGTTCTCGATGAGATTAATTACGCGATCAGCTACGGGATGCTCGATCCGGCGATAGTGGTTGAGAGCCTGAAGAAGAAGCCGGAGATGGTTCACGTCATCTTGACGGGCAGGAATGCGCACCCCACAATTGTCGAGGCCGCCGACACGGTGACCGAGATGCGCCAGGTCAAGCACGCGTACGAGAAAGGCGTAATGGCGCAGAGGGGGATTGAGTACTGAATCGAGCAATTGGGAAATTTAGTAATTGAGTAATTTGAAGAGGCGGCTCTGGTTTCCAATTACACAATTACAAAATTGCTCAATTACCAATTTCCTTTATGGCTTGGTTTAAGCGCGAATCCGGTGAGCTCGACAACTCGGGGGAGAAAACCGTCCGGACCGAGGGGTTGTGGGTGAAGTGTGAGGGCTGCCGCCAGATTATCTGGAAAAAAGATCTGGCGGAGAACATGAACGTGTGTCCCAAATGCGACAAGCATTTCCGCATCGATGCTCGGACCCGGCTGTCTCTGCTGCTCGACGATAATCAATATGAAACCTTTGACGGCGACATCGGCTCGACCGATCCCTTGAAGTTCGTCGATCTCAAGCCCTATTCCTCGCGCCTGAAGCAGGCGCAGGAGGATACGGGCCTGAAAGACGCCATCATCAACGCGCAGGGCAAACTGATGGGGCGGCCCGTAGTGGCCAGCGTGATGGAGTATGCGTTCATCGGCGGCAGCATGGGAGCGGTAGTGGGTGAGGCGATTACGCGCGCGATCGAGCGCGCGGCTGAAACGCGTACGCCATTGATTATTGTGTCGGCCTCGGGCGGCGCCCGCATGATGGAAGGCGTGATCAGCCTGATGCAGCTGGCCAAGATCTCCGCCGCGCTGGCGCTTCTCGACAAAGCCAAAGTTCCCTACATCTCGCTGCTCACCGATCCGACCACCGGAGGCGTGACGGCCTCCTTCGCGATGCTGGGCGATTTGAACATCGCCGAACCGGGGGCCCTGATCGGCTTTGCCGGCCCACGGGTGATCGAACAGACCATCCGCCAGAAGCTTCCGCCCGGCTTCCAGCGAAGCGAATTCCTGCTGGAACATGGCATGCTCGACGCCGTCGTCCCGCGCAAGGAACTGAAGCCGTACATCGCAAGGGCGCTGGAGTTTATGGCGTAGGACAGCTTCTAGCTACTAGCTTCTAGCTAAAGCCCGTCTCGATGCCGCCACATCTCAATCTCGAACCTCAAAAATCCTTCCCGCTGCTACGCTCGAATACCCGAAAGAGATGTTGGTAAGCTAAGAGCTAGGAGCTAGAAGCTAGAAGCTGCTTCCCCATGTCTTACGAAACCGCCCTAACTCGCATGTACGCGCTTGGCCACGAACTTGCGAACACGCCCTCGCACAAGTTTGATCTGGAGCACATGCGGGTATTGCTGGGGGCGATGAATCATCCTGAGCGGGCATTTCCCTCCGTGCTCATTGCAGGGACCAACGGAAAGGGCTCGACGGCGGCCACTGTGGCGTCGATTTTGCGCGCCTCTGGCTTGAAAACTGGACTGTACACATCGCCACATCTAGTGAGCATCAACGAACGCATTCGTGTCGACGGAGAGGAAATCAGTGACGACGATTTCGCCGGCTTGCATGGAAAAGTGGATCGAGTCGCCGAGGACCTGGTCGAGCAGCGAGAGCTGCCCTGGCATCCCAGCTTCTTCGAAATGATGACGGCGATCGCCTTCGCCCACTTCGCGCGGCAGCAGGTGGAGATTGCTGTCCTCGAAGTTGGCATGGGCGGCCGCCTTGATGCGACGAACGTCGTAGAACCACTGGTCAGCGTGATTGCCGACATCTCGCTCGACCATCAGAAATTTCTGGGCAACACGGTCGGCGAAATTGCGCGCGAAAAGGTGGGAATAATTCGTCCTGGCGGCGTGGTCGTGACGCTGCCGCAGCAACCTGAGGCTAACGACGTCATCGGGAACACGATTCTCGATCTCGGAGCGCGAGGGGTTAGCGCGGTACAGTATGTGCCACCGGTGTCGCCTGGTAGCAGTCGGTACCTGGTTTCGACCGAGTACCGGGTACCGAGTACTGAGAAAAATTCATCTAACTCCGAGCCCGGCGAGACCAATAACGCCACGCCTCGGTATCGGTATCCTTTGCAAGTTATGGGCAAGCAGATTCTGGTAGAGACGCCGCTCGTGGGCCGACATCAGTTGCGCAATGTGGCGCTGGCAATCGCAACGGCGGAGAAATTGAACCAACAAGGATTCACGGGAATCACCGCGTCTACAATTGAGCGCGGCATCCGAGAGACGAAGTGGCCGGGACGATTCCAGGTGTTACCTGCGCATGCCGGGTGGCCCGAGATGGTGCTCGATGTGGCGCACAACCCGGCGGGAGCGTGGGCCCTCCGCTCTGCCCTTTCGGAGCACTATGACGACCGTCCGCTGATTTTCGTTTTCGGAGCGATGCGTGACAAGGCAATCTCAGAGATGACTGAGATCCTGTTTCCTTTGGCGCACCAAGTGATTGCGACGCGGCCGCAGAATCCGAGGTCCGCATCGCCGCAGGAGATTCAGCAGGCCGCCAGCCGAACCGGCGCAGAAATTGAACCGATCGACGATGTGGCTGAGGCTCTGGAGCGGGCTGGTGTTGGTTCCGCATCGGGCGCCGTCATCGTTGTGACGGGGTCGATGTATCTGGTTGGCGAAGTGATGCGTATTCTCGGAGCCGTTTAGCCTAGAATGAAAGAGTGCATTCAGTGAAGTCATCCGTTGATCATTCATCCATCGATCATTCATCCGTCGATCAGGCGGAGAGCAGCCACGTGGCAAGCGGCGCTGTCTTTAGCGGGCAGCAAGTTGCCCTGCTGCGGCGAAGTCCCCACGCCATTGCGGGTCTCGAATATGGCTGGCTGAGCCGGCTGCGATCATATCTCATTCTCGATCCCTTGATATGGTTCTACACGCTGGTGATGGGACTGCTTGCCATCCCCGGAGGCCTTTTCGACCGTAGTGGACGCCGGCTGCACTGGTTCTCCCATGCATGGTCGTGGCTGATCATGAAGACGATTGCGTCGCCCGTGAGAGTTACGGGGCTCGACAAAATCGACAATTCCAAGCCGCACGTCTATGCGGTTAATCACGCATCGGCGCTCGATATTCCCGTTCTGTACACATATCTTCCTTTCCAGTTCCGGATTGCGTTCAAGAAAGAGCTGTTGTCGTATCCGGTGGTAGGCTGGCAGCTTAAGAGGTCGGGGCAGGTGTGCATCGATCAGCAGAATCCGGCGCGCTCCATCAGCAGCATTCGCGCGGCGTTAAAGGGACTGAAGGCAGGGCTGCCGCTGGTGATCTATCCCGAAGGCGGACGCACGCCGGATGGAGAAATCAAGCCGTTCCTGGCCGGAGCGTTTTTTCTCGCCATCAAGGCTCAGGTCGACATCGTTCCAGTCGCGCTCGTCGGAACCTATGAACTGCTGCCCATGAACACTTACCACATCAAGTGCCGTCCACTGGAAATGCGGGTAGGCGAGCCGATCTCGACCTCAGGGCTGACTCTGCGCGACTTGGAAGGGCTGTCGGGCAAGGTGCAGAGGGCCGTTGAGGACTTGTACTATAAGACTTAGTTTCCCGTGCCCGCCACCCGCGCGGTTAGGCGGCCTTGCCGTTCTCGTCGCAAAGATGCTGATAATACTCGCGCCCGCGCTGGTAGCCGCGGGTAAACGCTGCTTCAACCTGCGCCCCGGGGTGTTCCCGCTGCAAGTCTTCGAGCGCAGCAGTCATCGCGGCCGAAACCTGGTCGAACTCCATGCAGCGCGTTCGCGCATGCAATGCGGCTTCGAAGCCGCGGCGAAAATACTCTTCGTCCTCGGCGAAGCTTCCGCCCGATTTTGAATAATGGCCTTCTTCGGCGCTGCGCAAGCCGGTCCACCACTGCTCGCGGGCCGCGTCGACGGACTCGGCGCCCTGCATCTTGAGCATCTCCCGCAGCAGCGATGCCTGATCTTCATCCTGGGCCAGGATGATCACCACGCTTCGGCCCTGGCGCAGAGCGTCTTCATAAACAAAGATTTCGTCTTCGGGCAATCCTTCGACGGTAGAATTTTCCAACTCGCCGCCGGCGGTCGCGCCAATGGTGGCGCCAGCCGCACCCAGAATCGCGGCTCCCAGCAGACCGATCGCGGTGATGGGGCCCAGGCCAGGCACCAGCGCCATCAGAATTGCGCCTCCCGTCAACCCGAGGCCTCCGCCCGCCAGCGCGCCAATCGCCCTGCCCATGCCCGGCTGCTCCGTCGCGTCTGTGGGTACAGCCAGGATTTCCTTGTTGACTTGGTCGACGGTTCCCGGTGTCAGCAGCGTGACTCTGTCTGAAGAAATGCCGGCTTTGAAGGCTTCTTTGACTGCGTTTTCCGCCCGGTCCCGCGCTTTGAACACTCCGCTAATGGCTTCCATAGGCATTCACCTGGCACGTGTGAAATGTTGCGGCGCACAATTGTCCCCCCGCCGCCAAAGACTCTGATGCAGGAAATCTGCCCAAGGACGCCGAAAATTATCCGGATTCAAATTTCTTCCGCCCGTAACCTTTTGAAGCTTCCCGGCGTTACCCTTACGTAAGACAAACCGCGGAGAATTCGTTGAAGGCTCTTAAGAAAGAAGCGGACGAGCGGCTTCTGGTCGAGGCTGCGCAGCAGGACCCCGCCCGCTTTGCCGAGCTTTACGAAATCAACTTTGAGCGCGTGTACGCCTACGTTTGCAAGCGGGTGGGAAACCGCACGGAAACCGAAGACCTGACGGCGGAGACGTTTCATCAGGCGCTGGCGAATTTGAAGCGGTTCGAATGGCGAGGGATTCCGTTTGCGGCGTGGTTATTCCGGATTGCAGCGAATTTGATTTCCGATCGTTGGCAGCGATCGGGTCGCGAGGTGGCGGACGATGCCGGTCATATCGAGTCGGCGGCGGTGAGTCCGGCGGAGATTGAAGAAGTTGAGCGGCGAGCCACCTTATTTCGCCTGGTGGACACGCTTCCGGCCGAGCAGCGGAACGTGGTAGTGCTGCGATTTGTGGAACAGAAAAGCATTAAAGAAGTGGCGAAGGAGATTTGTAAGACTGAGGGTGCGGTGAAGCAGCTACAGTTTCGCGCGCTGACCAGTTTGCGCGCGCGCATGGAGGGTGCCGATGCCTAAGCGCTCTCTGAATCCGGGAAGTGGCGACAGCAAGCGGGTCGAAAAGAAAAAGATCGACCAGCTGAACAAAGCGGTCGAGACGATGCTGTCTCGGGCCGACGGCAAGGCTCCGAAGGTAGACGCGGGCATCGCGCCCCTGGTGCGCATCGCGGCGGAATTGCGCAATCTGCCGAATGCACGTTTCAAGGCACGATTGATGTCCGAACTAAAGCAGTCCGACTTAAGAAAATCTGAATTCGGAGGAAGAAATCGTATGTCTACCGTAGCCGAACCCGTTACTGCCGTCCGCACCACTGCGTCGCCACGGCTGGCGTTCCGAGATCCAGCCAAAGCGATTGAGTTCTACAAGAAGGCCCTGGGCGCGAAGGAGGTTTTCCGTTTCGAAGTCGGAGGGGATATCCCGCACGCTGAATTGAAGATCGGCGACTCGTCCATCAACGTGACTGGAGAATGGCCTGAAGGCGGCCGCTTCAGCGCCGAAACCCTGGGCCACTCTCCCATCTCGCTCGTGATCAACATTCCAGACGTGGATGCGTTCGCCGAGCGCGCGACCGCCGCCGGGATGAAAATTGTCCTTCCTCCTAAAGACCAGTTTTACGGCCACCGCGACGTGACTATGGCCGATCCGTTCGGCTACACCTGGAATGCATTTACGGTGACCGAAGAAATGTCGGTTGAAGAGATGCGTCGCCGGATGAAGGGCCTGCACGAAGGACCTGAAGGCGGACAGATGCCTGCGCAAGGCGAAGCGCGAAAGGGCGTGAACCCGGTTCCGCGCGGCTTCCGCAGGGTCACACCGTATCTGGTCGCCCAGGATGGCCCGGCGCTGCTCGACTTCGCTAAGCAAGCGCTCGGCGCGGAAGAGATGATGCGGGCGATGACCGGAACCGGAGTGCACGGCGAAGTCCGCATCGGCGATTCCATGCTGATGATCGGCGGGGGCATTCCGGGCGTAGAGTTTCCCGCAACGCTTCATCCTAATGCGCTGCACGTTTACGTCAAAGATGTGGATGCGGTCTACAAGAGCGCGCTGGCGGCGGGGGCGACGAAGCTGCAAGAACCGGCGGACCAGGAGTATGGCGAACGTTCGGGCAGCGTGAAGGACCGGGCGGGCAATCACTGGTACCTGGCCACGCGCTTGAAGGGAAACTACAAGTGGGAAGGCGCCCCTGACGTGCAGCCGTATTTGCATCCGCTGCGCGCCGAGCCGGTAATCAACTTCCTGAAGCGCGCCTTCGAAGCCGAGGAGGTCGGGCCGCGCCATGCGTCACCCGACGGCGTGGTACACCACATGATGTTCAAGATCGGCGATTCGTTCATGGAGATGGGCGAGGCGCAGGGACCGTACCAGCCTCTGAAGGCGATGTTCTATCTCTACGTACCCGATTGCGATGCGCTCTATCGCCGCGCGCTCGCGGCGGGAGCGAAATCCCTCCACGAGCCCACCGATCAGCCCTACGGCGACCGCAACTCGGCAGTGACGGACGCGTTCGGGAACACGTGGTACATCGCGACGCACGTGAAAGACGTGAATATGTAAAGTCGATGGCGATGATCAGTCCCACCCAACGGAATACGTTGGGTGGA
Organism: Candidatus Sulfotelmatobacter sp.; assembly: GCA_036500765.1. NCBI lineage: Bacteria > Pseudomonadati > Acidobacteriota > Terriglobia > Terriglobales > Candidatus Korobacteraceae > Candidatus Sulfotelmatobacter > Candidatus Sulfotelmatobacter sp. Next base: position 204,235 of record DASYBM010000002.1, read on the forward strand.
ACCGCCATGAAAGTTGGGCTAAGGCATGTCGTATGCCGGCTGGCCAGCGCTCCAAAGCCAAAACATCAATCCTGGTAATCCTTGGGAGTGATGGCTAACCGCTGCATAATCGATTGCAGCGTTGTCCGCTTCAATCCCAGGCGCACAGCCGCGCCCCGAGGTCCGGAGATCACTCCACCGGTTTCCCGCAGTACTTTGATAATGTACTCGCGTCGCACCGACCTCAAGCTGGTGGGTTCTCTATCCAAGGCAGAGAACCCGCCTAACTCCTCGATCGGCGCACTGAGTACAGAACTATCGCTCAGTATCACGGAGCGTTCAATGAAGTGCTCGAGTTCCCTTACATTTCCGGGCCATTTCCACTTCGTTATAGCATTCATCTGTTCGTCGGGAATGGTTTCGATCTTCCTGTTCATTTGCCGCGAAAACTTCTTCACAAAATGCTTTACGAGAAGTGGAATATCTTCGGGGCGTTCGCGCAGGGCGGGTATGCGGATGGGGAATACGCTCAGACGATAAAACAGGTCGCTGCGAAAACGTTCCTGGGCAGCTCTTTTTGCTAAATCCCAGTTGGTGGCGGCAATCAGTCGTACATCCACGTGAATGGTGCGCGTGGCCCCGAGGCGTTCGAACTCCCGATCCTGCAAGACGCGGAGTAGCTTGGGCTGGAGTTCCAGTGGAAGATCTCCAATCTCATCCAGGAAAAGAGTTCCGTTGTTGGCTAATTCGAGGCGGCCGATCTTCCGGTTGACGGCGTGGGTGAAAGCTCCCTTCTCATAGCCGAACAATTCACTTTCGAGCAGGCCGGCGGGGAGAGCCGCACAATTAAGCTTTATGAAGCTTGCGGCTTTGCGCAAACTCATCCGGTGAATCGCCTGGGCGATTAGCTCCTTGCCGGTTCCCGTTTCTCCGAGGATCAAAACGGTCGAGTCGGTCGTGGCGACCTTTTGCGCATCAGTTAGTACCCGGTGCAGCGCGGGGCTTTCGCCCACAATTTCTTCGAAACTCATGGGTGGCCTCGTTCGGCCTTCCTCCCCTCGTCGAGAGCAATTTTTTGGCTGGCTATCGCTGTCTTCGTTTTCCTCGCCGAGTATCTGGCCGCGCTTTCTTTGCAGAATATGGAACGCCGCTGTGGCTCATTTCTTCGTATCGCTGGCTCCGGGTCTCAACGCTGAGGCAAGCTCTCGTATGAAGGCGCTCTCCCCATCGGGCTTCCGCAGGATGTCCAGCGCACCCGAACGCAGCGCCTCTTCCCGAGCTTTCAGATCTTTGGTGGAAGTGATGAAAATCATGGGAATGTACCGGCCGGAGGAAGCCAGATGGCTCTGGAGTTGACGACCTCCCATCCCCGAGATGTGTGCATCCACAACAATGCACCTCGCGTCCCGCATACGACCCGAACTGATAAATTCGCCGGAGGATCTGAAATACACGGCTTCCAGCGCCAGCGCTTTCACCAGCGGCTCGAGCCTGGAACGGACCGATTGGTCCACGCCGATTACTGCGATCATGGAGGTCTTATCCAAGCCTGCCTGCTGCGTTTGCATACACTTATTTCGCCAAAGGATGGGGAAACTTGTCTTGGACAAACAGGCCGTGCAGGGTATGTTCTTGCTAAATTGTTAGTTTTCTAAGATCTGGTGGATCGAATAGCCGGGGGAAAGGAGTCAACATCCGGCTGGCTTGCAGAGGTAGGATCGGGGCTTTCTTCGCTCTAGGTTTCTGGAATAATCTCTGGAACAATCGAAGAGAGCTGGAAACCGGGAGCCTTTGCCGTCATTCGCGTGGAAAACGCCAACTCAATTATTTTTACCATTGTGCCGTCGCGCCAAGCCAGGAGAGATGCCAGTCAGTCTTCGAAAGTGGCGCGTAAAGTGACTTTGATCTGCGAAGCCTGACGCATTCGCAATTTCCGACAGTGAAAGATCTGTGGTGCGTAACAGTTCCTTGGCGCGCTCGACCCGTCTTCGCACGATATAACTGTGAGGCGATACTCCAACCGATTGTCGAAACTCACGAGCAAAATGATGAACTGACAACTGCGCGATTCCGGCCAGCACTTCGAGAGCTATATTTTCCTGCAAATGGGAATCGATGTATTCGCGGATGCGATTGGCAGTCGCGGGTGAGAGGCCCCCGTAGTTCTTCGGAGTAATTGGGGCCGGCAGGTTTGCCAGCATGTCGATCCTTGGCCGAAAATGAATCAACGCCTCCGTCTGAGACCACCAGCCCGCAACCGGACGCGTGATCAAGACGTTCCACGGCTCAATAGTTCCCGTATTGAGATCATTAGCTCCTGTTTTAAGTAGACGAGCCGGAATATCTCGCATCCATTTGGCGCGAAAAAGCGAGGGATTGTACTCGAATACGGACGATAGAGCCTTACCTCTGTTCAATGCTTCATCGTTGAGACCCAGGAGACGGCGAGCCATCTGATCCGCGCCCAGGATTCGTTGGTCATTGTCCACCGCGAGCAGCACAGCGGAATCGGTGACTCCGCTAGGCGCGGCGGCGACGTTCCACGCGGACCGAAAATGTTCGCGAAACATGCGTTCCTCGATTCCGCGAGCGGATACTTTTGTGGCAGCCATGACTAGAGAAAGCGACTGCTCGCTAGTCTTCGGGTCCATCGAGGAAGTATCGAGGACCGCGGTTAGTCTGCCGAGAGGATCGAAAATCGGGGCGCCAGCACAGCTCAGTTCGGTATGCCGAGTCCGAAAATGTTGACCTCGATGCACCATCTCAGGGCGCTGCTCGGCAATGCAGGTTCCAATGCCGTTGGTCCCTTCAACTTCCTCCGACCAGACTCCACCCAGCCAGATTCCCCAATATTTGAAAGCTTCAGCCTTGGACTCATCCCCGCGGTGGTGAATCGCGACGCCGTCCCGGTTGCATAACAGGACGACATAGTCTTGTGGTCCAACGATGGCGTAAAGCCGATCGATTTCGTCCTGAGCATGGAAAATAAGATTGTGCAGGGGCTCTGTTGAAACTTTGATTTCATTCTCTGTGATGATTTCGGGGGCGAGGGAATTGTTGGGATCAAGATGATTCGCGGTCAGACAACGGCGCCAGGAATCGGCTACATCCTCGGTACCAGGAATCATCTGGCCTTCGCGAACGACGTAGTCGATGCAATCGACGTGTAACGGTCCAAGGCAATCGACGTAGGACAGTTCTTCCGAGGAGGAACCCACGCGGTTCCCCGCGGCATCGGCCAAACTCACGTTGACCTCCCTGATACCGTTCTCTAAACTAAAGGATTCGATATCCTTGCTGAAAGATTCAGAATACATCCAAATGGCTGAAAGCATTCATGTGAAGCTCCCGGATGGGAGCGTGAAAGAAGTTCCCAAGGGCACGACTGCGCTCGAGATTGCGAAGTCGATTAGTCCGCGGCTGGCGGATGCGGCGCTGGCGGCCAAAACCAACGGCGATCTCATCGATCTGACCCGGCCTCTGGAGAAAGATACCGATCTGCGCCTGCTCACCGAAAAAGATCCCGAGGCGCTGGAAGTGTTTCGGCATTCGTCGGCGCATCTGCTGGCGGCGGCGGTGCTCGAACTTTTTCCTGAGACCAAGCTCGGCCACGGACCTGCAACGGAATCCGGATTCTTCTACGACTTCTACCGGCCGACTCCATTCACGCCGGAAGATCTGGAAAAGATCGAAAAGAAGATGCAGGAACTGGTGCAGCAGAACCTGCCTTATGCGCGCGAGTTTCTGCCTCGCGACCAAGGGCTGGCCGAATTCAAAAAAGAAGGCGACTTCATGAAATGCCATTTCATCGAGCAATTCACCAGGCCCGATGAAAAGATTTCTATTTATCGCACCGGCAAGTTCACCGACTTCTGCCGCGGGCCGCACATTCCGTCGACGGGAAAGATCAAGGCGTTCAAGCTGTTTAACATTGCCGGCGCGTACTGGCTGGGGGACGAGAAGAATCAGCAGTTGCAGCGCATTTACGGGACTTCGTTTTATTCCAAGAAAGATCTCGACGAATATTTGAAGCACCTCGAAGAGACCAAGAAGCGCGACCATCGCGTGATTGGGCAGCAGCTTGATTTGTTTTCGATTCAGGAGCTGGCCGGGCCGGGCCTGATTTTCTGGCATCCCAAGGGCGGGATTATTCGCAAAGAGATGGAAGACTGGATGCGCGAGCAGTATTTGAAGCGCGGTTATTCACTGGTCTACACGCCGCATGTGGCGCGGCGGCAGCTGTTCTATACGTCAGGGCATGAGGGTTATTACTCGCAGAATATGTTTTCCGCCATGGAACTCGACGACGCCGAATACCGGCTGAAGCCGATGAACTGTCCGGGACACATCCTGATTTACAAAGATTCGCTGAAATCGTATCGCGACCTGCCGGTGCGGCTGGGCGAACTGGGAACGGTGTATCGCTACGAGCGTTCCGGCGTGATGCACGGGTTGTTACGGGTTCGAGGTTTTACCCAAGATGATTCGCACATTTTCTGCGCTCCGGAGCAGACGGAAGATGAGGTTGGCAACTGTCTCGATTTTGCGCTTGATGTGTTGAAGGATTACGGCTTCGAGAAATATCAGACCGAGCTTTCCACGTGGAATCCGGAGGACCGCAAGAATTTTGTGGGCAGCGAAGAACAATGGATCCATGCGACGCAATCGCTCGAGACGGTGCTTAAGAAACGGAATATCGAATACAAAACTATTCCGGGGGAAGCGGCGTTTTACGGGCCGAAGATTGACATTAAGCTGGTGGACGCGCTCGGCCGGCTCTGGCAGCTTTCGACAGTGCAGGTGGACTTCAATTTGCCGCAGCGATTCGGCCTGGAATATGTGGCCGAAGATGGATCGCGCAAGCAGCCGGTGATGGTGCATCGCGCGCTGTACGGCTCGATCGAGCGCTTCTTCGGCGTGTTGATCGAGCACTACGCGGGCGCGTTTCCGGTATGGCTATCGCCGGTGCAGGCGGTGATGATCCCCATCAGCGAACGTCATGCGGAGTATGCGCACAAAGTCGCAGCGCAGCTGAAAGCGATCGGCGTGCGCGTCGAGGTCGACGCCCGCAACGAAAAGATGAATGCCAAGATCCGCGAACACGCGATGCAGAAAGTGCCGTTCTTACTTGTGGTCGGTGATAAAGAGGCCGAGGCGGGGAAGGTGAACGTGCGGACGCGCGGGAAAGAGAAGACCGAGGACATGGCGGCGGCGGAGTTCGTGGAGAAGATTCGGAAGCTGATTGCGGAGAAGAGCGCGGGGGGCGATTGAGCGTTCAGCCGCTCGCCCACTACTCAAGTATTAACTGAGATCGCAGCCGAGGGAGAATCTCAAGGCAGCGCAGATTTCGATCATTCTCAACGACCTGAGCTGAGCGACGCGCTTTCCCAGGCGCTCCTGAGAAACCGTGATCGCATTGTGCAAGTTCACCGCGCAAGGCGCCTTCATGCCGTCCTCCTCATCCAGTACTACTTCAGACGGGACGCCACGAATCGAGGAGGTAATCGGGGCGACGGTGACGGTCGACAAATACCCGATTGCACTACCACGAGTAAGAACGACCACGGGTCTTTTCTTGTCAGGCGGAGCAAACTGAAAGAGGCGAATATCCCCTCGCGCTATTCTTGCGGCCATGCCGCCTCCGCTTCCCATGCAATCGTTTCCTCTCGCGACTGAGGCTTTCGCAAGTAACCGTGGCGGTCACATTCTTCTCTGTCGCGGATTTCAAGTCTACGAAGGTGCTCTCGCAATGCATCCCGCACCAATGCTGAACGATTGCTGCGCGCGCGCCGCGCAGCCTGATCGGCTGCCTGCAAAAGCCTCTTGTCGAGAACGATCTGGACGATTTCCATATATGTGGAGTTTACTCCACATGCAATTCCACATCAAGCCACGAACCATTTCAGCGAAGAAAAGCTCCACGTTGGATTAGCAATTGAGAAGGATCGCGCGGGAACGGCCGAGGGCGCTGTCCCCACATAAATCACTGCTGTACCATGTTTCCGTGCATACCCTGGCGGAACGCGTGCTTTCCCACATTCGCCGGCAGGAATTGCTGGGGGCTGGGGATCGCGTGGGAGTGGCGGTTTCCGGTGGGATCGACTCAGTTGCGCTCTTGCGGTTACTGTGGGAGTTGCGGGACGAACTCGGGATTGTGCTTTCCGTCGTTCATTTCAATCATCGGCTGCGTGGAGCGGAGTCGGATGCGGATGAGGAGTTTGTCGCGAATCTGGCGCGGGCATACGATCTGGAGTTTTATTCCGATAGCGACGATGTGGCGCAGCAAGCGGCGGAGGAGCATGTCAGCGTGGAGGCGGCTGCACGGGAGTTGCGATATGGATTCTTCCGCAGCCTGCTTGGCGAGGACGGCGGCCCTCAGGGGCTACAGCCCGGCGGTGACGTGAACACCTCTCTACGCGGCCCTGAAGGGCCGCTCTTCCACGAACTCGATAAAATCGCGACCGGGCACACTCTCGACGATCAGGCTGAGACTGTGCTCATGCGGATGATTCGCGGGACGGGGCCGCGAGGGCTAGGCGGGATTCATCCTCGGCTTTTCGTGGAAGACGACGACGGAGAAATTTCCGGCGAGATCGTTCGGCCGCTGCTTGCGATTCGCCATCGAGAACTGGAGCAATATCTTAAGGACATCGGGCAACCGTGGCGGGAAGATTCCACCAACACAGACGAGCGGTTCACGCGCAATCGCGTGCGCCAACGGCTCGTCCCGCTGCTGGAGCGGGAATTTAATCCTTCCGTCGCTGAGAATCTGGCTGAGTTGGCTGAGATTGCGCGCGGGGAAGAGGACTACTGGGAGAACGAAATCTCGGGCTGGCTGGGGACGATCGTGCAATGGGCGCCGCCGGACTGGGCGCGGGATGCGGCGAGCGAGGCGGGCGCAACTCGCGGTGCATTAAAACAGAATCTCGTTCAGATCGAACTGTCGGGCAATCCGTCGACGGGAAACGAGCCGCCGCTGTCTTTCTCAATCGATTCCGGGTCAACGGATACCGATCTGCAAGCGCGCATTGACGGTGCCCCGTGGTTGGCCGCGAACGCGTCGGTGAGCCGGATGTGGTTTCTTGGTGAGCCGCTTGCCGTGCAGCGCAGGCTGGCGAAGGCGATTGGCGAACGCGCTGGAATTCCGTTGGAATTCAAGCATGTGGAAGAGATCCTGCGCCTGGCCTCTGACGGCGGCGCCCACGGGGAATTGTCGCTGCCGCTTGGATGGAAGATGGTTTTAGAACCTGCGATGATGATTTTCCAGACTCCGGATTTGCGCAATCCTGCGCCTTCGCGCGATTACGAATATGAACTTCCGATTCCCAGTCGAATCATTGTTGGCGAATCAGGCTCATGGATTGAGGTACGATGTGTTTCAGAGGCAGGGCAAGCGGCGTATAATCCTGATCACCTCCTGGATGCGGATTCCTTGCCTGAACCGTTAAGAGTGCGGAACTGGCGTCCCGGAGACCGATACTGGCCGGCCCATACCAAGTCCCCCAAGAAGATCAAGGAACTGCTGCAGGAGCGTCGCGTAGCGCAGCAGGAACGTCGATCGTGGCCGGTGGTCGTGGGTGGCGATGAGATCGTGTGGATGCGCGGCTTTCCAGTACCGGCAAAATTTCGAGCGAAGCCAGGCAGAGACGCAATTGCGATCATAGACGAGCCCTTCGCCGCCCGGCACGCGAATGAAGATTGAAAAGGCATGATTGAACGGGCAGGTTTCGGCACAAAGATTAAGCAGAAAGATTAACCAGAAAAAGATTAACCAGAAAAGCCTAAGCTGAAACAAACGCCGCGCCGGGAGGCGCGCAACTTCATGAACGCTCTTAATCAGGCGAGCCCGCGAATCGAGCCCCTTCGCCCGGTCATAACTACCGAGCAGATTCAGAAGCGCGTCAAGGAGCTGGGCCGACAAATTTCCGACGACTATAAAGGCCAAACTGTCCAGATGTTGGCCGTGCTGGAAAACGCGTTCATGTTTCAGGCGGATTTAGTGCGCGCGCTGGACGTGCCGGTCGTGTGCCAGTTCATCAAGCCGCGTTACACGCGGCCGGAAAGTGGCGCGGTTCATGATGTGATGGAGATTTTTTTCAGCCACGAGCCGGACATTCGCGGGCAACATATTCTCCTCGTCGAAGGGTTGGTGCATTCGGGAGTGACCAGCGAGTTTCTGATGAGCGACCTGCGGTCGCGGGGCGCGGCTTCAGTCAAACTGGTGACGCTGCTCGACCGGCAGGCGGCGCGCCGGGTTCCGCTACAGCCCGATTATTTCGGATTCCTGGTCGATGAAACATTTCTGGTTGGATATGGATTGGGCCAGGCTGAGCAAACCAGCCGCAATCTGCCCTATCTAGCGGCGGCAAGCTCAAGAGCCCCTATGACTTAAGTTATGCAAGAGCGGACGCGCCTTTTTGCGTGGGACAAGGTAGAATAGGCCTTAAAGGATTTCACTGGATTTCACAATCGAAAGTACGCGCTTGGGCATCTAATCCGCTGTAGGAGCCTCGGGGGTTGGTCCACTCAACTTCCCGTGTTGCATTCAGGAGTCTTCTAGGTGAATTCAACTGTAAAGACCGTGCTGTTCTGGTTGCTGATTGGGATTTCAGCGTTGTTACTCTACACCGTTGTAAGAAGCGCCCAAAACAGCCAGAAAGACAAAGAACCGAACGCCACGCAGTTCATGGCCGATGTCGACCAGAACACGGTGCGCGAGCTCACCGTCAACGGAATGGAAGTCCGCGGCAAGTATCGCGATGGCTCTGCGTTTCACACCATTCTCGAGACGAATTACTTTACTCCGGAAGTGCTGAAGGACCTGAAAGCAAAGGGCGTCAATGTCAGCTTCCGCGATGCGAATAGCTCGAGCCTGCCGTTGCAGCTGTTGGGCACCTGGGCTCCTCTGATTTTGCTGGGAGCGCTCTGGTTCTTCATGATCCGGCAGATGCAAACCGGCGGTAACAAGGCGCTGTCGTTTGGCAAGAGCCGGGCGCGCCTGCTCTCCATGCAGCAAAAGAAAGTCACGTTCAAAGACGTCGCCGGTGTGGATGAAGCCAAAGAGGAATTGCGCGAGATTATTGAATTTCTCCGCGAGGCCCAGAAATTCCAGAAACTGGGCGGACGCATTCCAAAAGGCGTGCTCCTGGTTGGTTCTCCGGGAACCGGCAAGACGCTGCTGGCCCGTGCGGTTGCGGGCGAAGCCAATGTTCCTTTCTTCTCGATCTCGGGCTCCGATTTTGTGGAGATGTTCGTCGGCGTCGGAGCGAGCCGAGTGCGCGACTTGTTTGAGCAGGGCAAGAAAAATGCTCCGTGCATTATTTTCATCGACGAAATCGACGCGGTCGGGCGCCATCGCGGTGCTGGCCTGGGTGGTGGACACGACGAGCGCGAGCAGACTTTGAATCAGTTACTGGTCGAGATGGACGGTTTCGAATCGAACGAAGGCGTCATTCTGATGGCCGCGACGAACCGGCCGGATGTCCTCGATCCCGCGCTGCTGCGGCCCGGTCGCTTTGACCGGCGTGTAGTGGTGAATCGTCCCGACGTTCGGGGACGCGAAGAGATTCTGCGCGTCCACACTCGTAAGATCCCGATGGCGGAGGACGTGGATCTTTCCGTGCTCGCCCGTGGCACGCCTGGATTCTCCGGCGCGGATCTGGCCAACATGGTGAACGAGGCGGCGCTGGCGGCCGCGCGGCAGAATCGCAAAGCCGTCCTACAATATGACTTCGAACTCGCCAAGGATAAGGTCCTGATGGGTGTGGAGCGCAAGTCCTTGCTGCTTACGGCGGAAGAAAAAAAGAACACGGCATATCACGAGGCGGGCCATGCTTTAGTCGGTGTGATGGTTCCCAACTCCGATCCTGTGCACAAGGTCACGATCATTCCCCGCGGCATGTCGCTGGGTCTGACTCAATATCTCCCCATCGACGACCGCCACAGCTATTACCGCGACTATCTGCAAGCCCGGCTCGCCATCCTGATGGGTGGGCGTGTGGCGGAGGAGCTGTTTCTGAATCAAGTGTCCACGGGGGCGGGCAACGACATTGAGCGGGCTACGGATCTGGCTCGTCAAATGGTCTGCGAGTGGGGCATGAGCGATCTTGGACCTCTGACCTTCGGCAAGAAAGAAGAGCAAATCTTCCTGGGCCGAGAAATCGCGCAGCACCGCGATTACAGCGAGGATACGGCCATCAAGATCGATCAGGAAGTGCGCAAGCTGGTCACGTCCGGCTACAATACCGCGAAGCAGATCATCTCGGATCATCGGGACGTTCTTGAGCGTATCGCCAGGGCATTAATCGAACGCGAAGTCCTCGACGCCACCGAACTCAAAATGGTTGTTGACGGGCAGAATCTGCCGCCGGTGCCACCACTGCCCTCAAAAGATGACGGCGTGCAGCAGGTGTTGAAGCCCGATCCCGGTCGCGTTCCGTCGAAGGGCGGCGAGCGTCCCGCAACGGCGTAAGGACAAATTCATTCGCTTTTCGCAAGGGCGGCTCAAGGGCCGCCCTGTTATTTTGCAGCGGTTTCTCGTAGCGCAGGCGTCCCGCCGGCTGTCGGGAGGGCGTGCTCTCCCTCTCTTGGCGAAGCCAGCTTCCTGCCGAAGTTTTTTTGATAACTCTTTGGGTTAGGCGTTCTCGAAAAGCGCTATTACTCACTCGATTCAAGGCCCTCGAGCGCGCTCTTAAAATCTCGTTTTGTGGTATAATTTTAACAGTCGCAACATAACCCTAAGTATTATGAATTTCAATAACTTGAAGTCCTTTTTGAGGGGCTTTTAAGGCGGGTTGTAACGAGCGGAATTTCCAGCCGGATTCCAGAAATTCGCGACACAGTTTTCAAAGAAAAAAATCGGGACATTTTCGCGGAGCGGAATGGCCACCAAAGAGATTAATACCCCCATCGTCGACACTAAGACAAAAAACGGCAAAGTAACTCCGATCAGTAATCCGAACGGCGACGCACCCAGCAGTGGGAACGGCGACGGCGGCTATAACGCCGATTCCATTAAAGTGCTGGGCGGCATGGAGGCAGTGCGCAAGCGTCCGGCCATGTACATCGGATCGACGGGCGAACTCGGCCTGCATCATCTCGTTTACGAAGTTGTCGACAACTCGGTCGACGAAGCGCTAGCCGGTTTCGCCACCAAGATTGAAGTCACGATCCATCTCGATAATTCGATCACGGTCATCGACGACGGGCGCGGCATTCCTGTCGATGACATGGTGATTGATGGAGAGAAAGTTTCCGCAGCGCAGGTGGTGATGACCACGCTGCATGCGGGCGGAAAATTCGATTCCTCAACTTACAAGGTTTCCGGCGGATTGCACGGCGTGGGCGTCTCGTGCGTGAACGCGTTGAGTGAATATCTGGAGCTGGAAATCTGGCGCGACGGCGCAACCTGGCAACAAAATTATTCCAAGGGCGACCCGACCAACAAACTGCACAAGACTGGCGTCGCCAAAGTGAAGACCGGGACCAAGGTTCACTTCCTGCCCGACCGCACCATTTTCACCGAGACACAATACAACTACGACACGCTGGCGCAACGCCTGCGCGAACTCGCGTTTCTAAATAAGGGATTGCTGATCACGCTCACCGACGAGCGCAATACCGACACAAAATCCGGCGAGGCCAAGAGCACGGAGTTCAAGTACAACGGCGGCATCGCGGAGTTCATCAAGCATCTCAATCGCGGCAAACAGGTGCTCCACGACAAGCCGATCTACATGGAAGACGACCGCAACGGCGTTCACATGGAGATTGGCCTGCAATACAACGACGCCTATTCCGAATCGGTCTTCAGCTTCGCCAACAATATCAACACCGTCGACGGCGGCACGCATCTTTCCGGATTCCGCACCGCCCTGACTCGCACGATCAATTACGCGGGGCAGCAGATGGGATTATTCAAGGACGTAAAAGAAAATCTCACCGGCGACGATGTGCGCGAGGGTCTGGTTGCGGTCATCAGCGTGAAGTTGCCGCAGCCGCAGTTCGAAGGCCAGACCAAGGGCAAGCTCAACTCCGACATCGCGGGAACGGTCACGCAGTTCGTGAACGAGCGCTTGGGAGCGTTCTTCGAACAAAACTCTGCGGTAGCGAAGAGAATCATCAACAAGGCGGTCGACGCCGCACGCGCTCGCGAGGCCGCGCGCAAAGCGCGCGATCTTACGCGCCGCAAGGGTGCGCTCGATTCCGGCGGCTTGCCCGGCAAGCTGGCGGATTGTTCCGAGCGCGATCCGAATCGTTGCGAATTATTCCTGGTCGAAGGCGAGTCCGCCGGTGGCACCGCGAAGCAAGGCCGCGATCGCCGCTTTCAGGCGATTCTGCCGCTCAAAGGAAAAATTCTAAATGTCGAGAAGGCACGCTACGACAAGATGCTGGCGCACGAAGAGATTCGCGCCATGATCACCGCGCTCGGCACCGGCATTTCGAAGGAGGATTTCGATCCGACGAAAGTGCGCTATGGCAAAGTCATTCTGATGACCGACGCCGACGTTGACGGCAGCCACATCCGCACACTCTTACTGACGTTCTTCTTCCGCCACATGCAGGAGTTGATCAAGCGGAACAATGTGTTCATTGCGCAGCCCCCGCTGTTCTCGCTGAAAAAAGGTAAGTCGCAGCAGTACATCAAAGACGAGCGCGAGTTCGTCAAAGTGATGGTTAAACGCGCGGCCGACGGATTGAGCGTACGCTATGGCGAAGGCGCTGCAAAAATCGAAGGCAAAGATTTGGCGCGCTTCATGACCGTGTTGGACGAGTATCTGGGGTTCTTCGAAAAACTGGACAAGCGCGTGCGCAACGAACGCGTCACCGAACTGATTCCAAAACTCGATCTGGCCAAGCGCGTCGATTTTGAAGGCGACAAGAAAACCCAGTCCAGAAAAATCGAGCGCCTGGAAAAAGAGTTGAAAAAACTCCAGAAAGACGAAGGCTTCAAGAGCGTCGAGGCGCGCTTCGACGAAGAGCACAATCTTTGGGAAGTAAGCTTCGTCAATAAGCATGGCGCCGAACACGTCATCAATTGGGTGCTGGCCTCCAGCGCCGAAAGCCGTCAACTGATCTCGAAGTACAAACTGATCGAGCCTTATATGGAGCCGCCATTCGTGGTCGAGAAGGTGGCGAAGGCCGCGGCTGCGGCCAGTGACGAGGAGGAAGAACCGGCGGACGAAGGTGCATCCGACGGCGGCGAAAAAGCTGAGAAGAAAGCCGCCAAGCCGATTAAGCGCAAAGCTGAACCCGAAGTGGTGGAGAAGACCAACGTCCGCGACCTGCGCGACTACGTCATCAATGAAGGGCGCAAGGATTTCACCATCCAGCGCTACAAAGGTCTCGGCGAGATGACCGCGCCGCAGTTGTGGGAGACCACGATGGATCCTGAGCGCCGAACTTTGCTGTCAGTGCGGCTCGAAGATATCGCCGAGTGCGAGACCATCTTCACCACGCTGATGGGCGAGGACGTCGAATCGCGGCGTAAGTTCATTGAAGAGAATGCGCTCGATGTCAAGAATTTGGATATCTAGGCGGTGTTACAGTTTAGCGTACGCGCGGGGCCGGATCAGCCTGAGATCCTTCGCTCCGCCTGTAGAACGGCTGCGCTCAGGATGACAGCGCAGTTGAAAACGAACCGAGACTCCGACATGGCCGGCGGAGGTTAGCGATTCGCTTCCGCCTACTTCAACCCTTCCACCAGATACAAATCCGCGAGCATGCGGTGATATCCGAAGATGCAGGTCTTGGCGTCGGGCGTAATCATGATGGGGCCGATCGTCTCGACGCCGGCGGGATCGGAGGGAATCAATTCCCTCCACAGGGTTCGCTTTCCAGTTTGCAGATCGAGGCGGTCGACTCGCGCCGGCAACTCGCCCGGCTGATAAAGGTAGAGCGAATGGCTGTCGCTGCTGAAAGTGATCGGTTGCTCTCCTGAGTTGAATCCCGGAATCAAACGCGGCTCGCCACCAGCCGCCGGATACAAATAACCCTTCTCATCGGGGCCGATTCCCGCCACCCACTGCGAGTCCGGCGAAATCACAAACGCCGTCCCATTCACGCCTTCCGCGGAGATCGGCTGATTCTTTCCCGATGCCACATCCAGAACGTATAGCCGCACACCCTTGCCTGGCTCGTTCCCTGTAAAGAGGATGCGCTTGCCATCGGGAAACCAGTGGGCCCACGCGTGGTTAATGTTGTCGTTAGTAAGCGGCTTGGCCTCTCCGGCGCCGGTGGTGAGCAGCTTCAGTTGAGAGGGCGACGCCTGGCTCTGAGCAACAACCCATTTTCCATCTGGAGAAAGCGTAACGGCCCCGCCTTCGCCCAGCAGAACCGCCGGAGAACCGTCGGTCTTGCGAATGTAAACTGCATAGGACAGGCCGCCGGATTTGGAATAATCGAGGGAACCGCCTCCGCCCTCTTCATCAAACAGCAGGGTCTTGCCGTCGGCCGAGATATCCGCCGGATAGGTATAGTCGAGCCAGGAGAGGTCGTGCTGCTTAGTATCGTCGGCGGTCATTCCGACCAGTTCGCGCCGCCAACTGGCACGCATGAGGAGGACGCGGCCGTCTTTGAAAATGTCGAAGATCATGACCGCGCCGGGCAGGCGCAGGACCATGCGCTCTTTGCCATCGAGAGTGGTCGCATAAAGTGTGCGATCCACGCCCGACTTGCTGGCCGTGAACCAGATTTCTTTTCCGTCTGGCGACCACGCCAGGCCTTGAATCGTGAACCATTCACCGGATAGCGTCTTCTTGTTACCCGCCAGATCGATGACGGCGAGTGAGCCGCTATCATCGCCCTGCACAGGATGGTCGATGAAGGCGATCAGATCTCCCTTGGGAGAAAAACGCGGATGCCCGATCCAGCCTCCGGTCTCGTAGAGTGGCTTGCCGACCGGATATTCCAGCCGATTGCGCCCGCCGAAGTCGCGCACGACTACCAGGTTGCTGCCGTCAGCCGACCAGTCAGCCCACTGCACATGCTCCAACACTTCGCGCGGCGCACCGCCCACCAGCGGGGCTCGGGCCAGAGTCCCCATGTTGACCCAGGTACCGATGGCTTTGCTGTTGAGCAGGACAGCCATTTCCGAAGCGGAAGAAACTGAAACGAGTTGCGTGCGGCTCAGCCCCATGGAGCGAGCTTCGGGAGCTTCCGGACGTGCGGTAAATACGTCGACCGGAGTGCCCTGCCATGCCGCGCTGTAAAGAATGGTTTGTCCATCGGGCGCGAAGCGCGCAGAGCGAATGCTGCCGCGACGGAATGTCAGCTGGCGGTAGGTTGGGGGCGGTAGCGGCGCGGAGGAGAACAATTGTTTCCCTGCATATAGTCCTGCTGCCGCTGCTAACAGCACGCCGACTGCGAGCAGCGGCCAGAAGGAATTCTTTCGCTCCGTAACCACGGTCTTCAGGCCCGAGGACTTCGTGCCGGGGATGCTCGCGACGGTGACCGGGGTCGAATCCTCGGCCATCACCCCTGTGCGCGAGGAATCGATGGAGCGCTTGATGCGCTTCAGGTCGGCGCGCATTTCGGCGGCGGTCTGGCAACGCATCTCGCGATCTTTTTCCAGGGCCTTGCTGATGGTTTCTTCCAGCTTGGGCGGAAGCTCGGGGTTCAGCCGATTGGCGGCTGTTGGCATGCGATTCAGAATGGCTTCCGTAATGACCGCCGATGTTTCTCCGCGGAAGGGCAGGACACCGGTGGCCATCTCGTACAGAACCACGCCGAAGGAGTACAAGTCGGTGCGGCCATCCAGATCTTTACCGCGCAGCTGCTCAGGCGACATGTAAGCGACCGTGCCAACGGCGGTTCCGGGATTCGTCAGGTCGAGGCTGGTGGCATCGGCGATGGTCTGCGAATCGCCACTCGTCGGGCGAGCGGCTTTCGAAATTTTCGCCAATCCGAAATCGAGAATCTTGGCGTGGCCGCGGTCGGTTACGAAAATATTCGCCGGCTTGATATCGCGATGCACAATCCCTTTGCTGTGTGCCGCGTCCAGCGCGTCGGCCACTTCAATCGCGAGCGTGAGCAGTCGCTCCTGCTCCATCGGCCGGCCTTCGACGGTGTGCTTCAAAGTCTGGCCGGTCAGGCACTCCATCACGATAAAGAGATGCCCCTCGTGCTCGCCGATCTCATGAATCGTGCAAATGTTGGGATGGTTCAGGGAAGAAGCCGCGCGCGCCTCGCGGCGAAAGCGTTCCAGAGCCTGAGGATCCTCCGACGCGTCATCCGGAAGAAATTTAAGCGCGACAAAGCGGCCGAGCAGAGTGTCTTCCGCTTTGTAGACCACTCCCATTCCGCCGCCGCCAAGGAGTTCGGTGATCCGGTAGTGGGAGACGGTTGTGCCGATCATGGCTTGCCCATATTCTGCTGGCGACGATTTTCCGCCCAGAGTTGCGCTTCCGCAAGGACTGAGGGCCGAGTCATCTTAGGAGGAATTGTCGCCATCCGTCAATGGCGGCGCTCTTTCCCCCCGCCCACTAACGCCGGTATTGGTGCTTCACTCCAGCGATCGGCGCAATCGAAGAATTAATCTCTCGTGCCCTTTGTGCCCTTATTTCACCGCTGGCAGGCCAACGCTTGCGAGAAGTTCTTGAAACGCCGGAACCGAATGCAGATTGTCGAAGGCGGCGTCCACTGCTATGTTAACGGTCTCGTCGCTGTGCCGCTCGTAACACGCTTGCAGATACTTGAGCGACTCTTCCGTGTTTCCCAGGCGGGCATAGGTTTCAGCGAGAAAGAAGGGTGAAAGTTTTCCCTGAGCGTAAGCTCTCTTCTGCTGGTTGAGTTGGCCTTCGAACAATCCCTGTGCGCCATGGGCGGCAAAGCCTTTTTGTGCGGCTTCGGCAATCGCCGAAAGAGAGGCGTCGTGCAGCAGACGCGCTTCCTTTTTCATTTCCGACAGATAGCCGGGGTAGTCGCCAATTTCTGTATACGCAGCCCTTAAATAGCGGTGGGGAGAAACCGAGTCCGGATCGGCTTGTTCGAGCTGCCGCAGGAGGTGGAGAGCCTCGCCGTGACGCCCGGCATTCCAAAGCAGGATGCCCTTATCCGCGAGAATGGAAGAAGAATTCGGATCGAGCGCCTGGGCACGGTCGATCTCATTCAGCGATTCGTCGAAACGGCGGACGGACTGTAGATACGTCGCGTACCAGTGATGAGCGTTGGCGTTGTTGGGGTCGAGGTCGATGGCGCGGCGAAATTCCTCGTCAGCCGTGCCCGCATCCCACATCCCGAAGTAGGAGACGAAGGCCAGCGAAGCGTGGGCAGCCGAGGAATGGTCGTCGAGTTCCACCGCTTTTTTGGCCGCCGCCAGAGCGCGCGGATAGGCTTCAGTGGCGGGCATCATGGTGTATTCGCGCAGCAGGTTGTAGCAGTCGGCCAGACCGACGTATGCGTCGGAATAATTAGGGTCGTGAACTATGGCCTGAGTAAACGAATCTACGGCCTGGTTCAGACTCTCGGGCGTGCGCTTGTTCCAGTAGAAGCGGCCTTTGAGGTAGTAATCTTCGGCCTCGCGATTGGCGGCGTGATGCTGCACTCCGCCTGCCGGAATTGGCGATCCGGATTTCGCGCCAGCCTTCGCGTCTCGATAACCGGGGCGGTAAATCCAAACCGCGAAGACAAGCGCCACGACCGGGAGGGCGAAAACTAGTCCGCGCCAAGAAGAGAGACTTGGCGGCTGCGGAACTTGCGGCGGAGTTTTCGTCTGCTTATCGTTCTTTGATTCCGACTTTGATTCCGAAACCGCGTCGGGGCGATGCATGGGCGCGATCCAGCGATAACCGCGGCGCTCAACCGTCTCGATGAATACCGGGTTGTCGGCAGAGTCTCCCAGTGCGTCGCGCAGCCGCCGAATCGCGCTGCTGATCCCCTGATCAAAATCCACGAAGACGTCTTCCGGCCACAGGGATTGGCGAAGCTCATCGCGGCTAACGATTTCGCCCGGACGGCTTATCAGCAAAGTCATGGCGCGAAAAGGCATCTCCTGGATGCGGACCTTAACGCCGTTCCTGAGCAGTTCGCCACCGCGGAGGTCGGCCTCGAACACGCCAAACCGAACCTTCGCGGAAGACACTTGTGAGAAACCCATAGAAGAATGAGTGCGTGGGGGAGTTTTCAGTCTAGCATCCAATCGCTGGCCGGAAACTGGCCCGTTCGGGCCCTGCCGGAAGGTGCCTCCGTCGCGCATTCGGTCCCCGCAACTCGCTACAAACAAATCTCTTATCTCGTCATCCCCGCGTCAACCACGCGTGATCTCTAGACCATTGACCAGGCACCCAGGTTAGGCGAGAGTCGGCGTGCGTTCGCAGTCGTCTCTGCCACGTTAGCTGTAGGGTGAGCGCTCTACGAACCTCGAGCAGTTCCTCCAAGACTTACGAGATGAAACACAGCTCAGGACGACAACCAGCATTACTCCCAAGGAGAGAGTCGATGAATTCGCTTTACCGCAGAGTCAAGAGGAACTTCCGCAGAAGCGCGATTGCGATCACCGTGCTCATGATCGCCGCTCTCTTCGTTGCCGTGGCCATTCCGGCGCAGGCGCAAACCGTCAGCACGCTCTACAACTTCGCCCCCAATAACAACTCGGAGCCCACCTTTCCGCAGGGAACCATGGCGCAGGGACGGGACGGGAATTTCTATGGAATTTCCTCATCAGGAAACGGTTGCTGTCAGGGGATCGTCTACAAAATATCTTCCGCTGGAGTGCAAACCCCGCTATACGTAATGGCGCCGAGCGACGGAACCAATTGCAACGGGCTGACCCTTGGCACCGACGGCAATTTCTATGGCACCTGTTACAGCGATCCCACGAACAACGGCACCTTGATCAAAGTGACGCCCACGGGCACCTTTACCGTGTTGCACACTTTCACGGGGTCGACTACCGACGGATGCGATCCGCTCGCGCCCCCGATCCAGGGAACTGACGGGAACTTCTACGGAACCACGGGCTTTTGCGGGGCAAACGGTCTCGGCACGCTGTACAAGCTAACGCCCGCGGGGGCCTACAGCCTGCTGTATAGCTTTCAAGGTCCGCCGAATGACACGGCGCTGCCTCTGGGCCTGATTCAAGGTAGCGACGCAAATTTCTGGGGTATGGGCAACGGCTGGATCATTAGCGAAGGTGGGGTTTTCCAGATTTCGGCCGCCGGTAAGGAGAGTCTGGTCTATACGTTCAAGGGCGGACCCACTGACGGCCAGAATCCCTATACCAGCCTGACCCAAGGCTCCGACGGCAACTACTACGGGACCACGGAGTCTGGTGGCACGGCACAACTCGGCACCATATTCAAATTGACGCCGACCGGCGTGGAGACGGTCCTTTACAACTTCCCGAATCAAACGGACGGCGCGTATCCGCGGCTGCCGTTAACGCAGGGTCCGGATGGCCTTTTGTATGGCATGGCAACGGATTGCGCCGCCGGAGGCTGCTCCCAGGCCGGGCTATTCGACATCACGACGAAGGGCGCATACGACACCCTCTACCTTTATCCGCTAGGCGGATCGAACAGCGTCCAGCCCTTCGCTCCGCTGTTGCTTGCCACCAATGGCACGCTTTACAGCACGACCGCCCAGGGCGGCACCGCAAGCAGCGGGTCGTTCTACAGTGTGAGCACGAAGTACAGCCCGTTCATTTCGCTGGTCAACGTCAGAAGCGGCAAAGAGGGAGCTCAGGTCGGGATTCTGGGCCAGGGCTTCACCAAAGCGTCCGTAGTGAAATTCGGGGGGGTCGTGGCCACCACGGTCAAGCTGAGCGGCAGCACGTTCATTCAGGCCACGGTTCCCGCCGGGGCACTGACTGGGGATGTAACGGTGACGACCGGCAAGACCACACTATCTACGCTGGCAGCTTACAAGATCACTCCGACGATCCTCAGCTTCACTCCCCCAAGCGGGCCGGTTGGCACGTCGGTGACGATCACCGGCACTGGCCTCACGCAAACCACGAAGGTGACATTCAACAAAGTGTCGGCCACGTTCACTGTGAACTCGGACACACAAATCACGGCAACTGTTCCGACAGGAGCCACCACAGGCAAGATCGCGGTGACCACCAAGGGCGGCAGCGCCACCAGCTCCACAAGCTTCACCGTTAACTAGCGGTGTAGATCCGAGGTTGTGTAGGACTCCGGAGCGCGATCCTTTGGGGGGACCGCGCTCCGGAATCTCGGTGAGTTCTCAGGTTGCGGCATTTGGGGTCTCCGGAAGTTTGGTGGCTTCCGGTTCCGGCTTTTCTCCCCGAAACACGCGCGAGATTCCACGCACGATACGGCGCATGGGCAGTTCCCCTTTCGCGTCGGCGAAAAAGATTTCTCCGGTCCGGCTTCCACGGTAGTACCAGCGCTTGAGCAGGGCCAGGTGTTCCATCGTTTCAAGCGCGGCCCTTCCTTCTATCGGCGGAAGGGAATCCAATGCCTGCTGCACTCGCGATTCCATGGATTGAGATTTCGCATGCTCCGCGGATTGGATCGCGAAAGGAACGGGGCCAACGATGCGGCCGCAGTCAATGCGAAAGAACGTGACCGTCCCTGCGGGTTGACTTGGCTGAATCATTAAAGCCGATAGGCGGTCGAGCCGGTGCACGATTTCGGGAAGCTGACTCAGGATTGGCTTCAGTTTTTCCGCCCGCGCATGAATCGCCGCCGCGTCTTCAAACGCGAGCCGCGCAGAGGCAGCCTCCCGCTCCGCTGCGAGTTCGCGGGTCAGAGATTCTCCCGACGAATCGAAATAAGCGTGTACTCGGTTTACTTCCGCCGCATATTCCTCGTCGCTGCATCCCTTGAAGCAGGGCGCGAGGCACATTTTCATCTCGGAATAAATACAGCCGGGGAATTTGGGGTCAGGATGCAGATCGTCGACGCAGCGCCGCATCTTGAAGAAGTCCAGCGAATCGTTCATGAATTTCTCGGCCGCAACGCGCGATACGAACGGGCCGTAATAAAGCGAATCACCGCCGGGCCGACCAAGTCGCGTTGTAATCGAAGCTCGCGGGTACTCGTTTTCCAGGTGCAGTTTCACCAGCGGGGCGAAGCGAAAGCGCATGCGATTGGAATAGGTCTTGGGAAACACCGCGCGCAGGACGGAATAAAGCAGGAATCCCGATTCGAAATCGGATCCAGTGGGCGCGTATTCGATCGATCGCACCCGGTCGCGGAGGTTGAGTTTCTTCGTGCGCTCCTCGACTGGCCCGAGCAGCCGTTGTAAGCGCCGCCGCAGGTTCGCGGTCTTGCTGACATAGGGCTCGGCCTGCGCATCCGCTCCCCGCAGCAGGAATACAGCCGGAGCCGCAGGGACCGCGGTAAAGACAGCCGCATCCAGTTCCGGCGCAAATTCCAGCCGCTCAGTCAGCACAAAATCATTTTAGTGGATTCGTCCGTGGAGAAAGGAGTTCGTGTTGGTAACGAGCCTCGGGTTACCGAAAGCTCGCGCTCTTAACCCGCTCCCGGTAATCCGCGCCTTCCATGGTAACGATGCGGCACATCTCAAGAAGTCGGGACCTCATGCGATCTCCAATTCGATCGCCCAAGGTCTCTCGCTCCGCAGCATACTTTGCGGCCTCTTTGCTCTGACTGCTAACGTGGCTTCCCAAGCGATCTCGTTCGGGCAGATTGGGATAATTCGTCGTAATAATTGTGGTACGGTTGTCGTTGTATCGGGTGTTCAGGATCAGGCTTACCGTGTCCCAGACCCACTCGGTGGGTCTGACGGCGCCCAGTTCGTCCAGCACCAGGACTTCAGTTTCAAACACGGGTCGAAGTACATCCAGCTCTGTCGTTTTGACCGAGGCATTGTAGGAGTTTTGAATCTCCTTCAACAATTCGCGGTAGTCGTAGAAGAGGCAGGCAATGCCCTTGCCCACAATAAGCTCTTTAATCATTCCAACCGCTAAGTGGGTTTTGCCAACCCCGATCGTTCCGATCACCAGCAGGCCAGCATTCTCGATCGGATATTCCTCTACGAACTTGCAAGCCGCCATTCGAGCCGGAGCCAGACAACGATACGGGCCATCAAAGTCAAAATTGGACAACTCGCAATGCTCGTATCGCCGCGGAATTCGCGCAGCTGTCAACAAGGTTTCCCCCCGCGCCCGTAACTGGCAATCGCAGCGCGTGACGCGGCGATCATTCTTGCTTCCAGCCGCTCCGCCTGTCACAGTTTTCCACCCTGTACCCTCGCAAAGCGGGCATACAGCAGCGGGAGCTTTCATCACCTTCATCCCCTGAGTCTCTTCGAGCTTCATTCCGGCAATTTCCCTCTGTTTCGACTTTGCACCCAAGGGCACCCGGTGCGCAAGCCGCAAAACCTGTCTGCCTGTGTACATCCTGTGAACCGGGACGCTGGCCTGTGGAGGGCTTCGGAAAACCATACCCGATGGCTGCGAAATGCCGCTTCCCTTGCCCCAATTCGGGCCCAGGGAGTGCGAAACAGGCTTCCCGAGCGGATTTTCACAGTTGACATTTCTTGCAGAGGGAGCACAATACTTAGCGGTCAGGTTTCCCAACCCAGCCAAAGCGAGCATCTGTCCCGGTTTCGGCTGGGCACCAAAGAGACCTGCGAGGAGAGACTATGAATAAGGCTGATCTGGTTGACAAGATCGCAGGCGCATGTGAAATCAGCAAGGCGCAAGCCACGACCGCCATTGATACGGCCGTGGACAGCATCACCTCCGCCCTTCGCAAGGGCGATCGCGTGGCTCTGATAGGCTTCGGCACCTTCTCGGTATCGCAGAGAAAAGCGCGCAACGGCCGCAATCCCCAAACTGGCGCCACGATCAAGATTGCTGCCCGCAAAGTCGCGAAGTTTAGTCCAGGAGCCGAACTCAAGAAGTCGGTGAACAAGAAGTAGGTGGCGGCAGGTGTGCAGATCGTACGATTCAGATCGCACGATAGACGATCGCAGAACGGCAGGGGATCGGCCCTGCCGTTTTTTCTTTGTGATCGACTGGTTGTGCCGCGCTCTAATCTCGGGTTTCCTGCTCCTCTCCTCGCCGCTATGGGCGCAAAGCCCCAAGGCGCCTGCGACATCCTCCGCGCCCATCGCCACATTCGTCGACATCGCCGAAGAAGCCGGACTCACGGCGCAGAACGTTTTTGGCGGTCTCGACACCAAGAAATACATTATTGAAACCACTGGAACTGGCGTCGCAATCTTCGACTACGACAATGACGGCTGGCCCGACATCCTGCTGGTGAATGGCACGCGACTTGGAGCAGCGAAGCTCGGAGGCTTTCCCGCTGGACAGAGTCCCACGAATCATCTCTATCGCAATAATCATGACGGAACTTTCAGCGATGTGACCGCCCAATCCGGTTTAGCCGGCAGCGGCTGGGGCCAGGGCGTGTGCGTCGGCGACTACGACAATGACGGGTGGGAGGATGTCTACATCACCTACTACGGCAAGAACCGCCTCTACCACAATCAGCATGGAGTGTTCACCGATGTTGCCGAGAAGTCCGGAGTCGTGGGATCGGGCAAGGCGTGGGGAACGGGTTGTGCGTTTGTTGATTATGATCGCGATGGGCATCTTGACTTAATCGTCGCGAATTACGTGGACTTCGACCTGGCCACCGCGCCGGCGCCCGGAGAGCGCTCCACCTGCATCTGGAAGGGCGTTCCGGTAATGTGCGGCCCGCGCGGCCTGCCCGGCGGTAAAAACATCCTCTACCACAACCGCGGCAACGGCACGTTTGAAGATGTCAGCGTCAAAGCCCGCATCGACCGCACTGACGGACACTATGCCTTTAGCGTTTCGACGTTCGATTTCGACGAGGACGGATGGCCCGATATTTACATCGCCTGCGACAGCACCCCCAGCATTCTCTATCGCAACAATCACGACGGCACTTTTACTGATTTGGCAGTCACGGCGGGCGCGGCATTCAATGAAGATGGCCGCGAACAGGCCGGCATGGGCTCGACAATTGGCGATTACAACGGCGACGGCCACCTCGACATTTTCAAAACCAATTTTTCCGATGACACGTCGACCCTTTACAAGAACGGCGGCGACGGAACCTTCACGGACTCCACCGCTGCAGCGGGCCTGGGCCTCTACACGCAATATCTGGGCTGGGGAACTATGTTTCTCGATTTCGACAACGATGGCTGGCCCGACTTGATTCTCGTAAACGGCCACGTCTATCCGGAAGTCGACAGTCAGCACCTGGGCAGCAGCTATAAAGAGCCGCGCATTCTTTTTCACAACAATGGCGACGGTACTTTCACCGACATCTCTGCCGCGGCCGGAGCAGGAATCACCGCGGTTGCTTCGTCCCGCGGCTTGGCGGTCGGCGATCTGTGGAACGACGGTCGAGAATCGGTCATCATCAGTAACATGAACGCCGTGCCTAGCTTACTCGTCAATCACGTGCACAATGTGAATCACTGGGTGGCGATTCACACCGTGGGCACGAAATCGAATCGCGATGGCATCGGCGCTCGTATTCGCGTGAAAACCGCAGCCCGCATCCTGGTCGATGAAGTGCGCAGCGGCTCGAGCTACATCTCGAACAGCGACATGCGCGTCCACTTTGGCTTGGGAAAGGCCGACAAGATCGAATGGATTGAGATTCGCTGGCCCAGCGGATTGACCGAGCGATTCCCGAATCTTCCGGCAGATCAAATTTACACGCTCAAAGAAGGTTCGGGCACCGCCGAAGCGGAGACGAAGAAGCAATGACTACTTCTTGGCTTTAGGATCTTTCGTGAATTGCATGGTGCGTGTAATCCCCTCGCCTTCCTTTACGTAAATCACCTGATTCACTTTGACGTCTTTGAGCACATCCACCCGCCCGCTCGGCCAGTGAACTTCGAGCGCATCAACCTTCTCAGCCTTCCCCAATCCGAAGTGAACCCGCAGATCATTCTGCGAGAAGTATCCGCCGCCACTGCGCACTTCGTCGATCTGCTGATGAGGTTTTGTTTCGCCGGCGACATGAGTCACGCATTTCAGACGAGCGCCAATTCCGCTCCGATTCGATTTCGTTCCGATCGTGCGAATCTTGATCCAGTTGTGCTCGAGCTTTGTGTCGCAGCGCAGCAATTGCGGGTAGTCGTTTACGGTGTTGATAACGACA
Source organism: Candidatus Sulfotelmatobacter sp. (assembly GCA_036500765.1). Taxonomy (NCBI): domain Bacteria; kingdom Pseudomonadati; phylum Acidobacteriota; class Terriglobia; order Terriglobales; family Candidatus Korobacteraceae; genus Candidatus Sulfotelmatobacter; species Candidatus Sulfotelmatobacter sp. The sequence continues at coordinate 229,296 of DASYBM010000002.1, forward strand.
TCGATGTCCCCATCATTGTCGAAATCGCCAAATGCCGCGCCCCGTGACGGACTCGGTTCAGAAATTCCCGGCCCGGCCTGCAAGGACACGTCTGCGAAATGGCCGTTGTGCAGATTCTGATAGAGCAACTTGCGCTGCGCGTAACCCGCCTCAGTTTTGAGTTGCTCGACTTCAGGATACACATGCCCGTTGCAGATCAGAATATCGGCCCAGCCATCGTTGTCCATATCAAAGAAACCGCATCCCCAGCCGAGATATTGCGTATGTGTGCCGAGTCCGGCGGTGAACGTTGCATCTTCGAAACTGGCGCCACCCACATTGTGATAAAGCGACGGCGTGTCGCCGGCGAAGTTGGTTTTGACCAGATCGAGATTCCCGTCAAGATCGTAGTCGGCGGCAGAAATACCCATACCGGCTTGCGGCTTGCCGTCGGGACTGAGTGCGCATCCGGCTTCAATGGCGATGTCCTGGAATTTCCCATTTTTCTTGTTTTGGTAAAGCGCACTCGCGGTCGAGTCGTTGGCCACATAAATATCGGGCCAACCGTCATTATCCAGGTCTGCCGTCAGCACGCCCAGGCCGTAGGTTCCATTCGCGTTCAGAATGCCTGCCGCTTCCGAGACATCGCTGAACGTTCCATCGCCGTTGTTGTGGTAAAGAATGTTCTTGCCGCCCTGGAGTCCGGGCGGTCCGCACGCCACCATCACGCTTTTATAGAGGCACGGACCCGACTCGGGCACGGGGGCCGTTGCCAAATCCAGGTCGATATAGTTCGCTACGAACAGATCAAGCCGGCCATCGCGATCGTAATCGACGAAGGCGCAGCCCGTATTCCATCGCGTGCCTTTGCCCGCCACGCCGGCCTTCTGGCTGACATCGCTGAATGTGCCATCGCCATTGTTGTGATACAAAACGTTCTTTCCGAAGTAGGTGACAAATAGATCGTCCCAGCCATCATTGTCATAGTCGCCGATGCAAACGCCTTGTCCCCAGCCAGAGTGCGCGACTCCGGCCTTCATGGTGACGTCGGTGAATGTCCCATCGCGATTGTTGCGAAACAAATGCGAAGTGGGTTCGGCACCAACCGGAAAACCCTCCAGCCGCGAGCCATTCACCAGAAAAATGTCGAGCCAGCCATCGTTATCGTAGTCGTAAAAAGCGACACCGCAGCCCGTGGTTTCCAGCAGGTATTTGTTTTTATGCTCACCGCCGAAAATCGTTTTGGCATTCAGTCCAGATTCGCGACCAACATTGACAAAGCTGATCCCGAGATCTTGCTCTTCTTTCATCGAAGCAGTCTTATCCTGCGCGGGCGCACCGGCGTGCAGCCAGCGCGGACGCGCCATCGCCAAGACGCTTTCCAGGGAAAGCACCAAGGCCGAACGGCTCAGAGATTTTAAAAAAATGCGACGTGAAGGGAACAAGAGGTCGCTACCTGCCCACTCGGCTCGTGCTAGAATTCGCCCCTACTTCTTATATTCAGGGAACCGCGACTTTGCAAGCTCCGGCGAAGCCGAATCCCGCTTCGAAAGAGAAGGTCGCGATGGATTCTCACCCAAGAAACATTCCGCGTTCCGCCTTGTCCGGCAAACTTTCGTCCAACAAGAGTTTGTTCGCAGGAATTTCATTTTCGAGCATTTCAAAGATCTCCATTTTGTTGCGAACTTGGCTGATCCTTGCCACTCTTTCGGCCGCCCAGTCCCCAACGCAAGAACTCGTGCGCACGGTTCGCTCCTGGGAGTTTCTTCCAGTGCTTGGCACTCGCGCAGGATTATTCGGCAGTGAAACGGGACAATTCGAAGCCTGGGTCTATCCCCTAAAGATTTTCCGTGACTTTCATCTGACCTTCCACGTTGGCGATCGCGCACTTCCAGCGGAGAGCCTGGCTCGGACGCTCACGGTCCGCCCCGAGTCGGCCTCGATCCTCTACGCCGGCGATTCCTTCCGTGTGCGCGAAACTCTGTGCGTTCCGGTGCACGAGTCTGGGGCCGTCATCCTCCTCGATATCGAGACCGAGCAGCCGCTGGAGGTGGAAGCCGCATTCACCGCGGACTTCCAACTGGAATGGCCCGCGGCGCTGGGCGGAACGTATGTGAATTGGAATGCGAAGCAGCAAGCTTTCGTGTTCGGTGAAGAAGCGAAGAAGTTCTTCGCCCTGGTTGGCTCACCCACGGGCGGGAATGCGAGACTCGCCTATGAAACGAATTATTCTTCATCCGACCAGGACTCGCTGCGGCTCGGCGTCACGCAAAAAGGAAAAGACACAAAAGTATTGGTGATCGCGGCCTCCGTTGGCGGCCGAGCGGATGCCGAGAAAACCTACCAGCAACTGTTGACTTCCTATGCCGACTTGGTGCGCCAGTCCGCGGAGTACTATCGCGCCTATCTCGACAATACCGTGAGCCTCGAACTACCCGATGATGCGTTGCAACAGGCCTACGACTGGGCACGGATCAGCACGATTCAAGGGATGGTGGCGAATCCTTATCTTGGGACTGGGCTCGTCGCGGGCTACCGAACCTCAGGAGCCGGACAGCGACCCGGCTTCGCGTGGTTCTTTGGACGAGATTCCCTATGGACGTCGTTCGCCCTGAACGCCGAAGGAGATTATTCCAGCACTCGAACCGCGCTGGAGTTCATCAGCAAGTATCAGCGCGAAGACGGAAAAGTGCCGCATGAGATCTCGCAGAGCGCAAACCTGGTGCCGTGGTTCAAGGACTATCCTTACGCGTATGTTTCCGCCGATGCGACTCCGTTGTTCATCATCGCAATGAATGACTATGCGTCGCAGAGCGGTGACGTTGCATTCGCACGCGACAAGTGGGACAACGTCTGGCGCGCGTACCAGTTTTTGCGTTCCACTTACGATGGGCAAGGCTTCGCCCAGAACGCGGGCGTTGGCCACGGGTGGGTCGAAGGCGGGCCGCTGCTTCCCGTCAAGAATGAGTATTATCAGGCCGGACTTGCCGTCGAAGCATTGCGGGCGCTATCCAATTTAGCGCGCCTCGTCGGGAAGGACGACATCAGCAATCGGCTCGCCGCAGAGTTCGAGCATAGCAAGCCCGCGCTCGATGAAGCATTCTGGTCCCCCGAGAAGAAGAGCTACGCATTCGCTTTGAAGCCCGACGATCAGCGCTCCGATGAAACCAGCGTGCTGGCGATGGTTCCGATGTGGTTTGGATTGGCCGAAGCCGACCGGGCGGACCAGACGATCACGCAACTCGCCCGGGAGGATCACCAGACGGACTGGGGCATGCGCATCATCTCGAAGCGGTCAAGCGTCTATAACGGATCGGGTTACCATTACGGCTCGGTGTGGCCACTGTTTACGGGATGGGCTTCGGTGGCCGAATACCGCTACCATCGCGCCTTCCCGGCATATTCCAACCTGCGGTCCAACGCTCTGCTCGGTGTTGACGGCGCGCTCGGCCACTTCACCGAAGTGCTGTCGGGAGATTACTACCAGTCATTTTCAACGAGTTCGCCGCATCAGATCTGGTCCGCCGCAATGGTGATCAGTCCAATCTTGCGGGGCATGTTTGGCCTGCAGACCGACGCCGAGAAGCATGAGATTATCCTTGCTCCGCATGTGCCGTCCGACTGGACATCGTTCGCCATCCGCCATGTGCACGTCGGGAAGATCGGCGCTGACTTTCAATATCGCAAGACGGCTGATCGGGTGACCCTCGAGATCAAACGCACTGGGACAGGCGATTGTTGGGTGGAATTTTCTCCAGCGTTCAGTCTGCGCACGCAAGTTGTGAGCGTTCAGTTGAACGGACGCCCTTTGCCCTTCAAGATGCTGCCCAACAAAAATGATGAGCACTTATCCCTTCGTTTTCCCATAAAGGATGGCTCCAATGAAGTGGCGATTCGAGTAAGAAACGACTTCGGATTGGCCTACTCGAACGAACTCCCGCACTTGGGGAGTGCGAGTCGCGGACTTCGAGTCCTCGCCGAATCCTGGAATGCATCGAAGACTGAGTTAACCGTGGAAGTCTCGGGAGTCGTGGGAAGCCGCTACGAGTTCGATGTTTGGAATCCAGCTCAGATCTCTTCTGTTCAAGGGGCGACCCTCACCAAGAGTGGGAAGCTGGAAATCCAGATGCCGCAAGGCGCGTCGGAAACCTACTTGCAGCAAAGAGTCGTAATTCGGTTTGGGCGGGCTTAACCCAACCTCGCAGGCGTTCCAGGAAAGGATTACACTCTGCGCAACCCACTTCGTGATAACTCGCCCAAGGAGTCGCGGTATGCAATCTAAGTCCTCATGGATTTTGGCTGGTTCTTTATTGTATCTCCCCTTGCTTGCGGTCTCGGCTCAGAATGCGGGCACCAAACCGGTCGACGCCGAAGGCCACCAGTGGTGGCAGCACGCCGTTTTTTATGAAATTTATCCGCGTAGCTTTGCGGATAGCAACAATGACGGCGTCGGCGACCTGAAAGGCATAACCTCCAGGCTAGATTATTTGAAGGATCTCGGCGTCGATGCAATTTGGATCACTCCCTGCTTTCCTTCGCCGCACATAGACTTCGGATACGACGTCTCTGACTACGAAGATATCGATCCCATGTATGGTTCGCTCTCGGATTTCGAAACGCTGGCCACTGAGGCCAAAAAGCACGGCATTCGTATCATCCTCGATTTCGTGGTGAATCACACGTCCGATCAGCACAAGTGGTTTCTGGATTCGAAATCATCGAAGACGTCGGAGCATCGCGACTGGTATATCTGGCGCGATGGCAAAACATCCGGGCAGCCGCCCAATAACTGGACTTCAACATTCGGCGGTTCGGCATGGAAGTTCGATCCCACGACCAACCAGTACTACTACCATTACTTCTATGCCGAGCAGCCCGACCTGAACTGGCGCAACCCGGCAGTGAAGGATGCGATGTTTGATGTGACGCGTTGGTGGTACAAGCGCGGCGTCTCGGGCTTTCGTTTGGACGCCGTGGACACATTATTCGAAGATCCGAATCTGCGCGACAACCCGGTTCTACCAGGCAAGAATGCATTCGGCGATCCCAAGCAGCAGGAGATTTACAACAAGAAACTTCCCGAGGTCCATGATGCACTGCGCGGATTGCGCAAAGTCGCGGATGAAAACAACGCAGTCCTCATTGGAGAAACCTGGACCGCCGACATTCACGAACTGAACAAATATTACGGCCAAGACAACAATGAATTGCAGTTGCCCATGGACTTTCTTTTCACCAGAGTCGACAAACTTTCGCCCGCCGAATTCCGCAAGCAGATCGCTGAGATCGACGCTGCCTCCGGATGGCCGACGTTCGTCATCGGCAGCCACGACATTCCCCGCTCCTACGACCGTTATGGCGACGGCGCGCATAACGATCAGATTGCAAAGCTTATGGCTGGACTGTATCTCACGCTGCGCGGCACACCGATCATGTACTACGGAGAAGAGATTGGAATGAAGACGACTCCCCCGACCCGCAAGGAAGATGTGAAAGATCCGATTGGCCGCACGGGATGGCCCAAGGAAAAAGGGCGGGACGGCGAGCGCACACCGATGCAGTGGGACGGGAGTGAAAACGCCGGCTTCTCCCAGGCAACCCCGTGGCTCCCCGTCCCGGCGACGGCCAGGACTCACAACGTAGCTGACGAGTCGAAAGATCCTGACTCGGTACTGAGCTTTTACAAAAACTTGATCAAAGTACGCCGTACAAATAGAGCGCTACTCGACGGGAGCTATACACCGCTTAACGAGAACGATCAGAATGTCCTGTCTTACTTGCGTTCGTATAAAGATCAAGTTGTCCTGGTCGCGCTGAACATGTCAGGAGCGGAGCGGAAGGTGAGTTTCGACATTAGCAAGAATGGATTCTCTTCGGCAAAGGCTCTTGTGGCAACGGGAAAGTCATCGGCCAAAGGCGATGTGGTGATCCTGGAACCTTACGGCGTTTTTATCGGCCAGCTCATAAAGTGAGTAAAATAGGCATTAGCCGTGAGGCCTTCGTTTCGACGACACGACGAGGATGCACGAACTGTCCATTGCGATGAGCATTGTGGACGCAGCGCTCGAAGAGGCGCAGCGTCGCGGGATCCAGGTCAGTGCGGTGCATCTCAGGCTAGGCGCGCTTTCCGGCGTGGTCAAAGATGCGCTTTTGTTTTCCTATGAAGTGGCATGCCAGGATACGCCGCTGCAAGGGTCGCAATTGATCGTGGAAGATGTTCCGGTGATCGTGTTTTGCCTGCAATGCCAGAAGGAACAATTGCTGCAGTCGGTGCAGTTGTTTGCGTGTCCGGAGTGCGGCGCGCCGACCATGAATGTGCGCCAGGGCAAGGAGCTTGAAGTGTTTGCGCTGGAGGTCAAAGAAGAAGAGGTGCGGCGGTGAGCGAGCCCCGTCTGGTAGAAGTGCGCCGGAATGTCTTAAAGCAGAACGACGTGATCGCGCGCGCGCTGCGCGAACAGTTCCGCGCAACAGGAGTATTCGTGGTAAGCCTGGTTTCAAGTCCGGGCTCGGGTAAGACTGCATTCCTCGAAAAGACGCTGACGCAAATGCAGCCTCGTTATCGCGTCGCGGCGCTGGTGGGAGATCTGGCGACAGAAAATGATGCGACACGATTGGCGCGGAGCAAGGCTCCAGTCAAGCAGATTACGACCGGGACGCTTTGCCATCTGGAGGCGGCGATGGTGCAGAATGCGCTGGCTGATTGGGATCTAAATAAACTGGATTTATTGTTTATCGAAAACGTCGGGAACCTGGTTTGCCCATCTTCCTATGATCTGGGGGAAAATCTTCGGCTAGTATTGATGTCGGTGACCGAGGGCGAAGATAAGCCGCTGAAGTATCCGACGATATTCAACAGCGCCGACGTCGCGATCATAACCAAGAACGAACTTGCAGCCGCGGTGGAGTTTGACTGGGAATCAGCTCGGAAGAGCATTCAGTCGGTGCGACCGGGAATGCAGATCTTCCGGCTATCGGCGAAAACCGGCGAAGGGATGGAAGAGTACTTCGACTTTCTCTCGCGGCAGTTTGCGGAGCAGAGGGCTGTCGCAAAGATTTAGACTTTCGCTTCGCCCTACTCTTCCTCTTTCACATTCCGAGTCGCGGTTCGATAAATCGGAAGCCCTACTTGGCGACGGCATTGTTTTGCTTCTCCCCTAAGACAACAATTGCGGCGCGCACCACGGGCGGACTGAAGGCGAATCGGCGTGCCCGTGGACTGATCGCGCAGATTGATGGCTGTGTCGTTCGGGCCGCGGCGAAGAAAAATGCGCGAAAGCGCGCTCCGGCGATGCTATGATGGCGCGTTCTTAAGATTCAGAGAGCCCCTGGAAGGCGGTTACCGCACTCATGGCAATGGCGACCTCCAACGCTTCTACAAACACAACTACCGCACCGGGCAGCGGACAAAGTTACGGCGCTGCGCTGGCTGTGGTGACCACGCTCTTCTTCATGTGGGGATTTCTTACCTGCTTGAACGACATCTTAGTTCCTCATCTGAAGTCGATTTTCGACCTCACTTATGCGGAGGTCATGCTGATCCAGTTCGCTTTCTTCGGCTCATATTTCCTCTTCTCGATCCCATCGGCTAAGCTGATAGATTGGATTGGATATCAGAAATCGATGGTGGTTGGCCTGCTCACCATGGGACTCGGCGCATTTCTGTTTGTACCGGCCGCGAGCGTTCCGTCGTTTCCTTTATTCCTGGGCGCGCTCATCGTTCTCGCAGCAGGGATTACGTGCCTGCAAGTGGCCGCGAATCCTTACGTCACGGTTCTGGGAAAACCAGAGACGGCTTCGAGCCGACTAAATCTCACGCAGGCATTTAATTCGCTGGGCACATTTCTGGCGCCGTTTTTCGGCGGGATGCTGATTCTAAGTGCTGCGCCGAAAACTATGGATCAAATCCGCGCGATGACGCCCGATGTCTTGCAGGCGTACCGTGTCCATGAGGCCGCGACGGTCAAAACGCCGTATGTCGGACTTGGAATTGCGCTGGTATTGCTCGCTGTGGCGATCGGGAGTTTCAAACTGCCGACCATCGCGCATGCGCAGCACAAAGTCGGCGAGAAAGTGAACGACTCGATCTGGCGGCATCCGAATTTAATTTTCGGCGCTCTCGCCATCTTCGTCTACGTTGGCGGCGAAGTCTCCATTGGGAGCTTTCTAGTGAACTATTTCGGCCAGCCGGAGATTGGCGGCCTGACGGAAAAGGTTGCGGCGAGCTACGTGGCTTTCTATTGGGGCGGCGCCATGGTTGGGCGTTTCATCGGCTCGGGGTTGTTGCAAAAGATGAGCACGCGACAACTCCTGGGAATCTGCGCGGTGTGCGCGGGCGCGCTGGTTGCCATCTCGATGCTTACGACCGGACCCACCGCGATGTATAGCATCATCCTGGTAGGGTTCTTCAACTCGATCATGTTCCCGAGCATCTTTACTCTGGGCGTGGCCGAATTGGGTCCGCTGACGGGGGACGGGTCGGGAGTCATGATTATGGCCATTGTTGGCGGGGCGATTCTTCCCGTAGCACAGGGCGCGATTGCCGATCGCATTGGCATACATCACGCATTCTTCCTTCCGGTATTGTGTTACCTGTACATCTTGTTCTTTGCCTTGAACGGATCGAAACCCAACAGCGAGCGTTATGCGAAGGCGTGAGTCGCGGCCTGCAAGGGTACGGTGGAGAACACAGACCAGGCCCTGCATAAGTTTGATAATATGTTGCGGCGCTGAGTTGTCATATCCTTGACTAAAACGATTTAGTTCAATATGGGGCAAATTAAGAAGCCGGGCCAACCGGAGGTCATCACTCTTAAGGCCGTCGCCCAACATATAGGACTCACGCCAGGCACAGTCTCGGCAGTTCTGAACGATTCGCCGTCGGCGCGGTCCATTCCGCAGGAGACCAAGAATCGGATCCACGCAGCCGCCAAGGAACTCAATTACCGTCCTAACTTTTTTGCGCGCACGTTGCGCAACAAGCGCACCTACACCATTGGAGTGATTGCGGAAGAGATTGGCGACTCGTACAGCTCGCCGATCATCAGCGGCATCGAGCAATACTTGCGGCAGCGCGATTATTTTTTTCTGACCGTAGTGCACCGGCACGATGCCGGTTTGCTGAATCGATATTCACAGCTGCTCTCGGAACGGGGAGTTGAGGGTATTATCACCGTAGACACGACGGTGCAGGAAGCTCCCGCTCTGCCTACCGTGGCTGTGGCCGGCCACAAGATCTTAAGGGGCGTCACCAACATTACGCTCGACCACATCAAAGCGGCGATTCTGGCTTTGAACCATTTGGCGGAACTCGGCCACGAGCGGATCGCTTTCATGAAGGGAAATCCCGTAAGCTCCGATGCGAAGGACCGCTGGGACGCGATCCGCCAAGTGGCCGCAGAAATTGGATTGAAGATCGATCCCGAACTGACGGTGCAGATCGATACCGACGACCCGACGCCGAAGTTGGGCTATCCTTTTGCCAAACAACTCTTGGCCCGCAAAGTGCCATTCACCGCGTTGTTCGCTTACAACGATATTTCTGCCATTGGCGCAATTCGGGCGTTACAAGAACATGGACTGCGGGTTCCGCAGGACGTTTCGGTGATGGGGTTCGATGACATTCCTGGAGCCGCCTACCACACGCCCAGTTTAACCACGGTGCAACAGCCGCTAAACCGAATGGGGGAAGTGGCGGCGCAGGTGCTGCTGGAACGGATTGAGGGGAAGAAAGAATATCCCTCCGAAATTGCGATTGAGCCTGCGTTGGTGGTGCGGGAATCGACGGCTAAGACCGCTTAATAGTCCGATATAGTAATCCGAGGGCGGGCCGCCGCCAATTCCCACCATGCCTTTTTCTGACGCAGCAACTGCTACAGCATCCTCAGCAAAATCCGCCAAAGCTCTTACGCTGGCGGCCTACGCTTCGTTCGTGCCGATCGGAATCGCGACCGTGCTATTGGGTCCGATGCTGCCAATATTGTCGACCCGATGGTCGCTGAACTATTCGCAAGCGGGCCGGCTATTTCCTACACAGTACATAGCGTCGACCGTGGCAGTCGCTTTGTCTGGAGTGCTGGTTTCGCGTTGGGGATTTCGATTTGCCATCAAGGCCGGACTGGTGCTGGCGACTGCGGGAGTGGGCCTGCTGCTGGCCGGTCCGGAAACCCTCGGCATGGCATGTATTGCGGCATACGGAGGCGGCCTGGGGCTTGCGGTTCCGGCGGCCAATCTGTTGGTGGCGGAGGTCAATCCGGGACGGCGTAGCGCTACCTTGAATCTGCTGAATTTCTGCTGGAGTGCGGGCTCAGTGGCTTCGCCCTTTCTGGTCGCAGCCGCGGCCAAACGAGACGAGATTCCGCTCTTGCTGGCTTGCATTGCGGGATTTCTGCTGCTGGTTGCGCTGGGCATCGCGGCCATGCCCTCTTCCATCATCGAACCATCGGTCGCGCGAGAGGCCAAACCGAGCCGAGGGCTCGGGATCGATTGGAAGAATCCAGCGTTGCCGAACCTAGCGGCACTTTTTTTCATTTACGTCGGCACGGAAAATGGATTCGGATTGTGGGTAGCCACCTATGCGAAGAGCCTGGGCAGTTTGAGCATAACCACGGCGTTGATGACGCCCTCGTTTTTCTACTCGGCGCTGCTGGCTGGACGTTTGCTGGCCCCGCTCCTGCTGCGGTTGACGAACGAGGTGCGCCTGGCGCAGGCGGGATTGCTGGTGGCATGCGCGGGGATGGGCGGGCTGCTGTTCTCGCACGCCCTGCCCGGGGTATTGTTGAGCGCCTGCCTGGCTGGATTCGGTCTCTCCATTGTCTACCCGATCGCGGTCGCGCTTTTGTCGCTGGAGTTTGGGGCGTCGGCAGCGCGTGTGGGATCGCTGCTGTTTACGCTTTCGAATTTGGGGGGCGGATTACTGCCGTGGATTGTCGGTGTTTCATCGACGCGATTCGGGACGCTCAGGGCGGGATTGATTATGCCCTTGATCGGAAGCGGGCTGATGTATGTGCTCTATCTGCGGAAATGGAAGACGGAGCCGGGTGTCTAGCCGACCATACCAAGCAAGTGGCGTCCCTGCGGGACTCCTTCTTTTTGTTCGCTCCTTTCCGGGCACTCCCGTGCCGGCTTTGGCATGCCGCCTCGCGGCTGTAGTTGATCGGCTAGGTGCGTACGAATCTGGCGGCGAGACGACTGAGTCGCACCAGGCGATATATCGGGAAAAGCGGTGGAGGTAAATGGACTGCCTGCCAGTCGCTGGGGCCAGAAGTAAAAGCCAGACGCTTCAGGAATCGTAGGCGATCGGCGGGGCGTTCGCGGAGACGCATCATCAACCGGAAGTACGCCACCGATTCCACGTTGTAGGAGGACTGGGTGGCAAGATGAGTTTGAATCTCGTCTGCCAGAGCCGGCGTTACCGGATCTTCGGGAAGACAGGTTTGCGCGGCAGAAGGCATGACCGCATTCAAAAGCCGATTCGCGAGCACCATCGTGACCCGAACGATACGGACAATGCCCAAGGCTTGCGCCTGAGAGCCGATCCAATTCCAATCCAACGTTGGGAGCGCCATGATGCGGGCAATATCACAAAGCCAGATCAAACGTCCCCACACATGTTTGGCTGCGTGCGCCGATAGTAATAGGACCAAGTCTTCCGGCGCAGGAGTTGGCATCGGACGACCAGCAACCGGCACAGTAATAGCGCGCTGGAACAAGCAGTTCATTTCAAAATCGATGGCATAAAACCGCGGCTGCATCGCCCATTGCACCTCAAGAAGATTGGGACCGGCGGGGCCGTCGAAGGCGCATTCGTATCCTGACTTCAGGTAGGCACGCTCCTCAGCTGGAGAAAAATCCAGGTGCGGCATGTAACCGAGATCGCGGACCGCGTCCCGGATGTGAGGGAAGTCCTGGGGATGGATGAGCAGATCGATATCGCCGGACTGACGAAGCGCGATGTCGCCGTAGATTGTTTCAGCCAGCGCCAGCCCCTTGTAAGGCATCGCCTGAAGACCGAGCCCAGACAAGTGGTCAAGGATTCGAATCAACTCACAGGACAGCAATAACGTCTTGTGGAGATTGGTTTGGAACCGCTGCTTCAGCGAAGACAGTTCCTTGCGACGAACGTCTTCTACTTCGACAACAGCTTGATGAAGAAGTGGAAGAGTACCGTGGCGTTCGGCGAGATCGAAAAGAACTTCCCAGCGGATGGACTCGCGTGACAAAGACCGAATGTGGAAAATCTGTTCCTTGCGTGAAACTTCAGAACACGCCGCTAGGAGAAGGGACCACTCGGCTTCGAGTGTAGCGGAAGGCATGTGTTCGTTCGGACCGCGAAACGGTCCGGATCACCCGATCGTGCCGTGCGCCGAAGTGACAACGGCTGACGCAAGGGGACGAATCTGCACCAGAGTCGCGTGTCCCATCGCCTTATCCATCCAATCCAGATTCACGCCAGCCGCTTGCTTGGCTAGCATATTGGCCGAGGGAATCCCGGTCCGAGCGTAGGACTTCTGACAATCCTGCGACGAAGGCCCCCGCATGTTGCCTTCCATGTAGGCGAGACCGGGGCAGCGTGTGCAGGTTGTGGCGTGACTACATGAGGAGCACGTCGGCAAATGCTTGGTGCGGATCGAGCGCACTTCATTCATTTGGTCGGAATAGCGCCAAATGTCGACGAAGCGCTGCTGGCGTACGTTCCCAGTCGGCAGCGGAAACTGCACGCACGGGAATACGTCGCCGTACGGTGAAACGTAACACGCCGTGTGGCCGGCACTGCACGGCACGGATTCGAGGTCGCTTTCGCCCGGCGGCGGGGGGATCGCGCAATATTCGTCAGTGTCGCCCACCAGGGCTGTATCGCGGAAAACCTGCCGCAACGCGGTCGTGTCAACGCCAAGATCGAGAGTGGAGCGGTTGCCGTCCATCATGGGCGTGACAGTGGGATCGAGAGTACATTCGACGCCAAGTTCAGCGGCGAGCGCGCGCACGCCGGAATAATCCTGCATGTTCTGCGTCATCAGAACGTTGGCGATGATGACTTTTAATCCCTGCGATTTCAGAAAGCGGATGGCAGCAAGGGAACGCTTGAGCGAGCCAGGAATCAGCGTGATGGCGTCGTGAACTTCGGGGCGGTGCGAGTAAATGCTGACCTGAATCGATTCGACATGAAGATCGCGGAGGCGGGCGGCCTCATGCTCGCGGATGAGGACAGCGTTGGTCTTGAGCTTCACGCAGAACATGAGACGGCGGGCGTGTTCGAGAAGCTCGAAGAAATCCTTGCGCAGAAAAATCTCGCCGCCGCTGAGCGTGAGAATGAACACCCCGGCGTCGGCCATTTGATCGAACAAGTGCTTGATTTCCGTTGTGGTCATCTCACCGTGATCGTCATGATCGAGATAACAGTGAACACAGCGCTCATTGCAGCGATAAGTGAGATCGACCTGGACGCTGAGGGGAATGTTGAGTTTCAGCGCTTTCTCGGACATTTCCTGTAGAAGCGCGCTCATCGGGATTCTCCAAGGGCCGAGTTTGGCGTCCTGATCGGTCTGTCTACAATTGGGTGATCTGAGATTTGCAATATCTCATGCGTGGCTAGTTCCCGCGCCAGGGTTTCGGCGTCGTGCAATGCCTCAGAGGGCTCCACTTCGAACTCAGAGCAGATGCGGTGCTCAACGATTTCGTCGAGCGGAGTGCTGCCGTCGGCGGATTGCCACAGAATGGTCGCGGTCTTGTTCAGAGTAAAGAGCGTGGAATCACGGCCCGACATGATCATCATTTCGCCGTCGAGACTGCGGGCTGCGACTCGCGGATTGCGGGCAAGGTAAAGTCGGCTCATCCGATCAACTCCCAGACCCGGGCATCGGGTACAAAAGTGAGGCGCGACACCGGGACCCGGCTCACGAACTCGAAGGCGGAATGAAATGTGGCTTGCACCAGTTCCTCATCCTGCGCGAAAAACAGAAGATTAGCAAGTAGCGATCGAGTCGCTTCCCCGGGCGCCAGGGGATCGATGCGATTCACCGGGCCTTTGGCGAGCAAGTAGAGGGCGGCGATCGGAGCCGAAACATTTTCGCCGAGCTTGGCTAGTTCGCCGGTAAACGGCGTACCGTACGCCATGTAGCCGCCATCGTGCTTGCGCACGCCTTCCCTGCGCAGATCTTCCTTTCGGGCGCTTTCTTTTCGAACGTAGGAAATTTCGTCGGTCAACAATGTTGCGTCGGGCGGGGCCAGCCGGGAGATCGTGGTTTTACCGGCCTCCGAAACGCCGGCGAATAAGAAAGCCCTGCCATTGCGTATGGCGCTGGCGGAGTGCAGAAGGAATCCGCCCTGACGGGCAAGCACGAGCGTGTGGACAATGCGCAGCACGGCGTCGATCGAATAAGGATTGGCCGACTGGCGAATCCACCCACGACGCGAAGCGGGCTCCCACTCGGCGCGAAAATCTCCTCGCTCCATGGTCCAGCGGCCCTCATGTTGAGTAACGCTTACTACGGCATAAGGATCGGCGAAGGTGGCGGGTCTGAGGTCAACATCGAATTCAATTTCCACGGGTCTGTCCGCCCGCTCCGAGACCACGAATCCGGCATAGCGGTCTTGCAGCATCGCCAGAAAGCCCGCATCTGTGGCCAGGACGCGGACGGGCATGCCTCCGATTTCAATCACGAGGCTGAGGCGGTCGACTTCAGTGGTTAGCTCGGGCAAACGACGTCTCGATCCTGATTGCGGCTCGGAGTCTGGCGCATGCCATGAATGCCTGCGACTACACGGGCAGCGAACTTAGAACGCTGAATCATGGCCGCTACTGCGTGCTCGAAGAAGCTCTGATTCTGGCGCGGGCGAATGAATTTGCCGTTACGCTCGATCAGGGAAACTCTCCCCATGACTTCGCCTTCCGGCACTGGCGGATCCGCGGCAGCCATCGCATCCCCGCGGGTCACGATTTCGAAAGCTGGTCGGTGGCCTGGGGCGACCGTGCGACGCACAACTCTATGTACTACGAGTCGCCGGTCGCGGCCGTACAAGACGATGTCGCCTTCTGAAATGCAACCGGTGGAGATGCGCTCGATCGTGAGCATGTCTCCAGGCATGATGGCTGGCAGCATGCTCCATCCTGTAACACACAGACGCAAAGTACCGGACGAGCGCAAGACTTCACTCGCCAGTTCGCACTTCAACGCGTGCACGGCATTGGCGGCGGGACTCACACGTGGTTCTAGGAAACCTTGGAACTCGTACAGCCCCCTTGGGTCGCGCTTATCTTGCCGCACGAAAGCGCGCTGGTTACAAACACCTGTTCGAAGCGAAAAGCGGGCTTTTCGTACGGTTTCTTGTTGGTCTCCGAGGTGCGCGGAGCGTCATCGGAAGAAAAGTTGTTCATCGCCATAAAGGACCTTGCCTACAGCAGAATTCACTGAGGCTCCTGCATCGCGCAGGCGCCCGTGCCGGATGTTCCACAAACCTGACTGCCCAGAGTAAAAAAGTATACCTGAGAAGCGCCCGTTAAAGTGCCGCTGTTCACAGCGTTGTCGATAATAATCCCGCCCGTGCCGGAGGCTGCGGGAATGGCCGCGTTGGGCCAAGGGCCGGCATTGGTCCAAATCGCCGTGCCATCTGTAGTCGTGCCGCCAACGTTTGTGTTCCATGTGGGAACAGCGCCGCCAGACCTCCCGCTCAAAGGCAATACCTCAACGTTGTTGTTGCTGTCAATAATACGGGAGACGTTGCCGTAGATATGGTTGGCGGTCCATCCCGTCAATGTGTTAACCGTTGTCGCTCCCTGGTTCACCCAAGTGACGCCGCCGTCCACCGTCTGGTTACTGGGATTGGTAGGCCACACGGGTTCGGATGTGCTCGTTGTACCGGCCGTAATAGCCGTATTGAGGTACAACGTGTTGTTCGCGGTTCGGAGAACTAATATCTGCTGACCCACGTTAAAGTGAGTGGAAGCGCGCCACGGCATGCTGATGAAATTCATCATGCAGCCCCTGTTGGCGCACGGCGTCGGCCGGGCGCTGTTGGCAACGCTAAAGAAAATCCGTTCGGTCGTGCCTACGCTGGTATTCGGGTTCGAAAAGTCTGTTACGGGAGAACAGGCGGGCTTTTGCGCGGCGGGAGTCAGTGGCGCTATCGCAGCGGCTGCGCCGAAAACGCCGCTGTTAATCGGCACCCGGTACAAATTAGGGTCTCCTCCCGTGTTGCCGCAAACGTAGAGGTTTCCCGTGGCCCCCGCAGATCCATAATAGGTACTGTCAAAGCCGCCAATGTATAGCGGGTTCGGAGTATTGCCGCTCGCGACGCTGGTCCCGACGAGCACATTGGATCCCTTGGAACCGGACGCGAATGTCGTGGAAAGTTGGAAGACAGCGCTACAGGCGACGCCGCCGCAGCTCGTGCTGCCATCGCTCGAAGAGAACACATAGATCAAGCTGTTGGTGACATCGAGGATTGGACTCTCCACCAGACCGGTGCCGAAATCCAATTTTCCGGACGCGGTGGCCGTGGTGCCGGTCGCCGAAGGCACTCGATAAAAGAACCCGCCCGCATCGCCCACAAATACGTTCCTGGATATGTGGTCATAGACGGGATTGGAAAGTGCGCTGGGATTGGTCGTATTAACCTGAACTGGGAAACCGCCCGCGCTGACTTCGCCCGGAGGGTTTAGGGCGGTGCCCTTGAATACTCCGGTAATTTTATGAAGCCAGCCGATAGCGCCACCAGTCCAGGCTATGTCATTCGTGTAATCGTAATATGCCGATGAAGTTCTGTCGTCGACAGCGACCCCGTGCCCGTCGTGCAGGAAAACCTCGGTCATGCAAGGGGCGACACAAGTCGGATAGAGCGCATTGGATACGGATGTCGGTACACCCGGCGCGCCAACGGTTTCGGTAGCTGATGCCTTCCATTTCAGAATCACCAGTCCGGCTAGGCCCGTAGGGCTGCCCGAAGTCTGTACGAACGCGACCTGTGTGCCATCCAGAGACAGCACTGGAGAGGTGAGAATGAGACCGCCAGTGTTGTAGGCCCAATAGACCGAAGGCACAGTGCCTCCGCATCCGGAGTAGAGATTGTCGAATGCGACCACGCTGGCTTGCGTTCCAGATCCAATTACCCCAGTAGTGTAGACGACATAATCCGGGGTGGCGGCGGCGCCGCAGTTCGCGATACTGGTGTTAAACGAAAATTTGGCGGGATAGTTAGTCGCACCCGGCGCGGCCGCACCGCCGAGCGTCTGCGGCCAGACGTTGCTGGGAGTATTCCCCGGGTTCAAATCGGCCGCTTCCGGCTTCAGCACCTGAGACTGTCCGCGGCGATACAGCTGTTGCCAATAACGCGGATCGTCGTTGAGCAGGCGAGCTTGTTCCTCCGATGCGGGCGCAGTGAAGATAACGTGACTGTGACTCCAGTCGGTAGGCAGAGGGATTCCGCGGCCAGCGGGCTTAGCCGCCTGGCCGGTTAACACCCATCCCAAGACCGCCAATCCAGACAAGCTCACACCCAGCCGGAGAAATCGTGCGGAGGTACCGTTCATTTGTGCAGACTCCATGGGTCTCGCGAGATGCAAAAGGCTTGCGGGCCGTGCTCAAAAATGCGCCGTCTTGCAAATAGTTTCTAACGTTGTGCCTGTTCGTGCAGAGCCGCAGTTGGGCGATCGACCGAAATGTGCAATCTCTCGATCGCGTTCCAATCTCGCAGACTCGAAACTCCAACGCAAAGTGGACTCACGTCTTCCATCGGGAGGCTGGATTGGCGAGGATTCTACCCTGTATGCAGGGCGCAACGCAAACCTGTTTTCCCGCCCCAGTGCGCGATATCATTCACAGACCTTACAATAGAAAACGTAGAACTTATTCCCCGAGAATGTCATCGAAGTAGTTCGCCTGATGCCGGGCCTAAAACCCTAGAAAACGGACTGGAGAAACAAATTTTGGACGGATACGAGAATGCGACGGAAAAGCTAGCAGAAGGTACGGAGCAAACCGTGGATTCGAGCAAGGTCACGAATGCGCTGACGCGGGGTGACATTGCGAATCTTACGGCGGACGGCAGCCAGCCCGCAGAAACGCTGATGAACGTGGTGGCCCTGATCGCCAAGAGGTTCCGAACCGACGTGTGCTCGGCATATTTGCTGGAGCCGGATCGCGCCAACCTCGTGCTGGCGGCAACCGTGGGCCTGCGTCGGGAGTGCATCGGCGTTCTCCGGATGGCTGTGAATGAAGGGCTCACCGGCCTGGTCGCGGAACTCGTACGGCCGGTGGCGGTCGAGCAGGTAAAGAATCATCCCCGGTTCAAATACTTTCGAGATGCAGGCGAGGATGCCTACCAGTCGTTTCTTGGCGTTCCGTTGGTTGAACGGGGAGTTCTACAGGGAGTACTGGTGGTGCAAACCGTCGAAGCGCGCGTTTTCAGCGACGACGAAATTCGGATGCTCACGGAAGCGGCCACCCAGGTCGCACCCGTGGTCAGTGAAGCGCGCACACTCGACCGCTTCATTGCCCCGCTGCAAGAGAGGCTGTGGGCGCTGGCCCGCAATCTGTGGTGGAGCTGGGACCACAATTCCTCGAGCCTGTTCCTGGATCTGGATCCCGCACGCTGGAACGAACTCAACCACAATCCGGTGGCACTGTTGGCGGAACTTCCGCTGGCCAAGCTCGAAGCGCGTGCGGCGGAAATCATGCTGCACAGTCGCGTGAATTACGCGTACCGGCGAATGCTCGAGTATCTGGAAGCGGATCTGACCTGGGGCGCGAAGAACGCCGGCGTCCTGCGTCCGCATCCTGTCGCTTATTTTTCCGCCGAGTTCGGCTTGCATGAATCGCTGCCGGTATATTCCGGCGGGCTCGGTGTTTTGGCAGGAGATCACATCAAAAGTGCGTCTGACCTGGATATTCCTCTGGTCGGGATCGGTTTGTTTTATGGCCAGGGATATTTTCGGCAACGGCTCGATCTCAACGGATGGCAGCGCGAAGAATATCTCAAGACCGATGTCAATCAGATGGCGATGGAGGTGGCGATCGGCAAGGATGGCCTGCCGGTCATGGTGGAGATCGAGACGCGTAGCGGGCGCATTCACGCAAAGGTTTGGCGGGTGAAGGTGGGACGGCGCGACCTGTTGCTGCTTGACTCCGACGTGGAAGGCAATGCTCCCGAGGACCGCGAATTGACCTCGCGGTTGTACGGGGGAGATCTGCGCATTCGCATCCGGCAGGAGTTGCTGCTGGGCGTGGGCGGATTGCGCGCTCTCAAGGCGCTGGGGATTTCTCCCGGCGTTCTTCACTTGAACGAAGGCCATAGTGCTTTTGCCGTGCTGGAAGCGGTTCGGCAGCGGATGGAAGATGAAGGTATCGGGTTTGACGCCGCGGTGCCGCGCGTCTCACGTGAGGTTGTGTTCACCACGCATACTCCGGTACCGGCGGGACATGACCGGTTCGATGCCGGCCTGGTCGAAGAGCACATCGGACCGCTTCGCGAGGCGCTTGGGCTTTCGCCGGAAACCCTGCTGGGGCTGGGCCGCGAGAATTCCAGCAACGGCGACGAATTATTTTGTATGACCGTGCTGGCGTTGCGGCTTTCGCGCCGTGCCAATGCCGTTTCGGCGCTCCATGCGGAAGTCTCGCGCGCGATGTGGACGAAGCTGTTTCGCAACAAACTGGAAGACGATGTTCCGATTGGACACATCACCAACGGCGTGCACGTTCCATCCTGGCTGGCTCCGGAGATGTTTCGACTCTACGATCGCCACCTGGGAAGGGACTGGAACCAGCGCAGCAGTGAAGCGAAAATCTGGCTAGGGATTGAGGATGTGGACGATGGCGAACTGTGGGAGACGCACCTTAACCTGAAATCGCAGCTCATCGAATTTGTGCGGCGGCGAGCGGTGGAGCAGGCGCAGCGTCGCGGTGAACCCCAGGAAACCCTCCAGCGTCTGGAGCGTGTCTTGAGTCCGGATGCGCTCACCATCGGATTCGCGCGGCGTTTTGCCACATACAAGCGGGCTAATCTGATTCTGGCCAATATCGAGCGGCTGGCTTCCATGGTGAACGATCCCAATCGGCCGGTGCAGTTTGTGTTTTCGGGCAAGGCTCATCCCCTCGATGAGCCCGGCAAGCGGTTGTTGCAGCAAATCGCCGAATTGATGCGCGATCCTAAATTCCGGGACAAGTTTGTATTCGTTGAGGACTATGACATCAACGTAGGACGCCACTTTGTGCAGGGCGTCGATGTCTGGCTCAACAATCCGCGCCGTCCGCTGGAGGCCTCCGGCACGAGTGGACAGAAAGTGGTTCTGAACGGTGGCCTGAATCTTTCCATCCTGGATGGCTGGTGGGCTGAGGCATTCGATGGCATGAATGGATTTGCCATCGGAACGGGAAGAACGCATTCCAATATGGCAGTTCACGATGCCCGCGATGGAGAAGACCTGATGCGGACGCTTCGTGAAGAAGTGATTCCGCTTTATTACCAGCGCGATCGCGATGGACTTCCGCGGGGCTGGATCAAACGCATGAAACGCACGATCCGTACTCTGGGCTGGAGATTCAATGCCGACCGCATGGTGATGGATTACACGCAGAAGTGCTACGTGCCGGCGGCCGGAGGAACATCGAGCGATATGAGATCAAACTCGTAGCTTTGAGCCTGGAATGACAACTAGAAAAGTCGACCTGAAGACTTTGCCGAAAGTTCTGCTCCACGAGCACCTGGACGGGGTTCTACGCCCGCGGACCGTGATCGAGTTGGCCGCCAGCGGAAATTATTCGGAGTTACCCACCAAAGATCCTGAGGCGCTGGCCACCTGGTTCTATCAGGGCGCGAACCAGGGAAGCCTGGCCAAGTATCTCGAAGGTTTCAAGCATACGATTGCCGTTACACAGACGGAGGAAGCGCTCGAGCGAGTCGCGTACGAGCAAGCCGAAGATCTGAGTAAAGACAGCGTGATTTATTACGAAACCCGCTTCGCGCCTATTTTTCACACGACCAAAGGATTGACGCACCAGCAGGTGGTCTCCGCCGTACTCAAAGGCATGGCCCGCGGGACGCAGGACTTTGGCATCCGGTCGGGGCTCATCATTTGCGCGATGCGCAATATGAACGTGTCTCTCGAAATGGCGGAATTGGCAGTCGACTTTCGCCAACGTGGTGTAGTTGGATTCGATCTCGCGGGCGAGGAGGGGGGCTATCCCCCAAAAAAGCATGTGGACGCATTTCATTACATTCAGCGCGAGAACTTCAACATCACGGTCCATGCCGGCGAGGGCTACGGAAAAGAATCGATTTGGCAGGCGATTCAATACTGCGGCGCCCACCGCATCGGTCACGGCACGCGTCTGATTGATGACATCGCCGTTGCCGATGGCAAGGCGGTCAAGTTGGGCGACTTGGCGCAATACGTTCTCGACAAAAGAATTCCGTTGGAAATCTGCCTTCTCAGCAATGTCCATACCGGGGCTACGCCCGCCCTCAATCAACATCCGTTCAAGATTTTCTATGAGCAGGGATTTCGAGTGACGCTCAACACCGATAATCGACTCATGAGCAACACTTCGATGACAAGGGAATTTGAAGCTGCATCGGAAACTTTCGGCCTCACCCTGAAGGATTTCGAGAAGATCACGATCAATGCGATGAAGAGTGCATTCCTACCCTACGATCGGCGTTGCGACTTCATCTACAAAACGATTAAGCCAGGCTATGCGCGAATTCGCGAACAGATTGCAGGATGACGAACTGGCCCATCGCATGGACAATCCTTTCATGGCGCGCGCCATTCAACTCTCCATCGACAATGTAGTTTCCGTCAGAGGTGGCCCCTTCGGGGCCGTGATCGTCAAAAACGGCAGCGTCGTGGCCGAGGGCGCGAATCGCGTCACTACCACCAATGATCCAACGGCGCACGCCGAAATCGTCGCCATCCGGGAAGCCTGTGCCAAGGTTGGCGGCTTCGAGCTTCGGGATTGCGAAATTTACACCTCGTGCGAGCCATGCCCTATGTGCCTGGGTGCGATCTACTGGGCGCGGATCGCGCGGGTTTATTTCGGCAATTTAGCCGCCGACGCTTCCAGGATCGGATTCGACGATTCCTTCATCTATGCCGAGCTGGCCCAGCCTTTGCCGCAGCGCTCGATTCCCATGATCCAAATGATGCGCGAACAGGCCTTGGCCGCGTTTCGCGCATGGCAGGAAAGGCTAGACAAGATCCCTTATTGAAAGCTCAAAGTAACTGTGGCGGCGCAGCTGCGACCTCACTGAAAGCGGTATCCCGGCTTAAGCGCGCAGCGATAAACGCGGCCGTGGTCAGGATTGACAATCCCGGTGCAGTTGGCCCAACTCAGCAAAAGTGCGGGGCCGAGCGGGAAAATGGTGGTCTGGCCATTCAGGTCAGCTTCAATGCTCACGCTTTCTGCGGCGGATGGCAGAGTGAAGCTCATGTCCTGCCCAAAGATGACAGGATAGGACCAATGTTCGCTTTGGCTTTCCATGGGATGAAAAACTTCGGCCTCCAAAAGGAAAGTTGCGGTGTCGGACCAGTCGCGAGCTGAAACCGTCACGATCTGGCCCCCCTGCGAGGTATGGTCGCCTTCAATTTTTGTGAAAGGACAGGGTCCGGCAATGCAGGACGCTCGGGCATCTCGGAATTCATTTCCCGCTCCTGCGTCTAAGGACGCCGACCCGACTACCGCCTTCCATTTTCCATCAGGTGAGCAAGGATGCTGACCATTACAGGGCACGTTGCCTTTGTTCTCGATCTGGAAGGTTCGAACCTCACTCCCAACGTTGAGCGTCGTGAGGCCTTTGACCGTATATCTCGCGCGGATATTGGCCACTTTGACCTCCGGTTGACTAGCCGCAGCGGGCGTGCTGGATAGCGGAACGAGATGGATGATGTAAAGCTTGTCGCCGACGTAATCGTCGAGGTCAAGCGGACGATAGCGCGCGTGACGGAAGTGGAGCGTGATAGCGTGTCCTCGCCGGATCGGTGTGCGCAGGGTGAGGGTGAAGAAACCCGAGGAGTCCGAGGCGCAGTCGGATGTAGCCAGATTGCCGCCAGAAACAATAACTCCCGCGATGGGAGACTCTTTTCTCGGATCGGTATCCTGTACTATCACGGCCCCTTTCAGGGAAATCGGCTTGCGTCTTCCCCACTGGAGCAACGCCAGAGCGCCCGCAATAATTACGAAGGACACCAGCAAGGCGATCCAAAGCTCTATTTTGTGTGCGCGAGTCATATTCGAAAATCCTTTGCAAAATCTATTATGATGATGAGTGTAGGGCGAACGGTTTCTCCATGACAACGATGCGGGCCCTTTCTGCATCTTTTAACGATTGGCGGGAGTCCAGCCAGAGTTTCTCATTCCTTTTTGCTTGCGTTTCCATTTGACGGGAGGGTCTCAAGATTAACGTTGGCGGAAATACATGATCGAAGCAAGGCCTAATCTGCTTTCACGCCGGCAGGTTTTGCGTCTGTTCCTGGGCGCCGGCTCTTGTGCGCCGTTTGCGACGGTTCTCTCCAGCGTGCGCCTGGAGGCGCAGTCCAAAACAGGGACGCCGGCTTTATCGCCAGAGGATGACAAGTTCCTAAATGATGTAGAGCAGGCTAGTTTTCTCTTCTTCTGGGAACAAGGCAACCCTAAGACGGGGATGGTCAAGGATCGCTGTGACGTTCACAAACCCGCTCGAAAGGATGCCGCCAGTATCGCGGCCACCGGCTTTGGCCTGACGGCTCTCTGCATCGGAGATCAGCGTGGTTTTATCTCCCGTACAGACGCGCTGGAACGAGTGTTCGCGACCCTGCGTTTTTTGTGGAGGAAGCTGCCCAACCACCGCGGATTTTTTTATCACTTCGCCAACCCCGAAACCGGCGAGCGCATGTTCGACTCCGAAGTATCTTCCGTGGATACGACAATTCTGCTGTGTGGAATTGTGACCTGCCGCGAACACTTCCATCATCCCGCGGTTGCTGAACTGGCGAATCTCATCCTAAACCGCGTGGATTGGAGCTGGCTCTCGGAAGACACAGCCCTACTCACGCACGGATGGACGCCGGAGGTCGGATTCCTCCCATCGCGATGGGATCATTACAGCGAACTGATGATGGTGTATCTACTGGGCATGGGGGCTTCGGTGCATCCTCTGCAACAGGAAACCTGGAACGCATGGAAGCGTTTGACATTTGACTACGAGGGCATGAGGTATATCGGTTCCTTCGCGCCGCTGTTTGTGCATCAATACTCGCAGGCGTGGTTCGATTTTCGCGGCCGTCGCGACAAATATGCGGATTACTTCCAGAATTCCGTGACTGCAACGGAAGTGCATCGGCGTTTTTGTATAGAGCTGGGCAAGCAGTTCCCGGATTACAGCGACGACCTTTGGGGGATTACCGCTTCCGATTCGCAGAACGGTTACGTTGTTTGGGGTGGGCCTCCCGCAATGGGTCCAATCGACGGTAGCGTGGTGCCGAGCGCGGCCGCGGGATCGCTACCGTTCCTACCCGCGGCCACGCTGCGCGTTTTGAAAACGATCCAAAGCCGATATCCCTCCGCCTGGGGCAAATACGGCTTTGTCAATGCCTTCAATCCCCTTAAAAATTGGTATGACACCGACGTGATCGGGATCGATACAGGGATCACGATGTTGATGGCGGAAAATCTGCGAACCGGATTCGTGTGGGACACCTTTATGAAGTCGCCGGAGGCGCAGCGTGGAATTGAACGCGCCGGCCTACAAAAATACTAGCCGAGAGGAACGCTTAGTTCCGTCAGATGTGAACCAAAACGCCGCCACGCCGAAAGGCGCAGACGGGGAATTATTTCAAGATGATGGTTCAAAACGGTTTCGAACTACCATCCGTAGGGTATCGAACGGATGAAACTGGCAAGCGAACAGAACTGAAATTACTGGAAAGACAGCATAACCACCACGAACGCCGACTCTACTCTGAAGGAATCTTCGCACTGCGGATGTGTATTCGGCAGCATCAAAGGAACTACCGGCTAGAGTCCGGCTCCGGGAGGTGAATTCCTATGTCGAATGAGATCGGGGCGATCAGCGAACTCCAGACTCTACACGCTGGAGAACGAACGAATGCGGAAGGCAAGCCGGTGATGAACACGATTCTTTTATCAATCCCCGATGAGGAGTTTGACCTGATCCGCCCGCACCTGCGGTTTCTGGTGTTGCCGCACCACCGTACGCTGCACGAGCCCAATCGCAAGGCGGAGTTCGCCTATTTCCTGAACCGAGGCATGGTTTCTCTGGTGGTGACTGCGGGCCGGGGACAAAGTGTGGAAGCGGGCGTCGTCGGGAACGAGGGATTTTCGCCGATCCCATTGGCGGCCGGCATCAGGAGAATTCCGCACCGCGCCGTGATGCAGGTTGGCGGAGAAGGGTTCAAGGTTAACGCCGATGCCATGGAGACAGCTCTACAATCCAGCCCACAGTTCCAGCGACTGCTGAATCGGTATGCGGCAGTTCACGGCATGCAAGTCGCCCAGACTGCCGGCTGCAATCGGCTCCATAATCTCGAGCAACGTTTTTCCCGATGGCTGCTCCTGATTCAGGATCGTGTTGAGTCCGGTCTGCTGCGCATCACCCACGATTTTCTGGCGACTATGCTTGGAACCGATCGCCCCAGTGTGTCTTTGGTAGCGGGCGGACTGCAACGGAAACGCATTATCGAGTACACGCATGGCTCGGTGAAAATTCTGAATCGCAAGAAACTCGAAGCTTCGGCTTGCGAATGCTACGGAATTACGCAGCTGTTCAACGCGGAAATGGGTCTTCGGTAGGAAGCGCCGCTGCGCGCTTATGAGAGTACTGCGGCCTTATTGGATTTTCGGCGATTTCGGACGACGGAAGGCCGTCCCCGTTTTTCCTCAACCAGCCTGCCCTTGTCACTGGGGCATTGATCCAACCTATTGAAACGATTCGTCATCGAAGCTGAGTCCGATCGAGCAAGCCATGGCTTTCAGTAGATTCGATGGTCATCCGGGAACGGAACCCATGGGGTGGCCGTCCCTTCGGCAGATATAGGTGCGTAATGTCGAGTCGGCAAAACTTGTGGAGCAGTTGGCATGACCGTCTGGCCGCGCTTCGCAATATTCCCGTCGTCCTGCGTATCGTTTGGGAATCCGGCGGGACAGTCGTAGCGCTCGGTCTGATATTTCGCTTAGTGGCTTCGCTATTGCCCATCGCCCTACTGTGGGTAACCAAGCTGATCATCGACAGCGTGGTGCATGCCGTAAACGCCCATCAACCCGTGCCGCGACATCTTTGGCACTTGGTGGAAATCGAATTTGGACTGGCGGTTTTCGCCAGCGTTCTGAGTCGCACGGTCGATTACCTCGACCAACTGCTCGCCGACAACTACACGCGCCACGTCAGCATTCAAGTCATGAAGCATGCAGCAGAGCTCGACCTGCTGGCCTATGAAGATCCTGTCTTTTATGATCGCTTGGAACGAGCGCGGGTACAGGCCACAGACCGTCTGGGCATGATTCAATCGATGGGGCGACTGGTGCAGCAGGTTGTCACGACGGTTTCGCTTTCCGTTTCCATCATGGTCTTTTCCCCGTGGCTGCTGCTGCTTTTGATTGCAGGAGTGGTTCCGGCATTCCTCGGAGAGAGTCACTTCGCATTCTTGAGCTATGCCAAAAATTTCCGGCAAACACCGATTCGCCGACAACTCGACTATTTGCGCGTATTAGGAGGCAGCAAAGAAGCGGCCAAAGAACTGAAGCTCTTTGGGTTGAAAGATTTCCTGACGGAACGGTTCACCAAGCTCTCCGATCAAATCTATTTTGAAGATGTGGCCCTGGCCCGCCGCCGCTTGGTGGCCGGGGCGCTATTGTCAATTGTTGGCGCGGCCGGTTATTACGGCGCCTACGTACTGGTGATTTGGCGGACAGTCACGGGAGTGCTGAGCATTGGAACGCTGACATTTCTGGCGGGCGCGATTCTGCAAGCCAGCACTAATATTCAACAGATTTTTTCGACGGTGTCGAGCATCGCCGATCAGGCTTTGTTTCTTACCGATCTGATTGCGTTTCTCCAGATGAAGCCGACAATCCGCTCGAAACCCCAAGCCCTGCCCGCGCCCAAGCCCATCCGTCAGGGATTCGAGTTCCGCAACGTTTCCTTCCGCTATCCCGGCGGAGTGCATCTGATTCTTAACCATTTCAATTTTCGCATTCACCCTGGAGAGCGGGTCGCACTGATCGGCGAGAACGGTCAGGGAAAGACCACCATCGTCAAACTGCTCACCCGCCTTTACGATCCGGTCGAGGGACAGATCCTGCTCGATGGCATCGACCTTCGCGAATACAGCCTTGAGAGTCTGTACCGAGAGATTGGCGTGATTTTCCAGGATTTCATGCGCTTTGAAATGACGGCTAGCGAGAACATTTCTGTGGGACGAATCGAGGAACTCGACAACCTTCCTCTGGTACAGGTTTCGGCGGAGAAAAGTCTGGCCGATGAAGTGGTCCGCAAACTTCCCCGCGGGTACGAGCAAATGCTGGGCCGCCGTTTCGAGGGCGGCGTGGATCTTTCCGGAGGCGAGTGGCAAAAAGTTGCGCTCGCTCGCGCCTATCTGCGGGATGCGCAAGTTCTCATTCTGGACGAGCCCACCGCCGCGCTCGACGCCCGCAGCGAATTCGAGGTATTTCAGCGCTTTGCCGAACTCACGCGAGGCAAGATGGCGCTCTTTATTTCGCACCGATTTTCGACGGTACGAATGGCCGACCGCATCGTCGTAATCGAAGACGGCCGCGTCGCCGAAGAGGGCAGACATGACGAGTTGACTCACCTCGGTGGCCGATATGCCGAGATGTTTGAAATGCAAGCTGCGAGTTATCGCTAGGTGCTTTTATGCCGCTGAATCGTCGCATTCAAGCCGTCATCGCGGAAGAAGCGACCCACGCTTCAACTACGGTCGACGACCAAATGGAGTTCCAGGCCCTGCGCGCGAAAGGCGAACGGCTGGCTTCGGAACTGGCGTGGATGCCGCGCATAAAATCCTCCAATACCTTCTCAGCCCGTTGTCGTCAACTGAAAATCCATCTGGCTTCAGTGATTGCGGCGGTAAATTCCTTAACCACTCGTTCCCGTCTTTCAGCCGATGCCCGCTTGATTCGGGAGAACGAATCTCTGATCTATTCGGAGTTGCTGAGTGTCAGCTCGGATCTGAAATTACGCAGGCGTTTGCCGCACGTTCACACCCGCAACGCCGAAAATATTCCTCGTATACTCGCTTTTGCGCAAGGCTTCTTCACGGCCACCGAATACCGCTTCTGTGAGCAGAGACTGACCTCGTTCTGCCTGGGCTTCCAGGAGATGGCCCCCCTGGAATTGCGTGAAATCAACGCCTTGGTTCCGGCCTTGAAGCTAGTACTGCTTGAGGAGATAGCAACATGCGCCCGGCGCGCGTTCAATGGTAATAGCGAAGAGCGCGGCTTGCCCGATTTAGATGTCTGCATTCGGAGCCTTCGTGAAGTCGTGCAAATTTCCTGGGAAGACGTGCTTGGGCCGCTCATCTTGTTCGACGATGTTCTGCGGAAAGATCCGGTTGGCTGCTATGCCAACATGGACCCTGAGAGCTGGCGCCTTTATCGCAATCACCTGGCAAGAATTGCGGTGCAGTCCGACCTTACCGAGAGGCAAGTAGCCGAGGAGGCGCTGGCACTTGCGCGCGAAGCTCAAGCTCGAAGCTACGAAGATCCCCGGATCGCGCTGCGAGAATCGCATATTGGCTATTACATTGTGGGCGAAGGTGCCGAACGCCTGGTCGAGCGGGTTGGCAGCAGGCGAACCGTGATGCAGAAGCTGCGCGCCTGGCTGCGCCGGTATCCTGACGAGGTCTTCTTCCCCGGGATTGTCCTCATCACCTGCTCTCTGGTCGCCGCATGCCTGTTTATGGTGACTTCGCCGGATAGTTCGCTCGGGTTCATATTCGTCTCGGCGCTGTTGTTGCTATTGCCAAGTTCCCAGAGCGCAGTGCAAATCACCGACTACATCATCACGGCGCTGCTACCACCGGAAATTCTTCCCAAGCTTGACTTTTCCAAAGCGGTCCCCGCCGATTGCCTGACGCTCGTCGTGATTCCGACTTTGTTGTTGAATGAAAAACAAGTGCGTGCGCTGGCAGAGGACCTGGAGGTGCGGTTTCTGGGAAACCACGATCCCAATATCCATTTCGCGATCCTCTCCGACCTGCCGGATTCTTATCATCTGGACCGCGAAGACAGCCCGCTGATTGATCTTTGTTCTTCTTTGATCAGGGAACTGAATGAGAAATATAAAGGGCAAGGGAAAGGTGCCTTCTTGATGTTCCATCGGCACCGCGTTTACAACCCGCGGGAAAGAGGCTGGATGGGATGGGAACGAAAACGAGGCAAGCTGCTCGACCTGAATAAGCTGTTGCGTGGACAATACGACAGCTTCCCGATCAAAGTCGGTGACTTGTCGATTCTTCCCAAAGTCCGCTACGTGATAACACTGGATACGGACACAGAATTGCCGCGCGGAGCGGCGCAGCGCATGATCGGCACCCTGGCTCATCCCTTGAATCGGGCGATTGTCGATCCCGAACGGAACATCGTGGTCGCAGGCTACGGAATCTTGCAGCCCCGGGTTGGGGTAAGTGTACAAAGCACCGTCCGCTCCCGACTGGCTGCCATCTATGCCGGTGAAACCGGGTTGGACATTTATACGAGGGCGGTTTCCGACGCCTATCAGGACCTTTACGGCGAAGGCAGCTTTACCGGCAAAGGAATTTACGATGTCGACGCGGTGCACCGGGTGCTCGATAGCCGGTTTCCGCGCAATGCGCTTCTCAGTCACGATCTGATCGAGGGCGCCTACGCGCGCGCGGGTTTAGCCAGCGACATCGAGTTGATCGAGGATTATCCCTCGCACTATAGCGCCTATAACCGTCGCAAACACCGCTGGCTACGCGGCGACTGGCAGATTGCCGGATGGCTTTCGTCGGAAGTGCCGGATGAATCGGGTGCGCGGGTTCCGAACCCAATCTCCAGGATCTCCCGCTGGAAGATCCTGGACAACTTGCGGCGCAGCCTGGTCGAACCTGGCACGTTCCTGCTGCTTCTTTTCGGCTGGCTCGTGCCCGGCGGCCGGCACGTGGCCTGGACCGTAGCTGCCTTTTTTCTTTTGTCTCTTCCGATATTCTTTCAGCTCGTCTTTAGCCTGGTGCGGGCGGCGGTCAAGCGCAAGAGCACGATCGCACGCGAAGCCGTCAGCACATTTCTTACGGGCAGCTTCACCACCTTGCTCACGCTCGTTTTTCTTGGCCACCAGACTCTGCTCTCGGTCGATGCCGTAGTCCGCGCGATATTTCGCCGCACGGTTTCGCGCGAACGCCTTCTGGAGTGGGAAACAGCGGCCGAGTCGGAAGCCGCCATTCGCCTTACTCCGGTCGACCGATATCTCAATTGGATGCCGGCCATCGCAGTAGTCATCGCTCTGGTCGTATGGCGTGCGCAGCCCAGCGCTCTCGTTGCCGCTCTGCCGGTCCTGATGTTGTGGGCTTCCAGCAAGTTCATTTCGGTCTGGTTGAACCGGTCGCCAATCGCTCCCCGGGCTGAGTTACCCCGGAAAGACTTGCGGTTTCTGCGCCGATCGGCATTGCGTATCTGGCGCTACTTTTCCGAGTTTTGCACGGCGGAACATAACTGGCTAATTCCAGATAATGTTCAGGAAAAACCGCCTGCGGTCGCGGCCCGGGTTTCGCCCACCAATCTTGGTTTGCTCTTGAACGCACAACAGGTGGCCTGTGAATTTGGCTATCTCACCGTTCCCGAATTGGCGGCGCAAACCCGGCGGACTCTTGATACGCTCGCACGTCTCCCGAAATATCGCGGCCATCTTCTGAACTGGTACGACACGCACACCCTGGAAGCGCTTCCGCCGCAGTTCGTCTCTTCGGTCGATAGCGGAAACCTGTTGGCCTCACTTTGGACTTTGCAGCAGGGATGTCTGGCTTGCCTCCAAGAACCGCTTTTCCAGCCATCTCTGGCTGAGGGACTTCTCGATTGTTTAAGAGAACTGGCCACGCTGCGAGTACTCCCTCGCAAAGTGCTTTCTCGCTGCGAAAAGGATCTTCAAGGGGGAGATTGGCTTTCTGCAGCACAAGCACTCTGCGGAACCGCTGCCGACGAAATGCGGCCGCGTCCCAAGTCCCGGCACGCCGCGGAGATTCAATGGTTTCGAGAGCAGACGCTCACCCGGCTCCAGGCGATTTACAGCTTAGTCCAATCCTATGCCCCGTGGGATCTGGCGGAATTCCAGCCTCTCCAAACCGATGGTCTTGTGAGCGCCACAGTGCCGCCGTCTTTGCAGCTATTACCGCAGTTCATTGACGACTTGCAGCATCGCCTCGATCAAGCGGTGATCTCCGCTTCGGGCGAGCAAAAGAAACTTATTGAGGATTTGCTGCGGCTTCTCCCCCAGGCTGCGGCAAATGCCAGCCAACTGGCCGATACTCTTCGAACGGTCGCGTCCGACGCCAGGAAGCTGGCCGATGCCATGGATTTCGGTTTCCTTTTTAACCGTCGCCGTAAACTGATGTCGGTGGGATTCAATGTCCAGACTCAGCAACTTGAGCTGGCATGTTACGATCTGCTCGCGACCGAGTCCCGCACCGCAGTATTCGTCGCTATCGCCAAAGACGATATTCCTCAGGAATGCTGGTTCCGGATGGGTCGCGCCCACACCGTGGAACAAGGGCACCCTATCCTACTTTCCTGGACGGGGACGATGTTCGAATACTTAATGCCGACCCTGTGGATGCGTTCGTACGCGAACACGCTGCTCGACCGAAGTCGCCTTGCGGTAGTGAGTTGCCAACGGGAGTATGGAACCAGGAAAGGCGTGCCGTGGGGGATTTCCGAATCGGCATACTATAAGCTCGACGAAGCCGGCAATTATCAGTATCTCGCGATGGGAGTTCCACAACTCGGACTGATGAAACGGGAGTCTTGTCCTCTCGTTATCTCTCCGTACTCTACCTTTCTTGCAGTGACGGTAGATTCGACGGAGGCATTGCGAAATCTTCGCCGCATGGAGAAGCTGGGATGGTTCGGTCCGTACGGTTTTTATGAGGCCGCCGATTATTCCGCCTCAAGTCGCTTTGGCTGGCGCCGCCAGCAGATCGTCTATAGCTGGATGGCGCACCACCAAGGAATGAGTTTGCTCTCGATCGCCAATCTGCTCTGCGACAATGTAGTGCAACGCTGGTTCCACAGTAATCGCCGCGTCCAGGCGACCGATCTCCTGTTACATGAAAAGCCAGTTTCGCATGTATCGCCGACGCGGCTGCCGCGCATGACGGTCGCTTAGTTTTGAAGCCGATTTTCATTGCGCCACAAATTGCTGTGGCGCTTGATTGCTGTTTGTTTTTGTGGGCTCCGTTTTTTCTGTAAAGTAACGCGGCATGAAAAAAATCTTCAGATACGAATCCCTGCTCGTCGTTGTTATTGCCCTGCTTATTTCGTGCACCCTTCCGAATATGTATGGGCAAACTCCGGCAGCTTCGGATACCCTACTCGTCGACGGCGCCGCCCCGACACACCCATTCCCCCACTTTTGGGAACAAATGTTTGGCTCCGGTCGAGCCATTCTCGTGCTCCGCGACAGCTACCGTCAGGATTTGCGTGCGGTTCACCAGATTACCGACTTCGAATATGTGCGATTTCATGCCATTTTTGACGATGAAGTCGGTATCTACGATGAGGATGGCGAGGGAAAACCGGTTTACGACTTTTCCTATGTCGATCAGATCTACGATGGGTTATTGGCCGACGGAGTCAAGCCTTTTGTAGAAATCAGCTTCATGCCTAACAAGCTCGCAGCGGCTGCGAAGTTGCAGCCTTTTTGGTATAAACCGAACGTATCGCCGCCTAAAGATTGGGCAAAATGGGATGCGCTCATCGCCGCTTTCGTGGGCCATCTGATCGACCGCTATGGAATCGACGAAGTTGCCGCGTGGTATTTCGAAGTCTGGAATGAGCCAAATCTTGACTTCTGGGCCGGCGAACCAAAGCAATCCACGTACTGGGAACTGTATGACCACACGGTTCTCGCCATCAAGAAGGTGAACGCGCGGCTTCGTGTAGGAGGACCGGCTACGGCTCAGGCCGCATGGGTCAGCCCATTCCTCCAGCATTGCACACAAAACAACATCCCCGTAGATTTCGTTTCTACTCACGTCTACGGAAACGACAGTTCGACCGACGTGTTCGGCACGACCGAAGATATACCGCGCAACCAAATGGTGTGCCGCGCCGTTCAGAAAGTTCACCAGCAAATCCGCGATTCCGCTAAACCAGGCCTGCCGCTCATCTGGAGTGAATTCAACGCCAGTTACAAGAACGAGACCGACGTCACCGATGCTGTATATATGGGTCCATGGCTGGCCGAGACGATTCAGCAATGCGACGGGCTGGTGAATATCATGTCCTATTGGACGTTTTCCGATGTCTTCGAAGAACAAGGCGTAGTGAAGAAGCCGTTCTACGGAGGATATGGTTTGCTGGCGGAAGATTCTATCCCGAAGCCGGCATTCGAAGCTTTCCGGTTGCTGCACAAGCTGGGAAACGAGCGGCTCACTTTGGACTCCGATTCCGCGCTGGTCACCCGGCGTGAGAATGGCTCAATCGTAATCGCCGTATGGAATTACCAGCCGCCCGAGCATTCCGGGCGAAGCAGGAACGTTGCTCTCCGTTTCAAGAATATAAATGCGAGCCATGCGTCCGTATGGCGGGTGGATGTGAATCATGGCGACTTCCACGAATCGTACAAGAAAATGCATGAACCCCGCTATCCGACGCCGGCCCAGATTCGACAGCTTCGCGCCTCCTCAGAGATCGAGCCGGTGGTGCGGGACATTACAAATAGTGAACTCGAGTTGGACGTGCCGGCTTCGGGCTTGGCCTTGATTGAGCTGAAATGAGCTCTTCGGGGCAATGAACCGGGACGAGGCTGCGGTTTGCACCAGCGCAATACTTCGGTAGAGGAAAGTGCGGAGGATTCTGCAGGAAACTATGGCGGCGTTTACAGGTTCAAAATGATGGTTCCTCCCGGCGAATTGCCGTAAGAACTAAGGTGGCGATGGCAAGCCATGGCGTCGTTGAAAGCGGCTTGCGGCCAGGCGGTGAACCATGCCGGTCCTTCGGAACGCGAGTCACGTTTTCGCGGCCGCTCTTCAGATCACACTAAGTGTTTTTCTTCTTCTCGGTGTGCTCGATACCGCGCTTCCCGCCCAAACTGACGTGAACGATGTTCACGTTGTACCCAGAAGGAGCCCTATCGCGCTGTCCGATGCTCTAGTGTCCAGCGTCGGCGGTCTTCACTTAATCAAGTCGGATGTGAATCTGGTGCTGGTTCCGGTGAGCGTGACCGATCCCCTGGAGCGCCTGGTGACCGGTCTGAATCAGGAGAACTTTCAGCTTTTCGAGGGCAAAAAGCCGCAGGAAATCCGCCACTTTTCCAGTGAAGACGTGCCCATTTCCGTGGGCATCATTCTGGATGCGAGCGGCAGCATGGGCAACAAGATGGATCGCGTGCGCGAAGCCGTAAGTCAATTCTGCGACGCCGCAAATCCTCGGGATGAGTTCTTCATGGTGATGTTTTCCGACGAGCCTCGCGTGGCGACAGACTTTACCTTCTCCCCCGAAGATCTCGAAAGAGACTTGCTGTTCACGAAACCGAAAGGGCGAACAGCCCTGCTCGACGCCATCTACCTTGGCTTGCATATGATGGACAATGCCACATATGCCAAGAAGGCCCTGCTCATCATCTCGGACGGCGGCGACAACCATAGTCGCTATACCGAAAAGGAAATCAAAACGGCGGCGAGGGAATCGGACGTAATGGTTTACGCCGTTGGAACCTTTGACCGGTATGCGCCGACGCAGGAAGAGATGCTCGGCCCCGGCCTGCTGTCGCAAATCGCGAGTTCTACGGGAGGCCGGTCCTTCGTGGTCGAGAACGCGGTCGCATTGCCGGAGATTACGCGGCGGATCGGAGCAGAGCTTCGAACCCAATACGTTCTGGGTTATCGTCCGCAGGACGTCGCGCCAGACGGGAAATGGCACAAGATTCAAGTGAAATTAAGATTGCCAAAAAAGTTTTCTTTCCTGCGCGCCCATGCCAGGTCTGGATATTACGCGGCCAGCAGGTAGGCCCAGCACGGCGAAGCCGGAATCGTAAGGACTCGCAAATGATTCGAAAACTACGAACAGGCCAATACCGTTTGTACTCGCGCAAGAAGAACCCTAAGACAGGCAAGCGCCGAAATCTCGGCACGTTCGCTACTCGACGTGCCGCAGAAGCGCACGAACGAGCGGTTCAATATTTCAAGCGTAGTTGAAGGTTGGGTTCAGGCGCTACATAAAGGCGGGAAGAAAAAAAGTCCCGACCCATGAGGTCGGGACTTCAAGAGTAGATGAAGCGTCACCAACTAGGAGGCGCGCCGCTGGCGGTCCTGATTTTCGTTGTCCAATTCATTCTCGCCTTGGCCGCTCTTCTTTTGCTGCCCGGGCTGGTTCTGTTGACCACCCTGACCGGTCTGCCCTTTCTGGCCCTGCTGTCCAGGTTGATTGCCCGACTGTCCACCTTGCTGACCAGTCTGGCCCTGCTGTCGGTTCTTCTCCATGTCGTCTGCCATGAAATAGTCCTCCTTTTAGAATGCGCGACTGGGCGCATCTGCACTCAATTCACTGCCTCAACTTAGTTGCCGAAGAATCAGCGAAGGTTGGGGGGAAACGGATGGGGGCGGCGCGCATGGCTAGTGCAGCGTATCAACTTGTGGCGACGGTATTTGCGGAAGAGGGAAGGCTCTTAACTGATGCAGCTCATCCTGCGTTTTCTGCCACGCCACTGCATTCCGTTTGGTGGCAATGGGAGCATTCGGGTCGCTATAGAAAGTCAAAATGTTCTGCTGCAACTCTGGGGTGAGCTGATCGAAATTGTGCTGCACCAATTGATCCAACAGGCGCGCGTAGGCCTTGTCTGTGAGTACATACTCGCCGGCGTGTGTAATTCGCCCGGTGTCGAAGTCGGTGTTGGGAAGCTGAAGATGTCGTGCCCGAACTTCGATCAGAAGGCTCCGGTAGTTATCCAGGGTGCGATTAACGCTGGCAATGTAAAGATCCTCGGTTTTTTGAGTTGGAATCTTGAAGTCGAGTGCTTTAAACGGTCCGACCTTGGGCACAAAATTGAGAAAGAAGGCCAGCACTCGCGTGCCGAATCCGGGCCGCCGGTATCCTTTGCCCCACTCGCGCTGATAGTTCGCGCGCGAAAGGTAATATCGAAACTTGCGGGCGTTGAAATTTGGGGTCTCGGCCACCAGTTCTTTTTTTCGCGACAGCAACGCCACCCTTGTCATCTCGGGAAGTATTGAGCTGATCGCACGCCGGAAGGTGCCAATTGCCAAATCCTCTTTCGTCAGCACCTCCGTCAGCGGAATGTCGTATGTATCCTGAAAAGCGCGCTCCAGCACGGGCTTGGAGATTTCAAATCCGATGAAGTCATGGTACCGGTCCGAAGTGTAGCGATTCTTGGCCACCTGAGTCACATCGAAGCCAAATTCCGTGCGGATATGAGCCTTGGGGTTATCCTCATACGTCACTTCGGGCCCAAATTTTTTCCGTAGCTTGGGAAATTCCAGCGCCACCGCCTGATTCACCACAGGATGGCCTAAATTGTCCGCCGAATAGTGCGACAACGCGCCCAGGGCAAAAGCGTATTCATCGACATCTGAAGATTCGTTGATCAGGTTGACGATGAAGTCTCCGCTACGCACGTAGTGAGTGAGGTCGCTGAAGTATTTGTTGCCGAAGGGATAGTAGCCCATGTCCTGAATGAGCGAACCGCCGTAGGCGAAGGCATGCGCCTTCTTTAGGTCTTCGGCGCTCGCGTGGGGGAAACGCTTGAGCAGCAGAGGCTGAATGTCGTCCTTCCATAACAGATCTACGACTTCTTCATGGGTTAGCACGGAGTACCCGCCGCAAACGCCTGACAATGAAAAAACCAGAGTCAAGCCCAGCAATAGTTGCCAAACACCGCGGAATTGATCTGTCAAGCCAGTCCTTTCCAGGTCGCCTTTTGCGGGTGGATGAGCATGGTTTGCCGTCGTCGTAACAACAACGCCGCATCTGTTAGTTGCCGAAAGCAGGTCGGGGTTGACGGAAAATCAAAATCCCTGAGCTCAGTGTACAGGCATATTGCCTTCCTGTTACCAGATGTTCCGTAATGACAGGTGGCCTGTTGGGGAATTACCGTGGGTTTGCGTCATTGGACTTCGGGCTTCTACAAATTCGAAAGCGGAGGAAACGCACATGAGTATCTGGGCAATATTATTCGTCGTCCTGTTAATTGCATGGCTGGGCGGATTCACGGTTTTCCATGTAGCTGGTGGACTGATTCACCTGCTGTTGGTCTTCGCGGTCATTTCCCTGATTTTGCATTTTGTGATGGGAAGCCGCACCGCATAGCCACGCTAGCATCGTACTCGCACACGGGAGTGTGGCTCAGCAAAAACGCGACTAACAACATGAACTAACTTATCAATTTAAGGAGTGTGAAGTATGAGCAAGTTACTCAATTCGCTGTTAAAAACCGCGGTCTTCGTCGCGAACCAATATTATGAGCAAGTCGACCGAGCTGCCGACCGTGTTACCGATCGCGTTTCCGATATCGTAGACCGTAGCAAAGAGATCGTGCGCGGGTCTGAGAACCATACGCTGCGCAACGTGTTAAGCTTTGCGGCCGGTATGGGCGTCGGGGTGGGTGCGGGGATACTGCTCGCGCCGGCCAGCGGAAGCGAAATTCGCAGCTCGATCAAAGGAAAGGTTCGCAATATCAGGAGCCAGGCGAGCCAAGCGACTCAAGCGAGCTGAGGTGGCACAGGCAGCGAACCGATTCGGGGAAAGCCTTAGTGATCTTCTCGAGAAGCGAACCAAGGCTCCGCGTCGGCAACCTGTTCAAATATGAAAGGCCAGCATTTCTGCTGGCCTCGGGGAGCGCTTCTACGCTGGTTATTGCGGTTGCGAACTGTCTTTCTTCATGTTGTCTCCTGCCATTTTGAGGGAGACCACATCAACGGAGCTGGCGTCGGCGGAAACGCGCGCTTTCAGGGTAACATGATGTCCCTCATGCCCCTTCACCGCGTCGGGATTTGTAATCGTCAAAGTCTTCCCGTCCTTGTCACTTGTGAACGTCTTGCCGTCATCGCTGATTTTTCCGGTGAGGTGGGTAGCCTTCGCCGAAGTGTCGTTCTTCATTGTGCCCTGGCTCATAGTGTCTTGAGCGAGCAGGCTGAGTGACGTCAGCACGCTCAATGCGAAGACAATCGTCATCAGTTTCCTCATTGCGATCTCCTTTGCGAAACTATTCCGGGACGGTGCCAATCCAGCCAGGCGACCTACTCCGGGGAAGAAGGATAGTCGTGAGGGTCCGAATGCCGGCCACAAGCAGGTCGACGCTAACCCATGACTATCCTGAATCGAGTCCTGAGCTTAACGAACCGACGAACCTCTATCAATACTGTGAATGCCTTAGCCGCTTGGGCTGAAGATAATGCCACCGATTCGTTCCGGCCCTCACAAACGCCCAGCTTTGCCAACCAAGCTGCTTTAGCATGGATGAGCTGCCGATTTACTAGATAACTCAATACTTTCCGCGCAACCTCCCAAGAGAGTTCTACTTCTAAGCATTCCGGCTAGGTCTTCAGAACCCATTGGAGAACTTGGCCGGTTCGGCGTTTGAACCGGCCAGGAGAAAGAACGCACAATGAGAAACTTCTTCGTTCGAGCCGGATTGCTGTTGGCCGCGGTGACGATAGCGATGTCATTGGCATCGTTCGGGCAGGTCCGCATATCAGTGTCGTTTGGTCCGCCGGCGCTCCCTGTCTATGACCAGCCGCTCTGTCCGGGCGACGGCTATATCTGGACGCCCGGTTATTGGGCTTGGGACGACGATGACGGCGATTACTACTGGGTGCCGGGCACCTGGGTGTTGGCGCCCGAGGTTGGTTTCCTCTGGACTCCGCCCTACTGGGCGTGGGCTGATGGCGGATTTATGTTTTACGACGGTTACTGGGGACCGCACGTCGGTTTCTATGGCGGCATCAATTACGGCTTCGGCTATTTTGGCGAAGGTTTTGTGGGCGGACGCTGGGACGGTGGACACTTCTTCTACAACCGCGCCGTGATGAATGTAAATGTCACCAACGTTCACAACGTCTATAACGAGACTGTCGTCAACAGGAATGTAACGGTAAATCGGGTGAGCTATAACGGCGGTAATGGCGGTATTAATGCTCGTCCGACTCCGCAGGAGGAAGCTGTCGCTCATGAGCGGCACATTCCGCCCGCGGCCACGCAGGTTCAGCACATGCAGGCTGCCCGCGGCAATCCGGAATTTCGAGCTTCGACAAATCATGGCAAGCCCGCTGTGGCCGCAACCGCCAGGCCAGGGGTATTCACCGGCCGCGAAGCCGTTCCGGCGCGAGAAGCCGGCGCGCCGTATAACCATCCGCCAGCTCGTGGAGCCGCTCAACCAAGACCAGAAAATGCTGGCCGCCCGGCGACTGAAGGGCGTCCCGCGGAGAATGGCGGACGGCCTGCAACTGCAGTTCATCCCAACGACCTCCCACCCATGGAGCGTCCGGCCGCACCGAACACAGGGAACGACAAGCTCGATCAGAAATATGCGCAGCAGCAGCAAAAGCTTCAGCAGAAGCAAACTCAGGAACGGCAGAAGCTGCAACAGCAGCAGGAAAACGAACATCAGCAATTAGCCAAGCAGAATGCGGATGATGCCAGAAAGCAGCAAGTCGAGCAGAAGCATCAGCAGCAGACGCAGCAATTGCAGCAGAGGCACGTGCTTCAACAACAGCAACTACAGCAGAGGCAGGCGCCACGAGGCCCAGCGCCATCGAGGCCTAAGAAGTAAATTGAACAGGGCGCAAAAGCTCACGTCAGTGAAGATTTGCCGATCTAACCTGCCACATCGCACAGCAAACTCACTGCGGCTGCATCGCTTCGTCAACCACCACTTTGCCGCCCTTGTCGGCGGTAACGATTTTGTGCACCGGCGCATACCCGCTCAGAGTAATGTCGACCACGTAGTTGCCGGGATCGAGCGCCACGTCCACCGGCGACATTTTGTCGAGCATGTGCTGGTTGATCGCCACCTGCGCGCCCTTGGGCGTGGTGTGAATGCTGACCAATGCCTGTCCCGCGGGTGCGCCCTTCCCGCCAAATAACTTGAACTTGCCGACTGTCTTGATATTCTCCGTGTTGCCCAGCGAGCGCAACGTGGGAGAGAAGTTAAACGTCTGCCCCAGCACGAACTGGGCGTTCATGGTTTCGTCAATGTAACCCGGCATCCGCACCAGCACCACATGCTGACCTTTGTCCACGCTGACCTGCGCCGGTGTTTTCGTGCCCACGTCGCGGCCGTCAACGTAGATGTTGGCTCCCGGCGGATCGCTTTTCACCACCAGTGTGGCCATCAATTGCGCCAGATGGATGGTGGCCGTCGCCCGGTTCGCGGAAACGACATTCACCGTCCGCGTATCGGTGGCGTAACCCGGCTTGCTGATCGTGATCGAGTGCACCCCTGGTTGCAGATTGCTCAAGGCAAACGGGGTGACCCAGCTCGGGTCCGTCTGCCCATCCACCTGCACTTGAGCGCCCTGCGGTGTGGAATCAACTGCTAAGCCTCCTGGAATCGCGGCGGGAGCGGGAGCGGACTTCTTCTTGGCACTTCGTGGCGCTTTCGAATTCGCAGCGGGCCGGGTCTCAACAGGTTCGGGCTCAGCCGCCGCGGGCGGTTCGGGATTGCTAGGTTGAGCCACGGGCTGGGCTGGGACAGGTTGCGGCGGGGGGGCCGACTGGATTGCCTGCGGCTGCGCGGGCGCTTGCGTCACCGCGGCAGAATGGTCCGAGCCGGAGTCATCGTCGCTGTTCAGCCCGTGCACATACATCGTCACGGCAATGCCGATCACCAGAATCAGCGCGACCGCTCCGCCAATGGCATAAAGCATGAGCTTGGGCGGAACATTCTTGATCTCTTTAATCGCTTTTTCGGCGACTTCCCGCGGCTGAACCCTGGGCTTCTCCTCGGCCTTCCGGTTGCCCGAGTAGACGCTTGTTGTTGCCGGGGCTGCGGACTGCATCTGCGGAAGCGGAGGCGGAGGCGGCGGTGGCGGAATATATACTTCCTTCAGGGGAGGCAACTCCGTCATCTCCGAAAAGCTCACACCAGCGCTGCCCTTCGACCCTCCCCCGGCCATCATCGGATCGACCGCGATCTTGGGAGAGTCGTTGGAAACTTCTTCGGAAACCTGCGGTTCGAAAGCCTCGATTTCCGGCTCATCGGCTACGGACGAGGACATGGATGCGCGGGGCGTGGTTGTGCTTGATAGCATTTCCGGCGCGTCGTTCTCGCTGGACTCGTTCGATTCGACGGAAGTCGAAAGATCCGCCTGCGCTGGCTCGTATTCCGAAACCTCCCGCGGCGATGCCGCGCTCTGGCCACTCCCCGCCCCGGCCGCCGCCGCAGCGGTTTTCGGAGCAGCGAGCCGCGAAACTGGCTTGGCCAATTTCGACTTCGTCTCAGCTGCGATCGCGGGGACGGTAAGCTTGGAAGCTGATGGAGTTGCAGGCCGCGCCATTGCTGCTGGAGTCGGCACCGGTGTCGCCTGCTTGGCCGCCGAAGGCGCCACAGATTTCGCCTGCGCCACCGGACTCGGCCTGGGCGCCACCGGCGCAGCCTTCGGCGCAACCGCCGCCTTGGGCGCTTCCGTTTTCTTCGCCGGCCTCGATTCTTTACAATTTTCCAGATCGTCGAGCAACTCGCGCGCGCTCTGATAACGCTGCGCGGGATCCTTCGCGAGCGCCTTGATGATGAGATTGCTCAGAACCGGATGCACTTTAGGATTCACCTGAATCGGCGCAGTCGGTGTGGTGTCGAGGATGCATTGCCGCAAACTCTCGGTGTCCTCGCCATCAAAGGCCTTCCGCTCCGTCACCATTTCATAGAGCATCGCGCCCAGACTGAACAGGTTCGATCGCGAATCGCACACATCGCTCAGCACTTGCTCCGGCGACATGTAATGCAGAATGGACGGAACTCCGTCGGGAACAAGCTGAACCATGTTCCCCACCTGCGAAACCCCGTACCCCAGAATCTTGACCGTCCCATCCCAGCCACACATGATTTTGGCCGGCTCCAGGCTGTAATGAACGATGTTGCTCGCCTTGGCGTGTTCCAGTCCGGTGGTCAACTGCCGGCCAATATCGAGCAGATCCCAAATCGAAAATCCTTCGTTGCGCGCCAGCATCGTGGCAATGCTGTTGCCTTGTATGTATTCCATGGCGGCGCAGAACTGGCCGTCGATGACGCTGGCACTGGATACTTTGGTGATATTAGAGATGCTCAAAACCTTGCAGGCTTCCACTTCGGCCAGCAGCACCTGTTCCAGCGCCGCCGCGCCATCGCCAAACGCGCTCAACTGGATCGCCTTCAACGCGATCGTCTGCCCACTCTCCGTATCGTTGACTTTGTACACCACGCCCGTAGGCGATTTCGACAGCTCGCTCAAAATTTCGAAGTGGCCGATTTTCGTAGGCATTGTCGTTTTTCCAGAACCCCGTTCCCCCGCGGGCACTCGCCTTGGTGCGCCAATCGTTGGCGGCGGATTCCCCGGGGGAAATGTACGGTTAGAATATCGCCGCTGGAGTTAGTCTTCGAGTTACCAAGGTAAGCAAGGAAAGACGGGAGTGAATGTCCTGTGGGGGAGCAGCGGGTGAACGGAAGATGGAGTGGAGGCGGGTCTTTGACCCGGGTCAAAAGCCCGGTCCTATACCATCACAGGCCACACGAAACTAATTTACGATGCAGGTTCAGGCTCAACCCGGGCGACCGGACCCTTACCGCGCTCCCGCCAGCCCTCAATAATCAGATACAGCACGGGGATGAAGAATAAATTCAGGATGGTCGACATGATCATTCCCCCAAACACGGTCGTGCCCACGGAATGCCGACCGTTTTCTCCTGCGCCCGTAGCCAGCACCAGCGGTACCACGCCGAGAATGAACGCCAGCGACGTCATTACGATTGGACGCAGCCGAATCGTGGCCGCCTGCACCGCGGATTCCAATAGAGGCGTGCCGCGCTCGCGCAACTGTTCGGCAAATTCCACGATCAGAATCGCATTCTTGCTCGATAACCCGACCAGCATTACCAATCCGACCTGACAGAAGACATCATTCTGTAGCCCGCGCAGCGCTTGCGCCCCCAGGGCTCCCAGCAGCGCCATGGGCACCGCCAGCAATACAATAAAGGGCAGCACGTAGCTTTCATACAGGGCTGCCAGAGTCAGATAGACGACCAGAGTGCCCAGCCCGAACAATATCAGCGAGGTCCCGCCCGCAGCCAATTCTTCCAGCGACAACCCCGTCCAGCTGTAGGTGAATCCCTGGGGCATCTTCGAAGCGAGCT
Organism: Candidatus Sulfotelmatobacter sp.; assembly: GCA_036500765.1. NCBI lineage: Bacteria > Pseudomonadati > Acidobacteriota > Terriglobia > Terriglobales > Candidatus Korobacteraceae > Candidatus Sulfotelmatobacter > Candidatus Sulfotelmatobacter sp. Next base: position 272,790 of record DASYBM010000002.1, read on the forward strand.
GCTCCATCGTCGCGATCGCCTGCCCGGAGCTGTATCCCGGAGCCGGTGAGCCGTCGATTTCCGCGGAGCGGAATAGATTGTAGTGGTTGATGACCTGCGGGGTCGTTGTCTGCGTGACGCTAATCAGGTTCTCCAGCGGCACCATCGCCCCACTGTCGGAGCGAACGTAAAATTGGTTCATCTCTTGCGCGGTGGCGCGGAATTCTTTATCCGCCTGGACGTAAACCCGATACGAGCGGTTGGCGAAATCGAAATCGTTCACATAGGACGAGCCCATGTAGACACCCAGGGCATCGGTGATTTGCGACAGGGGCACGTGCAGGCTCTTCGCCTTCTCGCGATCAATCGTCACCAGATATTGCGGATCATTTGCGGTAAATTGGGTGAATAGACGAGTCAAGCCCTTCTGTTGCGCCGCTTGCTGCATTATGCCTTGAGTCGCGGCGGCTAGTTGGTCGAGTGTGTGCGCCCCCTGATCCTGCACCACAAACTGAAAGCCGCCGAATTGTCCCAGTCCCTGAATCGGAGGCGGCAGCGTGGGAAACACAATTGCTCCAGAAACGCCAAACATTCGGGGGCGAATGCGGTTCAAGATCGCGGTTGCGGAATGTTCCTCGCCCTTGCGCCGCGAATACCGTTTCAGCGGAACGAAAATGATACCCTGATTCGCCGCCGATCCCGCAAAACTGAAGCCGGCGACCACGAACGTTCCGTTCGATTCCGGCACATCCGCCAGCAAATCTGAGACCTGCTTCCCGATCGCCTTGGTGTATTCGAGCGATGCCCCCGACGGCGCTTGAATCACGACGATGAAATACCCCTGGTCTTCATCCGGGACAAAGCCGGTGGGCACGAGCCTAAACACGTAGTAAGTAAGCCCGAGTCCGGCAAGGAAGAGCAGCGAGGCCACCAGCCGGTAGTTCAGCAGGAATCTCAGCGCTTGCTGGTAAGCATTCGTCACCCCGCCCATCAACTTGTCAAACTGGCGGAAAATCCACAGCTTCTCGTGATGCCCGCCGCTCAAGAAAATTGCCGCCAGAGAGGGCGCCAGCGTCAGTGCGTTGAACGCCGAAATGGAGATAGAGAACGCAATCGTCAGCGCGAACTGCCGGAACAGGATACCCGTCGTCCCGGGGAAGAACGCCACCGGCACAAACACGGCCACCAGCACCAGCGAGGTCGCGATCACAGCCCCTGTGATTTCCCCGGTCGCCGCCGACGCCGCTTTGTGCGAGTCGTGCTCGCCCCCTTGAATGTGGCGCTCGATGTTTTCAATCACCACGATGGCATCGTCCACCACCAGCCCGGTCGCCAGCGTGATGCCGAACAACGTAAGCGTATTGATCGAGAAACCGAGCAACTTCACGAACACGAACGTGCCGATCAGCGAAACCGGAGTGGCGATGAAGTGAATCATCGTGGTTCGCCAGTCGCCAAGGAAAATGAAGATCACCAGGATGACCAGCACAATCGCCGTGCCCACTGTGTAGGTGACGTCGCGAATGGATTCGCCAACCGCGTCAGTGGTATCGAAGGCGACGTTGTAGTGCATGCCCGGCGGGAAATTCTTCGATAGCCGGTCGAGTTCGGCAATCGCCCGGCGGTCGACATCGAGCGCATTCGCCGTGGAAAGCTGCGTGACGGCAATGCCGATCGCGGGCTGGCCGTTGAATAGCACATCGTTGGCGTAGCTTTCGGCGCCCAGTTCGGCACGCCCCACATCTTTTAGGCGAACCAGCGTGCCATCGGAATTTGTTTTCAGGATGATGTTGTCGAACTGCGCCGGCTCGCTCAACCGCCCCACCGCGCGCACGCTAACCTGGTACTGCTGGCCCGGGATCGCCGGCTGCTGGCCGACTTGCCCTGCCGCCACTTCCACGTTCTGCTCTGCGAGCGCGTTCACTACGTCGGTCGCGGTGAGCGCGCGGCCTGCCATGCGCACCGGGTCGAGCCACAACCGCATGGAGTATTTGCGTTCGCCGAAGATGATCACGTCGGCGACACCGGGAATGCGTTTGAGCGAATCCCGCACATAAATATCGAGATAGTTGCTGATGAAGAGCGTGGAGTATCGGTTGTTGTCGGAGAAAACCGCGCCGCCAAAGACAAAGTTCTGCGAGGTTTTCGCGGTCGTGATGCCGACGGCCTTGACCGCAGCGGGAAGCCGGCCCTGCGCCGTGTTCACACGATTCTGGATATCGACGGTAGCGAGGTCGGGATCGCGGGTCAGATCGAAGGTCGCGATCACGCTGCTGGTGCCGTCATTGCCGCTGGTCGAGGTGACGTACTTCATCCCCTCGGCGCCGTTGACTTGCTGTTCGATGGGAATCGTGACCGCGCTCTCTACGGTCTGCGCGCTGGCTCCAATGTAGACGCTGGTGACGCCCACCTGCGGCGGTGCGAGATTGGGAAATTGCGCAATGGGCAGAGTCGGCAGCACCGCCAGCCCTGCCAGAACAATCAGCAGCGCGCATACCGTGGCAAACACCGGACGTCGAATAAAGAAGTCGACAAACATGAAGAAATCAGCCCTCAGCAGACTTTAGACTTTGCTGCTCAATGACGACTCATATCTAGATTGGAAATCGGCTTCCGGCTTTTCGCCTGGATGCAAAAAATCAGTATTGCCAAGTTTCAACGTCTGAATCGAGAATTCCGGAAGCCTGAAGCCGAGAGCGCCCGTCAACTCATGGGTATTACCGGCGCCCCATCCAGCAGAAACTGCGTCCCGGAAACGATCACCTTGTCGCCGGGCTTGATGCCATCCTGCACTTCGTAGTCGTTGCCGACGGTTTGGCCGATTTTCAGCGGCTTTTGCCGGGCCACGAAGGCTCCGCCATTTTGCGCTTCGGCTACGAATGCAAAATACTGGCCCGCCAGCCGCGACACGGCGAGAATCGGAACTTCGGGATTTTTGTGCGTCCCCCAGATCACACGGGCGCGAATGAACTGGGATTGCCGCAGGGCGTCGTTCCCATTCGTGATGCGGGCCTTCACCAGCACGGTCTGCGTCGTATTATCCACCTGTGGAGAAATGAAGCTAATTCGCGAATCGGCCAGCACTTTGCCCTCGCCGTCAACCACCTGCACTGGCAGATTCATCCTGAGCTGCGAGGAATGTTCGATTGGCACGTACACATAGGCTTCCAGGCTTCCTGGTTGGTCGACCGTCGTCAACTGCGTCGATACGGTTACGCGGTCCCCCACGCGCACCGGAATATCGCCGATGATTCCGCTGCGCGGCGCGACCACCTTGTAATAGTGAAGCTGCACTTCCTGCTCGCGCACTTGCGAGTCCAGCGCGTCCATTTGGGCCTGGGCCGAATCCAGCGTGGCCTTGGCCTGGTCCAGGTCCTGCTTGCTAACGACGCCGGCCGCGGCTAGACCCTGCGTCCGCTGAAACTGCTGCTTGGCCCAACTCAGGTTTGCCTCTTGCGCCGCCCGCGAACTCTCCAGGCCCTTGACCGTGGCCTGCTGTTTCAGCGGATCGATTTCCATCAGAGCCGCTCCCGCCTCAACCCGGTCGCCGGAGTGGACGAAAATCTGCGTGATCTGCCCCTCGACCTGGGGCATGATCACGGCTGAATCCCGCGATTTCAGGGTGGCGACGTACTCGGTCGCGTCGCTGACCGGCACCGCTTTCGCTTCCAGCACCTTCACCGGCATCCCGCCCCCGCCTCCAGCCTGAGGATTCTGCGCTGCTTTGCCGGAACAACCAATGGTGATCGAGCTGGCCGCTAAAGCGGCGACCAGCAAGGCGTTTGCCGTGAATTTGCGAAACTGATTTGCCATAAGTCAGAAGATGTTGAAGAAATGCCCCAAAAACTGCCCCACACGACGTGTTCCACCTACAGATTACCCAGGCCTGGTGAAGGACGCAAAAAATCGTCGCCGCCGATTTCAAGTCTTTCCTGGCGTGCTTTGCGTTTTAAAGCTTTTGACTTGGTCGCCGGCGAAGACAAAATCCTAGATCGCAAAGAAATGCCGCAAAGAACGCAAAGATCTAACGCAAAGATCTATGAATATAAAAGATCTATGAATATAGAAGATCGACGGTCTCGCCGTTTGAGACACCTCCCAAACTCATGGATTCAGCGCCAGAAACGCCACGCTATAGCCGTTGAGGGTGAGCGTCATCTGAGCCGCGGGCGCCACCGCCGCCGGCACTGGTCCGCTGCTGGCGCCGGTTGTACTGTCAATCGTCACCAGCGTGCCGCTGGAGAACGATCCCAGCGCGGAAATGTCCACCAGTACGCTCAGCGACACGCCCGGCCCATTATTGTCGGTTGGCGAGTTCACCGCATGATTCGCCAGCATAATCACTACGCTTCCGTCGCTATTGATGACCGGCAAGGTTTCCAGTTCTGCGTCGTCGGTCGCGGTGTACGAAAGCAATTGCGAACCCGCAGTCGCAGGAAACTCCTGCCCCAGCCAATAATCGACCCAGTAGCCAAGTTGCAGCGTTCCGGTATTATAATCAACCTCTCCGAACTGTTGGTCGGCGTCGTAATCCCAATGGTAGAGCATCGGCACGATGCCCCTCTTGCCGAACTGCGAGAATACATACGGCCGCCACGCCGCGAAAAACGGACTCGATCCGCGTAGGTCGGTCACAAACGTCTGTCCCGGATTGCAAGCGCTCATGCCGTTGTCGCTGTAATCGGCATTGACGTTATTTTCCGTCACCCAGATGGGAACGTTCGCGAATTTCGGCGAGAGATTAGAATGGATCGTCTGCACACTGCGGACAAATCCCGGAATCGTAGCCATCACCATCGCATCGGGGTCTGTTTGATCGCACGACGAATAGTAATGCGAGGCCACCACATCGACCTGCGCAGTTACGTTCTGCGCGAAGGTCAGCGCCCAGTCCTCGGAGCCACAGCACATTTCCAGTCCCACGAACTTCAGCGCCGGATCGACCGACTGCATCGCCGGAACCAGTGCGTTGTACATCGTGACGTACTCGCTCGCGTCGAGATTGTTATTGATGCTGGGCTCGTTATAGATGCCCCAGTAGGTGATGGGCTGCCCGCCGGGAGAGGAATAGGTGTTCCCGTTGGCCGTGAATCCGCCGGGAATGTTGTAATACTGGACCAGATTGGCCGCGTAGCCAGCGAACTGCGCGAAGGTCAGGTCCGTAAAAGCGTTCGCGCCGTTGCTGTCGTTTCCCGTGTACATGAACGGCGGCGCCTTCGCGATCTGAAACTCGGGACTGTGATCGCCGACTCCGAGCACCGGCTGCGCGATTGCGTCGAGCACCGAGAAATTCCACGCCGTCGAAAAGTTGTCGGCCGCGCCCTGCGGCACCCCCTGCGAAACGCCCTGGAGCCGAATGTGGTGCGGTCCCAGTTTTCCCAGCGTCATGGTTGCGTCGGGATTGTTGCCGAAGAATTGGTAGTCCCACTCCGCCGGCTGAAATGCAGTCGACATCGCCATGTTAAAGGGCGCAGTCGTGGTCTTGGAAATTACGACTGACTCCTGCGGCGTCGTCGATCCCCCGCCGCCCGAACTCATCCCGCCCCCACCGCATCCGCAAGCCAATGCCAGCACCGCCCACAGTGCAGCAATCTTCAATGCAGCGGTTTTCATGCCTGCCGATTCTACTCCACCCAATCCGATGTTCCTGACCGATTCGGGCACTACATGAAAAACCTTCAACCACGAAGGCCGCGAAGTGTCAGAAGGAAACCGGTTGTCCTTCATGGTTGAAGATTTGCCTGTGCGTTACCCGTAATCATCTTTCCCAAAATTTCCTTCACAATTTTCGCAGCCACGGTTGCGGTCATTCCCGCAATGTCCTGCACCGGGTTGTATTCGACCACATCTGCTCCCACAATCTTTCCTTCAATGGCATGGAGATGCGCAATTGCCTCGCGCACCGACATCCCGCCCGACTCGCGGTGCGAGACACCCGGCGCGAACGCCGGATCGAGCACATCCATATCGAATGTGATATACACCGGCGTTTCGGCCTTCAAGGTCCCGGCCGTCAACTTCTCGTAAGCCGGCAGGCCCTGCATCTCGACAACTTCCACGCCAAACTTCTGCGCTTGCTCCCGCTGATGCCGGTTGATCGTGCGAATGCCTAGTTGCACCAATCTCTTGGCCAGTCCGGCCTCCATGATTCGCGCGAACGGGCAAGCATGCGACAGCCGATTTCCTTCGAACTCGTCGTACAAATCGGGATGCGCGTCGAAATGAAAAATCGTCAACTCGGGATAGTGCCGCGCAAATGCCTTGACGATCGGAAAAGTAATCGAATGATCCCCGCCCAGCAACATCGGACGCTTTCCCTGCTCGAGCAACTTGCCAACTCCTCCTTCAATCGTCGCGAAAGCATCCTCTTCGAGAAATTCCAGATCGCCCGCATCCTCATACGCTCCCGGAGAACCCAGGTCGACGCCCAACTCAGTCCACGAGTTCGAGGCATCACAGCGCAACGCCTCGCGGATCTTTGGCGGAGCTTCGCCCGCCCCTCGCAAATAGGACGAGTACCCGTCGAAGGGAATTCCCAGCAGGGCAGGCATGTCGAGAGGGCGCATGGTTATTGTTGGCTGTGCTGAGAACTCGTTAGTTCTACGGTATTCACTTTAGAAAGTTTGGCAATCGGTGCGAAATTTGTAACCTGGGCTTCATATTCGCGACCATGCTTTCCAGTCTTTTCAGTGAGATGGCTCTCCGACAGCTCGATTCAATTTCGAACGGGTGTGGATTTATTTTAATCTGGATTTCATAGTTGCATTGTCCCGCTCCGGCTAACGTCACCTGAGTAGTTCTTTCAGGAGGAAATACATGCCTACACCAGGTTTCCTGGCGAAAGCCAGGCAGCACCTCGCCGTTGCCACCAGCCTATTTGCCATCGTCGCGAATCTCGGAGCGCCGCTTCCCGCCGCCGCTCAAGATCCCGCGTACGATGTGACCACGACTACACCCATCAAACACGTGATCGTAATCATCGGAGAAAACCGCACTTTCGACCATGTGTTCGCCACTTACCAACCGGTTGGCAGCGACACCGTCTCGAACCTCTTCTCCAAGGGCATCGTCAATGCAGACGGGACGCCCGGGCCCAATTTCTCGCTGGCCAGCCAATCGGCGGCGGTTGATAACAGCGCCGACGGTTATCAACTTAGCCCATCGGATAATACCGCGTACCCAGTGCTGCCCCCGGTGCTCGCGGGAGGTTACACCACGCCGCCATTTGCGACCGTCGCGGATGCCAAGAAGTACGAGTATGGCCTTCCCGAAAACTACTACGTTTACCTCACCAGCGGCGGCACGGGTTTGGCGCATGGAGTTGTCGATACTCGCATCCCCAACGCGACTACGCTGCCCAGCGGCCCATTCCAGCTAACCTCTGCGACCCACCCCTACGATGTGTATGACAACAGCCCGGTGCATCGCTTTTACCAGATGTGGCAACAACTGGACTGCAACACGTCGAAAGCGGTCTCAGCCAATCCCAGCGGTTGCAGCGCCGACCTCTTCCCTTGGGTCGAAACCACGGTGGGCGCCGGCACCAACGGACTGCCCCAGTCCGCCACCTTCAACGACACCACGACCGGAGAAGGCTCGACTTCGATGGGCTTTTACAACATGCAACAGGGCGATGCCCCTTACCTGAAGTATCTTGCCGATCACTACGCGATCAGTGACAACTATCACCAGGCCGTGCTGGGTGGAACAGGCGCCAACCATGTCATGCTGGGGTTGGCTGACGCGATTTGGTTTAGCTCATCCAACGGCGACCCGGCCATGCCTCCTCACAACGAGCTTGTTGCCGCCGGCAGCCCGAACGCCGGCGTCGTGGACGAGATCGAAAATCCCAACGCTCAGGTCGGCACCAATAACTGGTACACGGAAGATGGTTACGGCGGCGGCTCGTATGGTTCCCCGTCCTATGGCGGAGGCACCTATACGAATTGCTCCGATACCAGCCAGCCCGGAGTTTCGGTGATCACCAGCTACCTGGGCGCGCTTTCGAATCCCATCGCTCCCAACTGCGACTCGGACCACTACTACCTGCTGAACAACTACAATCCCGGCTACTATGGGGACGGGACCAACGCCTACCTCGACATCGACAATCCGAACTCGACGGTCTTCACCATTCCTCCGTCGCCCATGCGGTCTCTGGGCGATGCGTTGAATGAAAAGAACATCACCTGGGCGTACTTCGGCGAACAATGGGATGCCTATCTGGCAAATCCCTATAACAATTACGTGACCCCCGATAACCAATATTGCAATATCTGCAATCCATTCCAGTACGTCAACTCGATCATGACGAGTGCAACGAACCGGAAGCACTTGCAGGACACGCTGAATCTCTATAAGTCGATTCAGGCCGGGAAACTGCCGGCAGTGTCGTACGTGAAACCCGATGGATGGCTCGACGGCCACCCGTCCTCTTCGAAGCTCGATCTGTTCGAGGGCTTCGTGAAGAAGATCGTCGACATGGTTCAGGCCCAACCGGACCTGTGGGCGACCACCGCGATCTTCGTCACCTTTGACGAAGGCGGTGGCTACTACGACTCCGGCTACGTTCAGCCTCTGGATTACTTTGGCGACGGCACCCGGATTCCCGTGCTGGCCATTTCTCCCTTCACCAAAGCCGGCCACATCTCGCACGTGTATGCCGATCACGTTTCAATCGTGAAATTCATTGAAGCGAACTGGGGAGTGACTCCGCTCACCTCTCGCAGCCGCGATAACTACCCCAATCCAGTAACCAGCACGAGCGATCCCTACGTCCCGTTGAATAGCCCAGCGATCGGCAATTTAATGGACCTGTTCGACTTCAGCGGCGGGCATAAGAAATAACGAACCGTTGCAGTCAATTAGTACGCCTCATGAAGCGGATGTCCCGTTAATATCGGGACATCCGCTTCGGCTGGCGCGATTTTTTAACACCGCTCGTCTTTACGCCTCCTTATGGCTGTGATAGAGTGTTCGCCTCTGTCGGAGAAGCCCCGGCAGATCTCCTCCCCTTCGATTCGAACTTCGATCTGAACTTCCCGAGAGGTGATCTCAATGAAGCGCAAATCCCTGCCCGCTATCTTCGTCCACAGTCTGCTCGCAGCCGTTGTTCTCTTTGCCTGCCAAACGTTCGCGACGGCCGGAACGGAAACCGTGCTCCACCAGTTCGTCAATGTGGGACAAGGCGCTTTCCCAGGCGCTAACCTGGTTCAGGACGCACAAGGCAACGTCTACGGCACGACTTCCAGTGGCGGCACGTACGGCTTCGGAGTGGTGTTCAAGCTCAGTCGCAACTCCTCCGGCAAGTGGCAGCAGAAAGTTCTTCACAACTTCACGGGCCTCACCGACGGCTTCCAGCCCAATAGTCTCGCGATCGATGCAGAAGGCAATCTGTTTGGCGCCACCACGGCCGGCGGCTCGACTTCCTATAGCACCTACGGCTACGGCGTCGTGTTCGAACTTTCGCCCGAGACAAACGGCTCTTGGGCTTTCATCGTTCTCCACGACTTCGCGGGTGGAACGACGGATGGCTCTGCCCCGGCGGGCATCCTGCTCGACTCCCTGGGGAACGTCTACGGCGTCGCTACCGGCGGCATTGAAAACACCTCGGCATGCGGAGGACCATGTGGGCTGGTTTTTCGGCTTAGTCCATCCAACAGTGGTTGGACTGAATCGTTCATATACAAATTCCAGGGTCAGGCGGACGGGGGCATTCCGGCTGCATCTTTGGCCATTGACTCGGCCGGCAATCTTTATGGCGCGACCACGGCAGAAACGCTGCCCTGGACTGTATTCAAACTAACCCCGGCGTCCTCCCACTGGACCGAGACGACCCTGTTCACCATGGCTGATTCACAGACGCAGGGCGGCCGTCCCAACGGCGTTACCCTCGACTCGGCTGGAAATATTTACGGCACATCGGCGCAGGGCGGCGTCAATAACGACGGCGTTGTGTTCGAGTTGGTCCGCGGCTCCGGTTCGCAGTACACCGAGAGCGTCCTGCACGTCTTTGCCGGCGGCAACGACGGCAACTCTCCGTACGGAACCGTCAGTATCGACAGCGCGGGCAATTTGTACGGCACCACGTATGGAGGAGGATCCGGTTCAACCACCTGCGCCAGTTGCGGCACGGTGTACAGACTTTCTCCGAGCCTCAGTACCTGGAAGGAAACGATTCTTCACGACTTCGTTGGCGAAACCGATGGAGCCAATCCACAAGGTGCGGTTCTCATCGATCCTTCCGGCGACCTCATCGGCACGACTCGTCTGGGCACCGAGGCCAATTTCGGCACCGTATTTGAGCTGGCCGGCGGCTCCTATAACGAGACTCAGGTTTACGGTTTTCCCGCTACTGACGGCGCCCAAATTCGGGGCGGCCTTGTGGAGGACGCCGCCGGAAACTTTTATGGCGTTGCGGCCACGGGCGGCGTTAATCAGTGTCCCCTTTCCAACTTTGGCTGTGGTTTGATCTTTAAACTCTCGCGCCAATCCAATGGAACCTGGGCGCGGACAATCATTCACAACTTCACGGGAACCCAAAACGGCGACGGCGACTATCCTCAGGGTAGTCTCATCTTCGACTCCGCCGGAAATCTTTACGGTACGACCTCGAACAGTGTCTACGGAGGAGGCACTGTCTTCAAGCTGACGCCAACGGCCTCCGGTGGATGGAGTTTCCGAACCATCTATGAATTCGGCCGTCACAATCACAGCGATGGAGCCAGTCCGTGGGGGACTTTGGTTATGGATAAGGCCGGCAATCTCTACGGCACGACCGTCAGTGGTGGAACTGGTTCGTACCTGAACTGCAACTACTGCGGCACCGTGTTCAAGCTCGCTCCCACCTCCAACCACGAATGGACGGAGAGCGTCATCTACAATTTCCAGGGCTTGCAAGACGGATCTTTCCCCATCGCCGGCCTCAGTATCGACGCTGCCGGCAATCTGTATGGCACGACTGCCGAAGGCGGTATCGGGACGGGCGACCAGGGTCTAGGCGTCGTCTTCAAGCTTTCACCGAACTCCACGGGAACCTGGACGCAAAGCGTTCTCTACACTTTCACCGGCGGCCTTGACGGTGCCGGACCAAACGGCGGCGTGATTCTCGATTCCGCGGGCAATCTTTACGGCACCACGCCAACCGGGGGCCCCGTTGGCTGCGGTTACGGCTGCGGCGTCGTCTACAAGTTGACACCCACAACCAGCGGTCCGTGGACGGAAACCGTGATCTACCCGTTTGCCGGAGTTCCCGACGGCACCATTCCACTCTCCACGCTGACCTGGGACGCGGCGGGCAACTTATATGGAACGACTGAGGAAGGTGGAAGCGCGTCCAACATCTTCTGCTTCGGCGGCGGCTGCGGCACCGTCTTCAAACTCGCTCCTTCGGCGGGCGGCTGGACAGAGAGCGTGCTGTATAGCTTCAACGGCCCGGCCTCGGATGGAGCCGATCCCTTTGCCGGCGTCATTCTCGACTCTGCGGGAAAAATCTACGGCACCACCAGCGTCGGCGGCATCAACGGCTACACCTACGAAAACGGGGGGACGGTCTTCGAGATCACGCCGTAGCCTGACGTGATTGTGTGGGGCGGACACTCCTGTCCGCCTGCGTGCAGTGACCGGACTCTTGGAACGCGCGTATTTCATGCGACCGCCGACGCGCGCACCAGGCTTCGATGGACAAGCGTGTCCGCCCCACACAGTCCGCCCCTCCCACACCATGTTTCTCCGCTTGACGAATCCCCCAACTTACCTCTCGCATCCTTTATCCTAGTAGCTGCATTCTTATGACCCCGAAATCCAAAGCTTCCAATGGCGGCGCTCGTGCCGCTGTCGTCGAATCTGCCGCTATCGAACCTGCCGTTATGGAATCGGCCGTTCCCGAATCTACGAATGGCTCCAATCCCGAGCGCGAACGCGTTTTCAACGCTTACCGCCAATGGGGATATCTCGAGGGCGATCTTGACCCGCTCGGTTTTCTACGTCCGCGGGAGACGCCGGAACTCGAGCGCGACGGCGAGTACGCGCGCGAGGCGCAGGCAATTTATTCTTCGACCATCGGCATCGAGATCAATCACCTCTATCGACCGGAGCGGCGGCGCTGGGTTTATGAGCGCATGGAGTCGCCGTCGCAAGGTTTCGAGGTCACAGAAAAAGATCAGGCGCGCATCCTCGAATTGCTGACTCGGGCCGACGTGTTCGAGCAGGTCATGCAGCAGCGTTATCTCGGCAGCAAGCGGTTTTCGCTCGAAGGCGTGACCGCGCTCATTCCGCTGGTGGATGAAGTTCTCGATACAGCCGCACAGCGCGGAGCGATCGAGTTGGTCATGGGCATGAGCCACCGCGGCCGCCTCAATGTGATTGCGCATGTGGCGCAGCGTCCGGCACAGGAAATTTTCGCGGGGTTTGAAGATGTCGACCCGCGCAGCGTGCTCGGCTCCGGCGACGTGAAATATCACATGGGAGCGACTGGCGAATACTTGACGCGCAGCGGCGCCAGGGTTCACATCCATCTGGTTTCAAATCCCAGTCATCTTGAAGCCGTCGATCCCGTCACCGTCGGCCGCACCCGCGCTAAGCAGGACCGCACCGGCGAAGGCGGAAGCGAAAAATATCTTCCGCTCATCGTGCATGGCGACGCGGCGTTTGCCGGACAAGGCATTCTCGCCGAGACCATGAACTATGCCGACCTTCCCGGCTTCACCGTGGGCGGCACCATTCATGTGATCGTCAATAATCTGCTCGGCTTCACGACAAGCTATACCGAGGAGCACTCGACGCGCTTTGCCGCGTGCATCGCTCGACGACAGTCGATTCCCATCTTCCACGTTAATGGCGAAGATGTGGACGCCGTGGTGCGCGTCGCGCGCATGGCCACCGAGTATCGCTACAAGTTCGGCACCGATGTCGTGATCGATCTCATCGGCTATCGCCGCCACGGGCACAGCGAGGTCGACGATCCGACGATCACGCAGCCGCTGCTCTATAAGAAGATCAAAGAGCATCCGCCGCTGTGGGAGATTTACGCCGATGATACGGGCGCGACTGGCGCGCCGGAACAGGCGGCGGCCGTTCGAGCCGAATTCGAAGCCGCGCAGAAAGACGCGGGCAGCATCAAGCACAAACCCCTGATGCGCGATCTGCCGAAATATTGGAATAACTATTTCGGCGGCGCTTACCGGCCGGAATACGAAGTCGAAACCGGATTGTCGTCGGAGGCATTATCCGAGCTCACGACTCGTCTCACTACGTATCCCGACGGCTTCCATATTCATCCCAAAGTAAAGAAGCTTCTCGAACAGCGCGCGGAAATGGGGACGGGGCAGCGCCCCGTCGATTACGGCATGGCCGAAGCGCTTGCTTTCGCGAGTCTGGTAAAGGCAGGAACGCATGTGCGTTTCAGCGGGCAGGATTCGCGGCGTGGCACTTTTAATCAGCGGCATTCGGTTCTGATCGACATCGAAAACGAAGACGAATACGTTCCACTCGAAAATATCGCGCCCGGTCAGGCGCGCTGCGAGATTTATAATTCAACGCTCTCCGAAGCCGGAGTGCTCGGCTTCGAATACGGCTACAGCCGCGACTATCCCGAATCGCTTGTGCTGTGGGAGGCGCAGTTTGGGGACTTCGTCAACGTGGCGCAAGCGATCATCGACCAGTTCATCAGCGCCGGAGAAGCTAAGTGGAATCTACTCTCCGGCGTGGTAATGCTGCTGCCGCACGGCTACGAAGGCCAGGGACCGGAACATTCGAGCGCCCGCATCGAGCGCTTCATTCAGCTCGCGGCAAAACATAATATTCAAATCGCGCAACCGTCGAACGCTGCGCAATATTTCCATTTGCTGCGCCGGCAGGCGCTACGGCACTGGCGCAAGCCGCTGGTCGTCTTCACGCCCAAGAGCATGCTGCGCCATGCTGACGCGAGTTCGCCGATTGAAGACTTCACGCACAAGAATTTTCTGAATGTGATTCCCGACACGCAAGTTGGCGAGGCCGACCGCATCCTCGTCTGCACGGGAAAAATCGGTCACGAACTTCAGGCCGAGCGCAAGAAGAGAAAAGATACGAGCACTGCGATCATTTTTCTGGAGCAGCTTTACCCGTTTCCCGACCAGGAATTGGTTGCCGAATTCGATCGCCATGGTAAGCAGGCCGACATCGTCTGGGTGCAGGAAGAGCCCGCCAACATGGGAGCGCTCTTCAACATGCTCCCGCGCCTGAAGCGCATCGCCGGTGATCGCCCGGTGCTGAGCGTTAAGCGAAGCTCCGGCGCCAGCCCTGCGACGGGGAGTTCGAAGGCGCATGAAGTGGAACAGAAAACGCTGCTGACGCTGGCCTTCACCACGAAGGGTTAGCGCCATTACTGATGTGGGACAGCGCATTACGGGGCCGGTGGACAACGCTCATAGTGGATGGAATTGACGATGTCGATCGCTTCTCCGATCATCTTCTTCAGGTTGGGATCTCGATCGTCAGGAAGCCGTTCGGGGTGCCTCGCCTGAAAAGTTAAGGTGTATAGCTTCTGACCGCACCCCTCCCCCAGCGAATCGAGGAACAGGCCGGCGTCAGCTGTGGCGAAATTTCCTCCAAACCATCTTCGCTTCATTCCATTTTCATCGCTCCAGGCCTTTAGGTTTTGGTCGAGGCCACAACTCTCCCGCGCCTTGGGATCGGCAGGGTCGACAATCAGGTTGTTAAAGATGAAGATTCGGCTGGCTGGCTGGGTATGCGACCGCAAGTATGCGCCGCACTCCGCAACATCCTCGACGCCAGGCCATGGAATGTTGAAGGCCTCGTTAAGCCTTCCGCCTTCGATCCCGCTGGCGTGGCCTGTGCGATAGGCGAGTCCCAAGGTATAGCCGTTTTTCTCCAAGATGAGCTTCCCTTCGGCTTGACTGACGGAACTGGCCAAAGAGATCGCCAGCCCGTCTGGATCCTTCAGCGCTGCGTCGGGCACGATACGCCAGCCAGCAGGAATAACGACGTTAATCTCACGATCTTCGTAAATCTTTGCTGGCGTGGCCTTGTGGCGCGAGCTCTGGGGCCGTTTCGACACCGGGGTCGGTGTCTGCGCCGGCGCCTGGGCAGTGAAGCCGCAGGCCGCTGCTGTTCCCATCGCTAGAGCTGTAACGAACTTGAGAAGACGAAACGACATGGAATTTCCCCTCATGAGCTTCTGCAGAGCACATCTTGGGCCAAATCAGTTCGGAAAGTAAATGTTCGGATTGTTCGGTACTTGGGCAGCATCGATTGCGAAGCAGTGGCGTCCGGCGGAATGAGACCAAGCCTTTGAACGTGGAATGGATTCGTTCTGCTCGCTGGTTGCTGCAAATGTCGCACACAGCTCGTAGTGGCTTCCTTCTGCGACGCGGTACTCATACGCCACGCGAGTGATGGGATCAGCGAATACCATATCCGGTAACTCGTCAAGATGCCCAGGGAGCTTTTGATTCGAGTTCCAGATGGTATGGATTTTGTCACTCAGCTGATATAAATCCTGCACGCGCTTTGCGTCGGCGCGCAGTAGTCGTTGACTACGTGGTGATCCAATGTACGAAAATCCAAAGATCAGCATAACCACCACCGCCACGCCGCTAACCCCTGCCATCCACCTGTTCCTGCTCCATTTATCGTGAGGCTCGGATTCTTCCGACCGTTTCAGCCCCCCAAAGTAGTAGAAGAAAACACCGCCGGAGAGCACCAGCACGACGAAGGCTTTGGCAAGGAATCGAGAGGTGATCTCGCCCCGAAGGAAATAGGTCAACGCGGCGATCAGATCACCGATGATGACGCATGCGGCAATAACCAGCGCCATGTACGTCAACCACTTGCGGACGGGTGAGTTCAACTTCTCCGGGTGGATGCCCTCGTCGTGTAAAACTGCCCGGGAGACCAGCAGGTAAATCGGAAAGGCCACCAGCACCGAAGCCATCGATCCGGCGGCGCTGTAAATATCGTACCCTTGGTAATAGCCTGCTGAAAATAAGGTGTCCGCCAGCCAACGGTCGATCATTGTGAAGGCCAGTACGCCCAAGCCGATCGTCCAAATGGCCAGAGTCGAGAAGATGAGTAAGTGAAAGAAGGCGTCCTTGGCCGCCGTTCCGGTGCCCAGGCGGTGGGGGATCTCCATTCCTGTTACGCGTTCGTAGTGAGCAGCAAGCGCTTCGTAGACTTCTTTCTCCGGCCAGCCTCGAGCCGTGAGAATGCCCACCAGCGACTGCTCTGACGCGCCGCTTGCCTTGGCGCGCTCAATGAATTCGTGGATGCCCGGGCTAGGAGCCATAGCCAGGATCGTATCGTAGTATCTCGTCCTTTTCGAGTGCCTTGTCGGATGAGCCCGGATTCTAATTCGGGGTGCGCGATATTCGACGTTCATTGCAAGACGTGAGGTTGTGGATGGTTACCCTAATTCGCACCCACGTCATGCGTCGCCGCTCCCAACTCCTCCGCGTAGCCATCGATGCTGGCGGCACTTTCACAGATTGCGTTTGGATTGACTCGTCGACCGAAGTCCCATGCGTACGCCAAATAACTATGAAGCTTTTCATGGCCATATATTGCGAACAGATCGGAGGGCCGGAGAGGAGCAGCTGCGTGCCCGTTCTACGCGCGTTCCGGCCTCATTAACAGATCCAGATTGGCAGCTGAGGCAAACGTCCGGAAATCCCGGTCCCGCGTAAGCAACGGGATATCTCGGTCGATACAGGTCTGGGCGATCAGGGCATCACCCAGCCGGGCCTTGCGATGCTTTCGAAGCGCCTTTGCCCGCAGCATCCCCGCCCGTTGCCAGTAGCCAGCTTCAATTTCTATCATGGGTATTTCGGAGAGAGTTTCGGCTACGCCCAAAGGAAGATCAGGGTCGCTCAACAACTCAGTGAGCACGGCAGGGGCCATGACTACCTGCCGCTCGGCGAGCGCCTTATCGAGCAGATCCACATCTTCGCCTCTGGCACCTTCCAGAAAGGCGATCCAAGTGCTCGTATCAGCCGCAATCATTGGTCATAAACTCATTGCTCGTAAATTCAGCGGTCGGCTTTCAGTTCACTAAACGTGCGCGAGAAGAGCACTTTCCCTCGCAGTTTTCTCAAATGGGCGTAGGTCCTCGATGCAGCAACCAGCCGGAGCCCGGTACGGACCGTCTCTGTGATGCCCGCGCCGATGGCTACTTGGGCCTTTTCCAGCAGTTCCCCGGGTACCTCGACGGTGATCTTGCGCACAGTCTCCATATTGACGCCCATTCTACCATATTCCGTACCAGCATTGATTATGGCACTGAGGCCCGCCTCGCGGAATCTAAATTCGCGGCTGTGCCCGGTTCCTCGCGTCCTTTGCGAGAAGAGCCGCCTTTCGCGAGAAGAAGGCTTCGCCGGATGTTACCCTAGTCCTCTCATACCGCATGCCCAGCCGCTCTCAACCCCTGCGCATTGCCATCGACACTGGCGGCACATTCACCGACTGCGTTTGGATTGACTCGTCGACCCGCAGCCTGCGCCTGCTGAAAGTTTTTTCTACGCCGGCCGATCCCTCGCAGGCCATTGTCGAAGCACTCCACAAAATCGCACCTGGCGGAGACTTCCTCCTGCTTCATGGGACCACCGTGGGAACCAACACGCTGCTCGAACGCAAGGGCGCGCGCACTGCTCTCGTCACCACCGCGGGATTCGAAGATGCCATCGAGATCGGACGCCAGGCCCGCCCCAAGCTTTACGATTTCTTCTTCGACCGCGTCGAGTCGCTTGTCCCCGCGAATCTGCGCTTCGGCATCGACGAACGCGTTGCCAGCGACGGCGAAATCCTGACATCTCCCACGGCGGAAGAATTGGGCTCGCTCGTAGAGCGCCTCGCCGACGCGAAGCCAGGGTCGATTGCGATCTCCCTACTCTTCTCATTCGCAAATCCGAAAAATGAACAGGCGATTGCGAAAGCGCTGAAGCGGCTGTCTGTGCCGCTCTCAGTCTCGCACGAAATCCTCCCTGAGTTTCGCGAGTATGAACGCACGTCCACGGTAGTCATCAACGCCTATCTGCAGCCCGTGATGCAGCGCTATCTGCACAACCTCGCGGACCGGCTTCGGGCTCCCGGCTCTCGGCTTTCGGAAACCGATACACTTCCGAGTTCGCAAACCGGAAGCCGGAAGCCAAAAGCCGGAAGCCGCATTTTCGTCATGCAATCCAGCGGAGGCATTACCGCGCTCTCTGCCGCCGCCCGCGAACCGGTGCGCACCGTGCTCTCTGGGCCCGCCGGAGGCGTCGTTGGCGCTGCTGCCACGGCACGCGCCAGCGGCTTCGAACGAATCATTGCCTTTGACATGGGAGGAACTTCCACTGACGTCTCGCTGGTCGAAGGCGAAATCAAAACCGCCACCGACGCCCAGGTCGCGGGCCTGCCAGTGAGTGTGCCCATGCTCGACATTCATACCGTCGGCGCCGGAGGAGGGTCGCTGGCGCGCTTCGACGCTGCCGGTGTTCTTCGCGTAGGCCCGGAATCGGCGGGGGCCGATCCTGGCCCGATCTGCTACGGGCGCGGTATGCAGCCGACTGTTACCGATGCCAATCTTCTTCTCGGCCGGCTGCAACCCACTCGCTTTCTCGGCGGAAATTTCATTCTCGACATCGATCGCGCGCGCCGCATCACGCAGGAATTTTTGAAGAAGCAAGGCTCAAAGCTTACGCTCGATCAATTCGCCGGCGGAGTCATTCGCGTCGTCAACGCCTCGATGGAGAAAGCCATCCGTGTGGTCTCCATCGAGCGGGGCCGCGATCCGCGCCACTTCGCGCTGGTCGCCTTTGGCGGCGCGGGAGGCCTTCACGCTTGCGCCCTCGCCGAAGCGCTTAGAATTCCGCACGTGATCGTGCCGGCGCTTCCCGGAGCGCTCTCGGCCTTAGGCATTCTGGCCAGCGATGTGGTCAAGAATTATTCGCGCACGGTTCTGTGGCGCGTTTCCAAAGAGATTCCCCGGGCGCAACTCGCCGCCCAATTTTCCGCGCTCGAAGGAATGGCCGCCATAGAATTCCGTCGTGAATCATGGGCCGGAAAGCCGGGTTACAGCCGCAGCGTGGATTTGCGCTATCGCGGCCAGGGATACGAACTCAACATCCCGCTCACTAGAAATCTGTTGCCCGACTTCGAACGCGAACACCAGCGACGCTACGGCTACGCGCATTCCAAGCGCGAAGTCGAGATAGTTACCTTGCGCCTGCAAGCCGTGGTGAAAACTCCGAAGCTGGAAGTCACGACGGGTTGCGCGGGGACGGGCGCATTCGCCCGTCCAAGCCGAGCAAGGCTCGGCAGGCCTTCCGTACTCAAAGCCAAGGTCCTGTTCGAAGGCAAGAAATTAGAAACGAAGCTGTACTCGCGTGACGACCTGAAGCCCGGCAGAAAATACTCCGGGCCCGCCATCATCACTGAATACAGCGCCACCACGGTCATCCCGCTCAGTTGCCGTTTCCAGTTCGACCCCTCCGCAAACCTGATTATTAACATCCGATGAAATTCGCAGCCTGTGTACGTAAGCCAGTACTCGGTACTAGGTACTCGCCACCCGCTCCGCTACAATAATTCCGTGAAACCTAGCCTTTTTGTCGTTGAAGACGACCCGGACATTTCCCGCCTCGTTCGCCATCACCTGGAACACGAAGGGTTCACGGTGCGCGTTTATCCTACTGGCGCAAATGTTCTCTCCGACGCGGAACGGCAGCGCCCGGCGCTCTTCGTCCTCGACATTATGGTCCCGGGCAAAGACGGTCTGGAAATTTG
The DNA here is from genome assembly GCA_036500765.1 of Candidatus Sulfotelmatobacter sp. Lineage (NCBI taxonomy): Bacteria > Pseudomonadati > Acidobacteriota > Terriglobia > Terriglobales > Candidatus Korobacteraceae > Candidatus Sulfotelmatobacter > Candidatus Sulfotelmatobacter sp. Next base: position 292,527 of record DASYBM010000002.1, read on the forward strand.
CCGCACCATTCGTCAGACTCCGGGGCTCGCTTCGGTGCCGGTGATTTTTCTGACCGCGAAAAGCAGCGAGGCCGATCGCGTGCTGGGGCTCGAACTGGGCGCCGACGACTACATCGCCAAGCCCTTCAGCCCGCGCGAACTGGTGGCTCGCGTCAAGGCTGTGCTGCGCCGCTTCGAGCGTCCGCTTCCACCGAGCCCCATGAAGATTGGGGAGATCGAAATCGATCCTTCGGCCATGACTCTGACCGTGCACGGCAATCTGGTGCCCACCACCGCGACCGAGTTCCGCCTGCTCGATTATTTCGCGCGCCACAAGGGCCGCGTCTTCAGCCGCGATCATCTTCTCGACTCGGTGTGGCGCGATACGGCCTACGTTACGCCTCGCTCGGTGGATGTCTACGTCCGCCGCATCCGCGAGAAAATCGAGCCCGACCCGGAAAATCCGCGCTATCTGAAGACTGTGCGAGGAGCCGGCTATCGCTTCGAGGCTCCGAAGTGAGCTGCCTCGCGAGAATCAGACTCAGAAGAACGACGCTCAGGAGAATCGGGAGAACGTGAAGAATCGGATTTTCTTCAAGCTGCTGGCCGTCTTCCTGATCGTGATCGCCGCCACCGCCGCCATTCTCGACGTTATGCTGGGCGGCGCCTGGGAATCTTCGCTGCGCACCGAGATTGAGCGCAATCTTACCCAGAAGACAGTTCTGTTTGCGCATCGTGTGGAAACCGATCGTACGCATTCCCTGGCCGAAATTGCCGCTCAGGAAGCCCTCGCCGCCGGCGCCCGCGCCACCATCATCGACGCATCCGGGAAAGTGCTCGCTGACTCCGAGGCCAACCCTGCCAGCATGGAGAATTCGACCACTCCCAAAGAGTTTGCCGTGGCCCTCACTGGACAGACCGGCAAGAACGAGCGGCTCAGCGCCAGTCTCGGCGTCCCGTTTCTCTATGTAGCCGTGCCGGTTTCTGGAGGAGCGGTGCGTCTTGCCTATCCCCTTTCCGACGTCGAAGCCGTGCAGGCGCAGGTGCGGCGGCGATTATTTTGGGGCTCAGCGGTAGCTTTGATTATCGCGCTGCTCATCGCATCCTGGGCTTCGGTGTGGACTTCGCGGCGTCTCGAGCGAATTGTGAACGTCGCCGCGCGCATCGAACAGGGCGACCTGCATGCCCGCGTCAAAGACGCTCCCTACGATGAGATTGGCCGGGTCGCCGCGGCCATCGACAGAACTGCCGGCCAGGTCGAGCGCAGCTTTGCCGCGGTGCGCTCCAGCCAGCGCCAGCTCGAAACTCTGCTCAACAGCATGCAGGATGCCGTCATCGCCATTAGCTCTGACGGGTTGGTGCAGTGGGCCAATCAGCCCATGGATCGCCTGGTTCCTCAGCATACGCGGCTGAATGCTCCGGTTGTGGAAACCATTCGCGATCCCGATTTCCTTGCCGCGGTCCAGGGCGCTACCAACACTAAGCAGGTGAAGACCACGCGGGCTACATCGATTGTTCCTGGCCGCGCCTTCGATGTGACCGCGGCGCCCCTGCCCGATGGCGGGACGGTCGCCGTACTCCGCGATCTGACCGAGACCGAACGCGTGGAAAAAACCCGCCGCGACTTTATCGCCAACGTTTCCCACGAACTCCGCACACCGTTGACGTCCATTCAGGGATACTCGGAGACTCTGCTGGACCTCAGCTCCGAGAATTCTGGACCAACGCGTGAGTTTCTGGAGATTATCCGCAAAAACGCAGCCCGCATGGCGCGCCTGACGGAAGATCTTTTGACGCTGGCGCGCGTAGAATCGGGCGAGACTCGCTTCGACACCGAGCCCGTTCCTCCGGTCGAACTTCTGCATGACGCCGAAGAAAGTTTTCGCGAGGTCGCCCGCGGCCAGGAAGTGGATTTGCAGATCGTGGGCGTGCCCAGTCTCAGTCTGGAGATGCTCGAGTCCGGAGCCGAAAAAAGCTCCGGCGAAAAAGGCCCAGTCGAATCGCTGCCCGCAGTGCGAGCCGACCGCGAGGCCATTCATCAGGTATTTTCCAATTTAATCGACAACGCGATGAAATACGGAAGGTCTGGCGGACGGATACTGCTGGGCGCCCGGCCCGTCAGGCGTGGGATCGAATTTTACGTGCAGGATTTCGGCGCCGGCATCGCCTCTGAACATCTTCCCCGTCTGTTCGAGCGTTTCTACCGGGTCGACAAAGCGCGCTCCCGCGAATCCGGGGGCACCGGCCTCGGACTCGCCATCGCCAAGCACATCATGCTGGCGCACGGCGGCTCCATCCGCGCCGAAAGCGAACTCGGCCACGGCAGTACTTTCCTGTTCACCCTGCCAATCGCGTGAACTGCGTTTGCGAAAAATGACGGAAAATTCACAGGTTATTAACCAGACTTTCAACAGGCAGTTCTATGCTTAGGCGTTGGCAATCCCATCTCATAAGCAGCAGAGTCGTGACGACGGTTCTCCCATTTCTCTCCGTCGCCCGCGTTCTCGCTCGGCGGACATAAGTATGAGCACCGCGATAAAGCCTCCCGATCCTGAACCGGCGCATCATTACATCGTGCGCCGGACAGTGGAAGCCTGCAACATGGCGAAGGAGGCGGCCGGGGCCGCGGCCGAAGGCATTGCCACCGGCTCCAGCGCCCTCCTGAATTCTCTGCGCCAGCGCGAGCGCGAACTCGATACGCTCGACATGGAAATCGACAGCGGAGTAACCACCGCGATCACCGAAGTGGGCCCCGCCGAGGCTCGCGAACTGCTCGCCTGCATGAAGTTCATGATCGGGCTGGAGCGAATTGGCGACCTGCTGCTCAGCTTCGCCAATAGCGCGCTGTCGGTCAGCGGGCGGATCGATTCCGAAGACACCCGCGATCTGACCCATATGGCGACGATTCTCGAAAAAATGCTGACCGATTGCGGCGCGGCATTTTCTTCGCGCGAAATCGGTAAGGCCATCGACGTTCTCCGCGCCGACGCCGAAATGGACCGATTACGCAACCTGATCTTCCTGCGTCACATCGAAAATCCCGAAAACCTCGTTCGCCAAGCCAGCCTGCAAGTCATCTTCATGACCCAGTCGCTGGAGCGCGCCGGCGATCACGCCAAGAACCTCGCCGAAGAAGTCTGCCACTTCGTCAGTGGACACACCGTCCGCCACGTCCTCATCGCCTACGACAAACCAGTCGAGCAGATGTTCATCGACTACCTGCGGCGCAGGGATCACAAAGGTTAATTGTTTGGATGTGTTTCGTGTGGGGCGGACACACCTGTCCGCCAGCCGCAGGCAAGCATTTGCCCTATTCCGATCGCAGATCGTTTAACGTTTTGCCCGGCCAGCTGGCGAGATCCACACTCGCTCCGACGCGGCCGGACCAAGCGATACCTTACCCGAGTCAGTGGCCAGCGTGAGCGTCTGATCGTAGTTGCGTTCCAGTAGACGCAGCTTTGCTCCCGGACGCACGCCACGATGCTCGAGAAACTCGAGTAACTGCCGATCGCGTTCGTAGATTCCGCTGACGGTATAGGTCTGGTCGAGTGCGGCCTCGGCGAGCAGCACCAGCCCCCGACGGCGCCGGCTGCCCGGGCCTTCCAGTTCACTTAAGTTCCCGTGCGGACACGCGCCGCCCGAGCCCAGTTTCCCCAGCAGTTTGGCTTCAAAGTCGGGCGAAACGGCGTGCTCCAGACGCTCCGCCTCGTCATGAACCTTCCACCACTCCATGCCAAACAGTTCGGAGAGCATGCGTTCGATCAGGTGATGTCGCAGAGTGAGCTTGCGGGCGATCTTGCGTCCAGCGGCGGTGAGACGAACTTCGCCTTTACCTTCGACGCGGACCAGGCCGTCTTTCTTCAGGCGGCGGAGAGCCATCGTCACCGCGGGCGGCGAGACCTTTAACAGGCCGGCCAGCCGCGCAGAGATGACGGCTTCACCTTCGCTTTCCGCTTCGAGGATCGACTTGAGGTAGTCCTCCTTGGAGACGGTGATCATTGAGGATGATTATACGATGGTGGATTAATCGTGGTTAATGGCGGGACTTAAGGGCGGTGTGCACCAGCGCGAAACTCAAGGGCCTTCGATTGCGCTTCTCCTTCGGGAAGTCCGGTTGGGACGACAATGTTGTGGAGAGGGAACGATGAAGTCGTCTGAGGATTCAGGATTCAATACTGCAAAGCAAAAAGGACAGTCCGGAGCCCCCGAGACTGTCCCTCAAAACCCTCCCGGTTAGAAGGGTAACTTGATGACCCTAAGGTACTGAGGGCATGTTGCAAGGCGATTGCAGAACCATGAATATCTGATTAATTTGAGCCAAGTGTCGCTGCTATAGTAGTCGGTTGCATAAGTTCGATCAGCTGACATCTTTTGTCGTAGGTGCTTCTTGTAGTTGCTTCTCGAAATAATTATCGCAATCATTTGTATCAGTCGAGAGGGCTCGATGCCGCCCACTACATCGCGCAAAACCGAGCAGTCCCGCCGTCTACAACAGCGCGCCGAGAGCATGATTCCCGGAGGAGTGAATTCTCCGGTGCGAGCGTTTCGATCGGTCGGCGGAGATCCGCCTTTCATTGTGCGCGGCAAGGGATCGCACATCTGGGACGCCGACGAAAACGAATTCATCGACTACATCGGATCGTGGGGACCGCTGATTCTTGGTCACGCCGAGCCAAATGTGCTCGATGCCATTGTGGGCGCGGCCTGCAACGGCACCAGCTTCGGCGCGTCGACGCCCGCAGAGGCCGATCTGGCGGAACTAGTTCTCGGCGCATTTCCCAGCATGCAAAAAGTTCGTTTTGTCAGCTCCGGGACCGAAGCGACCATGTCGGCGATCCGGCTGGCACGGGCTTACACCAAGCGCAAATACATTGTGAAATTTGAGGGCTGCTATCACGGGCATGCAGACGCGCTGCTAGTGAAGGCAGGCTCGGGCGTGGCTACGCTGGGGATTCCGGGATCGGCAGGCGTGCCCGAGGAGTTCACGCAATTCACGCTGGCGTTGCCCTTCAATAATCTTTCTGTGGTCGAGCATGCATTCCAGAAATTCAAACATCAGATTGCCTGCGTAATTGTGGAGCCGGTCGTCGGCAACATGGGGTGCGTTCCTGCCGCCGACGATTATCTCGTTGGACTGCGGCTGCTGACCGAGCGCGAACGATCGGTGCTGATTTTCGACGAGGTCATGACCGGGTTCCGCGTGGCATTTGGCGGAGCGCAGGAGTTGTACGGCATTCGCCCTGACCTGACCACGATGGGAAAAATTATCGGCGGAGGATTGCCGGTAGGTGCCTACGGCGGGCCGAAGGAGATCATGGATCTGGTTGCGCCGCTGGGTCCGATGTATCAGGCCGGGACGCTGTCTGGCAATCCACTGGCGATGGCTGCGGGATGCGCGATGCTGAAACAGTTGCGCGATCGGAAAAGCGAGATTTATCCGCAGCTGGAACAAATGAGCGAGGCGTTGGTCAGCGGAGTGGCCGCGGCCGCGAAAGAAGCCGGAGTCGCACTTTGTTACAACCGCGTGGGCTCGATGTTCACCTGGTTCTTCAATCCGGGGCCGGTGACCGATTGGGACTCGGCGTCGAAATCGAATACCGAATCGTTTGGTAAATTTTTCCGCAGCATGCTCGAAAGCGGCGTGTATCTGCCGCCTTCGCAGTATGAGGCAGCCTTCTTGGGAGCCGCGCACAGCGAAGGAGATGTGCAGCGAACCGTGGCAGCGGCGAAGCAGGCATTTGCTGCAGTACGCGGCTAGTCTAGCGCTGCATCATCTGCGGGACGGTTACGAGTTCATAGCCTTCCGATTTGTAGCGGGCGATCAAACATTCCGTCGCGACTACCGTTTGTGAGCGGTCTGCGCCCATCTGCTTATGACCGCCGTCGTGCAAGAGAATCACGTCGCCGCCGTGAATTTGTTTTGTGACCTTGTGTTCGATCACGGCCGGCGGCCGAGAGTTCCAGTCATAGCCCGTCACATTCCACATCACGGGCTCAAGCCCGAACTGGCGGGCGACGCGCAAAACCGCAGGACGCCGTCCGCCAAACGGGGGACGAAATAGGTTGGAATGCTCTCCGATAGCATCGTGGAGCGCTGCCTGGCAATCGGAAAGTTCGCGCCGAATCTCAGCCTCGCTTTTGAAAATCAGCAGCGGATGCGTGAACGTGTGGTTGCCCACGACATGACCGGCCTTCACGATTTCGCGCGCGATCTCAGGCCGTTGTTTCACGTAGCGTCCGATCAGAAAAAAAGTCGCGCGTACATCGTGCCGAGCCAGCACTTCCAGCAGGCGCAGCGTGTGGGGATCGTTGGGCCCATCGTCGTAAGTGAGCGCGAGTTGTCTGGTGCCATGGGGCAGTCCGGTGAACGTGCGCCCGTACCACTGGCCAGTTGGCACCATCGACTGGTAGCCCGCGGCCACAGCGGCCGCTAATGACGCAGATCCGACGAGGACTGGGCCGAGCATGGCAAGGATTGTAGCGGATTGAGTAATTCGGTAATTTTGTAATTGAGTAATTGAAAAGTCTCATCCGCAGAGGAGCGCGGGATTTTCCAATTCCTCAATTACAAAATTCCCCAATTACTCAATTCTTCCTGTTAACTCATTCCGCAATTGCCACTCGGCGTCATCCGAGCTATCCTGCCATATTCGGACACATCGCACGAGGCGTCGCACGGGACATCGCACGAACTCATGGCCAACCTTTTCGAACTGCCCCGGTACATTGCTGTGGAAGGGCCCATCCGAGTGGGCAAGAGCACGCTGGCCCGCATTCTGGCCGAGCGCCTGAATGCACAGCGGGTGATGGAACCCGAGGCCAATCCTTTTCTGGAATCCTTTTATGAAGGCGACCGCGGGGCGGCGTTTCAGACGCAGTTCGCATTTCTGGTGCGGCGCTTTGAGCAGTTGCAGACGCTCGATCCGGGCGCGCGCTCGCAGAAAATCGTTGTCTCCGATTTCATCTTCGAAAAAGACAAGCTTTTTGCCTGCCTCAATCTCACCGACCAGGAACTCGACACCTACAACCGTTATTACAATCATTTCCGTGAGCAGTTGCCTACGCCCGATCTGGTGATTTATCTCCAGGCCACGCCAGAAGTTCTGAAGAAGCGGCTCAAAAAGAAAAATTCCGCCAGTGAGCGGGCGGTAAGCGACGAGTATCTGGAAGAGGTAGTGAAGGCCTACGAGCACTTCTTCTTTCACTACACATCGTCGGATCTACTGATCGTGAATACGTCAGAAATCGATTTCGTGGACCGCAACGAAGACCTGCAAGAACTCCTCCGCAAAGTGACGGAGCCGATTAAAGGCACGCAATATTTCCTACCGCTGGGCGGGCAGGACGCGCTGGGGGCTTGAGGGCAGTCGTTAGTCGTTAGTTGTTGGCCGTTGCTCGTTAGCACTGAAGATTCACTTCTCATGCCTCGGTAGCGTATAGACCGACAGGGCCTTCCCAACCTTGACAAATTCCGGATCGGCCGTGACTAGCCATGCGCCACGCTCGATGGCCAGTTCGGCGGCAAAGGCGTCGGCATAGCCAAGACCGTGCTTTTGTTTCAGAGCGGCCGCACGAGTGGCGCGCTCGCGATCCACCCCCATGATGGCGATAGGCATTTCCTGAAGAACTGTCTCGGCCTGCCAGGCTCCGGCCTCCCCGCGCGTTCTCCACTCCGTATAGAAGACCTCTCCCCAATTGACTGCGGACATCAATAGCGGCACATCTTGAAGGGCGGCGGCGCGCAGAAGGCGTTCAACTTTTTCGGCGATTCCGTGACGATCTTCAAACAGTCCGACAAGCGCGTTGGCGTCCAGTACATACCGGCGAGTTTCCTCGCCACGGAGGCGAGCCATTATTTTTCTCTCCGGCGCTCACGCTCGCGCTCCTCGAACAACGCCTCGAAAGCCGAAGGCTCGCCAGGAGCGGGTTTGAGAAATCCACGGATTTCTCTTATGCGCTCCGCCGTTATGGGAGTGAGCACGAGGCGTCCTTTTTCTTCGCGCCAGGTGGCGGGTGTGCCTTTCGTGAGGCCAAACTGCTCGCGCAGTTCGGCGGGAATGACAACTTGGCCTTTCGAGCTGATGACGGTGCGGTAGGTTGCCATAGGCTTATCTTACCCAAATGTAAGACGATAATCAATATGACTTACCTGCCTGGAAATCTCACTTGCAAGATTCCGCAGGAAGCCGACTTCGAGCTTACTTCCCGCCGGGCTTGCCCAAACTATTGAAAGGAATCAGGAACCATCGTCGCTTCTTGCCGCTTGTTAGCGCTACAATGCCTTAGCGTCATCCAAAGCTGTGGAGGCCACGCTCCTCCGGGAAGAATTAGCTTGAACTGAATCAGGATGACGCGTACAGGCTCTATCCGCCCGAGGCGGAGGGGCACTGGAGGACAGCATGAGTTTGACCCCGATCACCGGCGGTCTTAGTTCGCCTAGACCCGATTCGTCAAGACCCGGCGGCTCCGGCCATAAGGTCACCACCGCTTCTCTGCGGGACCAGAAACTTCGCCATCAACCCATCACCTGCCTTACCGCTTACGACTATGCGTCGGCGCGCCTGATCGATGAGGCCGGTATCGACATGGTGCTGGTCGGCGATTCGCTGGCCCAAACCATGCTCGGCTACGAAAACACGCTCTCAGTCACCGTGGATGAAATGCTGCATCACGTGAAGGCCGTGCGCCGCGGCGTGAAGAACGCGCTGCTGGTCGCCGATATGCCGTATGGGTCTTATCAGATAGACCCTAAAACCGCTGTGACCAATGCGGCCCGCTTCGTGAAAGAAGGCGGCGCCGAGGTCGTGAAAATTGAGGGCGGAGAGAAGCGCGCGGATCTGATTCGCCAGATTATCGACGCCGAGATTCCCGTCGCAGGCCACATCGGCCTGATGCCGCAATCGGTGAACGTGATGGGTGGCTACAAGGTGCAGGGCAAGAGCCTGAGCGGCATTGAGCAGCTCATGCGCGATGCCGTGGCGCTCGACCGCGCCGGCATAGCATGCCTTTATCTCGAGGGGATTCCGCGGGAAGTGGCGGCGATGATCACGGCGGAAGTGAGCGCCCCGACCATCGGCATTGGAGCCGGCCCCGAGTGCGACGGGCAGGTGCTGGTGTTTCACGACATTCTGAATCTGACGTTTGGTCCATCGGCAAAGTTTGTGCGGCGCTATGGTGATGCGGCGGCGCTGATCACGAATGCGGTGCGGTCGTTTCGCGCGGACGTGCAATCGCATCAGTATCCGTCAGACGAAGAGTCATATCATCTGCCGAAGGAGACCAAGGCCGGGCTGGATATAGTCTTGGCCCGCAAGCGCGCGATAGGGCGATGAGGAGTGTAGCCCGCGGAGCGCTATTGATTGCGCGGAAAACACGGAACGGAAACGCTTTCTCATGCGTATCTTTCTGTAGGCCGGTAGGCGCGTGTCCGATGGTGCTAGGCTATAGCAAAGGAGGGAGCCTATGATTCTCTCAACGATTCTGTCGACCTCAATTTTCTCGACATCGAGTCTCTCAACATTTTTCTTCTTCCCATTTTTCGGATTCGGATTCGTGATGTATTTTCTGCCTTCGATCATCGCGCTTGCGAAGAGCAAGCGCGACCTGCTCGCGATCTTTCTGCTGAATCTGTTCCTGGGATGGAGCGTGATTGGGTGGTTTGTAGCTCTGATCTGGGCTGCGAAGAACGACGTTCCCATGGTCGTGAGGTAGCTTCGGAAAAGTCATGCTCAAAACGGAGGCACCCGTGGATGCATGCTAGCTCTTGAAATGGGCTGCCCTTCGCATCTGAATATTTACTTTTGAAAACCCTCACCACCATTCACGACATGCGAAGGGTCTCTCGCGACTCTCGCCACGCGGGCAAGCGCCTGGGATTCGTCCCTACGATGGGCGCGTTGCATGAGGGGCATCTATCGCTGGTGCGGGCAGCGCGAGCCCACTGTGACGTGGTAGCCGTGTCAATCTTTGTTAACCCCACGCAGTTCGGACCGGCTGAGGATCTGGCGCAGTATCCGCGTTCATTCGACCGCGACTTGGAACTCCTTGAGCGGGAAGGTGTAGAGACCGTGTTTGCGCCGTCGGTGGAAGAGATGTATCCCACGGGTGGGGCAACCTGGGTCACGGTGGAAGGTCTGAGCGACAAACTGGACGGCCGTTCACGCGCGGGCCACTTTCGCGGCGTCACGACCGTGGTCGCGAAGTTGTTTCACATCGTGGAACCGGACGTGGCTTTCTTTGGCCAGAAGGATGCCGCGCAGGTGGCAATTATCCGCCGCATGGTGCGGGATCTGAATCTGGCAGTAGAAATTGTGGTCTGCCCGATCGTCCGCGATGCCGATGGCTTGGCCATGAGTTCGCGCAACGCCTACCTCAATCCCGAGCAGAGAAAACAGGCTTTGGTTCTGCATCGTGCGCTGCTGCGTATAGAAAAGTTGGCGGTTGGCGGCGAACGGAATGCAGCCAGGCTGGCGGCCGCGGGGCGCCAGGAATTTGAGCGGGTAAATTCGGTGCGGTTGGACTATGTTGACATCGTTGACCCGGAGACGCTCGATCCCATTGAAGATGTTACGCGTGGAGCGCTGGCTGCGGTCGCGGCCTATGTCGGCGCTACGCGGCTGATCGACAACGTCTTGCTGGCAGCAGCGAACGCCACTTCGCCAAAACCGCCATCGAAATAAAGCGCGAACCACATTCAGTACGGCTCAACATAGTCCGGCGCGTAATAGCCGGGCGTGGCATAACCGTAGCCCCACCACGGGTTATACCAGTACGGCCAACCCCAACCCCAATACGGGCCCCAGAAGCCGCCGAAACCAAAACCGAGTCCCCACCCGCAACATCCCCAACCCCATCCCCCCCAGCCCCAGCCCCCACGCCAGCCACCATGTCCCCAATTACCACGGACGAATTGTGCGCCCCCGCCGATTCTCGCACCCGAAGCCAGCCCTGCCGCAGCGTGGGTGCCTCCGAAAGCATGGAACTGCCCATCGCGAATACCCGCTTCGCTGCCGCCCATTCCGCGAGATGCCACTTCGCGAGTTCCAGTTTCCCGCGCTCCCACTGCACGAGTTCCTGCGGCGCCTACACCGTTACCGCGGCCCGAAAACGAGTGCCATCCGGGTGAGGCATCGCGAGAGCCGCTTCGACTCTCCCATGACCACGCCCTCGCTGTACTGGAATTCGAAGCGCCGCTCTCGCGCCCCGCCGCGCCTCCGCGCATGCCGGTGGACGATCCCCCGTATGCCCCTCCCCGTTCACCGCCATGATAGCCACCGGAATAGCCGCCACCGTGGAAGCCTCCGCCCCCGCCGTATGATCCCCCGCCGTGGAAACCGCCACCGCCGCCTCCACCGTGACCGCCTCCTCCATGTTGAGCAGCAGCAGGAATCGGTGCAATAACCAGGATGAAAGAAGCGAAACCTGGAAGAATAGCGCTCAGTAAATTGGATTTCCGCATAGACAGCTCCCGCCACCAAACACGGTCCAATGGACAATTTTCGTTGAACCAGCCCAACGAACAACCTGAGTGCCTCGCGTGGGCAGACCGTGTGATTGCATCGTACCTCTAGTTGGACTCTGGTTCCAGGGCGGAAGTTGTCCAGAGGGCAGCACAGAACTTCACATTTCAGAGCGCAGGTTTTCGATGGATTCTCGATTACCGAGTCAAAGCCCAGGACAAATCCGAAATCTACAATGAGAAGTCGCCCAGGGCTATGGCGCGGCCATACTCTGGCGGACCAGAGTTTCCACCTGCGTCCAAAGCTTGGGATCGCACTGGCTCTCGAAGTGGTCCGTGGCAAAAGTCCGCTGGAACCAGGAACCGCCTCCCTCGCATTTGACCGGCTTCTTTTCGTAATCGAAGCGATAGTTGCCGAGGATCTGCGTTTTGGAGACGTCGGCGGCGGTGATGCGCGCGCGGCCATGAACCCAGCCGTGCGGCTGATAGAAGTTGGCGGCGGCGGCCACATTTTGGGGAATGACGCCATCCAGTTGCCAGGGCTTGGCAATACTATCGACCTGCACTGTCAGCCGCACTGGAATTCCGGCTCGATTCAGTTCGCGCGCCAGCAGCACCACGGCGGATGCTCCCCAACTGTGTCCAAAAAGTATGATTTGGGCGTGCGCTTTTTCTGCGGCGCTCAGAGTGCCGTCGTGATCGGTGTCCAGCAGGCGAAGAATCGCTTGGTACGCAGCCTTTCTGTGCCGGTTCTCAAAGACCTGGACCGAAGCGCCTGGCGGAAGCACGCGCTGAATTTTCTGCGCCAGTTGCACCGGGCCGTGGCGCAGATCGTCGTGACGCACAAAACCGCCGGCAAAGCCAACAAGAATGTATGAGGTGGCTGGGGAAACGCTGGCCACGGCTCCGTCAGCGGCTGTGAGCAGGGGGGCGGTCGCGAACGCGGACACGAATAGCGTTGACACGAAAATCGCAGCCGAGATCCGGATGCGCGTGAAGCGAGGCACGCGAGCTCCTTTATGCGGTGAGATGAGTCAGGCCACAGCGGGGTTGCGCCGAAACCGCGTTCATCATGGGTAAAGCGCTGCGCGCGAAAAAGCTGATGGGGCAAGGCTTTTGGCGCGATCGATTCGGAGCTGAGTCTACACCCGCTGTCAATGCGAACAGTTTACTTGCGCGCGTTCGCGCGCAAACCCCGGACGGGGGGCGTCCGATGGGTGACGGTGGCCCATTCTAGCCGCGTCTTTTGCGGGCTAGAGTGGGGATTTTCGTGCGGCTGCTCCCCGACTGTCTGGGGCTCCACCAGCTTTTCGTCCTGAGACGAATGGGTTGCCAGCGAGAAAGTAGCGCAGCGGGTGTTCGGCGGCTTTGGTGATGCCGATCCGGGCCGTAACGCGGATTCGCGAGGCGCGATATCCGTCCTCGCCGATCCATAGGCTGCTTGCGCGCGAGGTGAGGTCGCATCCGTTGTCGCGAGCCCGATCGATTCCGAAGGCTTCACAGAGCCTTCCTGGACCGCTGGTAAGTCTGATCAGCTCTTTAATCCTGCTTGGTTCATTCTTGCTTTCCTGAATCTCGAGGCCGCGGGCGAGAGCCATTGCTTCGATGCCGCTGAGAGGTTCGAGTGCCCGAAACAGGACGCCTCCGGCCTGGCCCTCAGGCTCACAGGAGACGTTGAGGCAGTAGTGGTTCCCATAAATGAAGTAGACGTATGCGTACCCAGGGGGCCCGAACAGCACCGCGTTGCGCAGCGTCTTGCCGGCAGCGGAGTGGGCAGCGAGATCTTTTGCGCCGAGGTAGGCTTCGACTTCCACGATGCGTCCAGTAACGATGCGGGCGGTTAGAAGCGCGTCGGCTTCTCGTCTCACCAGCACCTTCCCCAAGAGTTCACGCGCCACGCGGCGCGGATCACGGGAGAAGAAAGCGCGATCCAGGGGACTGATCTGGGCGGTAGAGTGCAACTCGGGCATGCAGTTGAATCCTGAATGGTGAGTGGGGCGGATGAGGAAGGCTGGTCCTTTTTAGTTCGGGAGAGTTGTGGCTTGCATTCGAGGCGAATTCATTGGACTCGCATCTTCTCCGCCTACGCTGCGCCGTCACCCGATTCTTTCAAATACGCCAGCACTTCCTCCGCGTGGTCGTCGGGCTTCACTTTCTCGAAGATATGCTGAATCTTCCCATCCGGGCCGATGATGAACGTTGTCCGCGCGACGCCCCGAACTTTCTTGCCGTACATATTTTTTTCTTTCATTACGCCGAAAGCTTCAGCGACCTTTTTCTCGGCGTCGGCCAGTAAAGCGAAGGGCAGGTCGTGCTTGTCCTGAAATTTCTTTTGCGCTTTGGGCGTGTCGGGGGATATGCCAAGCAGCACGGCGCCGGTTTTCTGAATCTGTTTATAGGTGTCGCGGAACCCGCGAGCCTCGACGGTTCAACCCGGAGTGTCGGCCCGCGGATAGAAAAAAAGGATAACCACCTTGCCCTTAAACTCCTGCAGCGAACGGTCTTTTCCGTTCTCGTCCGGCAAAGTAAAGTCGGGAGCCTTATCATGGATATGCATGAGGATGTCTCGAAAAGAAGCGAAGTGGAATGCCGCGCAAGCTGCGTCGGCCCAGGCCGCTTATTCCAGGATTTTACACTCCAGATTCTTACACACCAGAATTTTATACCGAAGAATTTTCTCCTGGGGAACGGCTCTGGTCGCGCTGCTAACTTGCCTCGCGTCTTTCACTTCGAACGCCGCCGCGCAACGCGAAGAGGAGCGGCCACAGATTATACCCGGCAACCGCAACGTTCCCCGTAAGAAAGATGCCGGGCCGCGAGCCGTGGGCGTGTTGCAGATTACCGCAAACGGCAAATCGTCACTGATTCCGATTGCAATTTTAACCGGCGGCAAGTTCTGGGACGCGACTGCTTACAAAGCCGACCCTATCCCGATGGCATTGGAATCGGGGACTGTCTACGAAGCCGAACGCACCGGCACTTCGCTGGGCTTGTTCACGGTGAGCAGCGCCCTGCACAGTAATGCCGCGAATGTTCCCAGTCCCTGGATCGGCACCGGCAAGTGGGTTCCCGCGGGAAGCGAGCAGAAAACTGCTTTGAAGGCCGAGACAGTGCCGGCGGGAATCGACACGGGTGACGCCCCGCCACGGCTCACGCGCGATCCCGCGAAGGTTCACAATGCACCCGATGGCGGCGCTCGCTCATCGAGTGCCCCCTCATCGACTCCGTCGAAGCCGTCGTCGGATTCTGGCGACGAACCGCCGCGCATCACCAAAGGAACTCCGCCGCTAGCGTCGGCGCCGCCGCCAACGGGTCAAGGCCCGCCCGCGTCTGGCACGCCTTCCAGCACGCCGGCGGGGGACTCCAAGTCTTCTGACCCCAAGCCGTCCGATACCAAGGCAGGCGACAACAAGCCAGATGCAAACGCGAAGACGGCAGAAAACATTCCGGAATCCGACAGCGGAGCCACAGAAGCCAACCGCCCCACGCTGCGGCGAGGCAAGCCGGTCGAGCCTTTGCCCGAGGATGAGATTCCCGGCTATAGCAAGCCGGGCGCGACCGCACCCAGTTCGAGCGGGGCCAAGTCTGCGGAGCCCGCGGCTGGCCTTAACGCTTCGGGGGCTCAGTTAGATAAAGCAGCGGTCCAGCTGATTCCCGCAATTTCCGACGCGACCGGTCCGGACCCGCGTGCGTACGGATTCACGTGGCTCAAGGATGAAGAGGGCGAACGTCGCCAGCAACTGATCGGGCTAGCCAAGGAAAAGGTCCGCGCCTACGTCGAGGCTCGCGCCAAAGCCAGGATTTCGCCGGTGCCCGCGCACGCCGCGTCCACGAAAACGTCATCCATGAAACCCTCGTCCCCGAAAGTTAAAGATCCCATTCTCGAAAACGTGCAGATGGCCGCCTACGATTTGTGGAATACCAATCAGCCCGTAATCGTCTTCAGCGCCGAGGCGCACATGCCGCCGCCGCCGGCGGGCGCTGCCTTTTCGGCCGTAGACGCGGAGCTGACTTATCCGGTCACGCTAGTGGCTTATCCTGACATCTACAACAACCTGCATCCGATCTATGTCGGCGTGACCGACAAGTTCCATCTCGACCTGACGCCGCGCCTGGAATTGATCGACGCGGTCGACGCCGATGGCGACCTGCGCGGCGAATTGCTGTTTCGCCAAACTTCCGATGTGGGCACCGGTTGGGTGATTTACCGCGCCAGCGCCGACAAGCTGTGGAAGTTGTTTGACAGTTTGCACCCGGAATGAGAACTTAGTGCGCGGACGGCACTAAAGTTCCTCCCTTATCGATGTTCTATAACCTAACATGAGGGAGCGCCGAGTTGGCCCTGGCCGTCACACTTTTGAAGGAGCTCGAGTCTAGTTGCGTCTGACACGCCGCAAGTTTGTTCAAGCAATCCTTGGAGCTGGCGCCGCCGCCGGCTTGCCCGTATTTTCTTCGGGCTGCAGCGGATCCTCCAGGGCCAGCACTTCGACCGCGATCGCTGCCGCCAAGGCACATCCGTTCGCGCCATCTCAAGTTTCTCAATTCACAACGTCTTCTAACATCGCCTTCCCCAAGGGATTCTTCTGGGGCACCGCTACGGCGGCCTATCAGATCGAAGGGGCGTGGAACGAAGATGGCAAAGGCGAATCGGTTTGGGACCGCTTCTCGCACACTCCCGGGAAAATCAAGAATGGCGACACCGGCGACGTGGCTTGCGATTCCTACCACCGCTGGCGTGAAGACATTGCACTAATGCGGGCGATGAATCAGAACAGCTACCGTTTTTCGGTCTCATGGCCTCGCATTCAGCCGGCAGGAACTGGCTCGGCGAATTCCAAAGGCATCGACTACTACAGCCGTCTGGTTGACGATTTGCTGGCGGCACGCATCCGCCCGCTGGTCACGCTCTATCACTGGGATCTGCCGCAGACGCTCGAAGATTCCGGGGGATGGACTAACCGCGATACTGCCGCGCGTTTTGCGGAGTATGTGCAACTGGTGGCGCAAGCCCTGGGCGACCGGGTGACAGATTGGAATATTTTCAATGAGCCGGCGGCCTTCGTCGATTTGGGTTATCTGGAAGGAACGCATGCTCCGGGCCGCAAGAGTCTACTCGATTTTCTGCGGGCGACCCATGTGGTCAACCTGGCGCAAGGCGCGGGATTCCGCGCGTTGAAGGCGGCCCGACCCTCTTCGCGTGTGGGCACCGCGTTCAGCATGTCGTCGTGCGAGCCGGCCACCGATTCCGAGGAGGATAAGCTGGCAGCGGAGCGCGCCCACGCCATCACCAACACGTGGTTCCTGGATCCTGCTCTGCGCGGGCGTTATCCCGATGCGCTTACATTCCTGCCGGAGACGGCCATGCGCATTCAGTCGGGCGATATCGACAAGATGCGTGCCCCGCTCGATTTCATCGGCATCAATCTTTACTACCGCCTCATCGCGTCCGCACCTGGCGCCATCGAGCGGGCTGCTCACGCCCAGGACTGGCTGTTCCCGGTGAAGATGGAAGGCGGGCAACAGGGTTCGAAGACCGACATTGGCTGGGAGGTTTGGCCGAAAGCTCTTTACGATATGGTCATGCGCCTCACGCGCGACTACAATCGGCCCGCGATCGAGATCACCGAGAGTGGATGCTCCTATAACGACGGACCGGATGCGAGTGGAGTGATTCACGACAGCAGAAGGATCGCGTATCACCACCAATACCTTGCGGCGCTGGGACAAGCCATGGCTGAGGGCGCCGACGTCCGCGGATATAACGCCTGGAGTTTGCTCGACAACTTCGAGTGGGCCGCAGGCTACGGCCAGCGCTTCGGCCTCACCTATGTTGATTTCAAAACGCAGCAGCGCACAATAAAAGATTCCGGCCGCTGGTACGCGAAAGTGGCGAGTGAAAATCGGGTGAGGGCGGTAGATCGCGGATAGATTTCAGATTGCCGATTTCAGTTTGCCGATCTTCGAATCGCAGATTTCCAATTTAGAACCCCATATTCAAGCAGCGGGTTTTTCAATCTGAAATCAAAATCGAAAATCTTAAATTGTTCCTTACTTCTGCTGCATCACCAGTTCCCCGTTCTCCACTTTCATCGCGCCAACATTGTCCGGCAGTTTCAGGCGATCGCGCTGCTCAGCGAGCTTTTTTTGTAGAGCAGGATTCACCAGCGAAACAGGGACGCTCAGGTCGCCGACCTTGAACTCGGTGGGATCGAAAGTCGCGTAGCCGTCTTTCTCGCCAATATGCCCAGAGACAGTGATCCAAACGTCTTTGCCGGCGACTTCGGTGAGAAACTGTCCGTGCACCAGGTCGCCATCGAAACTCACTTGCTGATCTTTAATCGTGGGCGCGGCGCTGCCGATACTCGAGTCCGGAGTAAGGGCCGCTCCACCCGTGCCCAGCGACTGCGCCAGCACAGCGCTGATTTCATCGGAATTGATGTGGACTTCTGCCTTCGAAGTCTCTTGTCCAGCATCGGGCTTCGCTTCGGATCCACCCTTCGCGGGCTGCGTGGCCTCTGTGAACTCGGCCATCTTCTGGTCAAACGACTGAGCATGTTCTGCAATGGTTGCGGGCGCCTGCTTCACCGCCACGGGTGCCGGCTTTCGCAGCAGCAGTAATACGGCCACCAACGAGGCTACTAGAGTCACGATACTGATAATCCGATTAAGATTTTTCACGCTAGGCCTCGCGATGCGGTCAGCCAACACAGGCTCATCCGCATCGTAGCCTGCCTTCCTCTGAAGGTTTAGATGACCAAAGTGCTGCGATTTTGGGGACCGTTGGCACGGGAATTAGGCCGTCATTGCAGTTTCTTCGCCAGCAGTTCGTTTACAAGCTGTGGGCTGGCTTGGCCTTTGGAAGCTTTCATGGCCTGACCTACAAAGAATCCAATGATGCTGGTCTTACCGGCGCGATACTGCTCAAGCTGTTTGGGATTGGCCGCCAGCACTTCGTCGATGATCTTTTCGAGCGCAGAGGTGTCCGTCGACTGCCGCGGGCGGCCTTCTTCGTCATAAACCTCGGGAAAATCTTTGCCGCGCTCGAAGCTCAGATCGTAGAGATCCTTGAGCATCTTGCCCGAGATGGTTCCGGCCTCGACCAGATCGGCCGACGCCGCCACGCCCCGCATCGAAATCGGCGAGGCCTCGATGGCAACGCCCTTGGCCTTCAGACGGCCCATCAACTCGCTCTGCACCAGATTGGCGACGCGTTTAGGATTCTTGGCTGCCTTGGCCGCTTCCTCGAACTGATCGGCCAGCGCTTTCGGCGAGGTCAGCACTTGTGCGTCATATTCGGTGATGCCGTAGTCCTTCACCATGCGCGTGCGCCGCGCCTCAGGCAGCTCGGGCATGGCCTGCGAGATTTTGTCGCGCCATTTTTCGTCGACCACGAGCGGCAGCAGGTCCGGCTCCGGAAAATATCGATAATCATGCGCCTGCTCTTTCGAACGCATGCTGTAGGTCTTGCCTTCGTGCGCGTTGTAGAGGCGCGTCTCCTGAGCGATTTTGCCGCCGGCCTCGAGCACCTCAATCTGCCGCCCGATTTCATATTCCAATGCTTCCCGGATAAAGCGGAACGAATTCACGTTCTTAATTTCCGCCTTGATGCCGAATTCTTTTTGTCCGCGCGGACGCACGCTGACATTGGCGTCGCACCGCAGCGAACCTTCTTCCATGTTGCAGTCGCTGACCCCGGTATACAGGATGATTTCCTTCAGCCGCGTCAGATATTCGTAGGCTTCGTCGGGCGAAGCAATGTCGGGCTCGCTGACAATTTCGATCAGCGGCACGCCGGTGCGGTTGAGGTCGATGGCGGTTTTCTCGTCGGAGTCAGGAAAGCTCTCGTGCAGGCTCTTGCCCGCGTCCTCTTCGAGATGCACGCGGGTGATGCCGATTTTCTTGTGCTTGCCGCCGGCACTCGAGATGTCAATGAACCCATGCTCGGCCAGCGGCCGGTCATATTGCGAAATCTGGTAACCCTTGGGCAGGTCGGGATAGAAATAATTCTTGCGCGCAAAAATCGAAGTCTCGTTGACGCGGCAATGGAGCGCCATCGCAGCAAGCGTGGCGAATTCGACTGCTCTCTTGTTGAGGACCGGTAGCGCTCCCGGCATCCCGAGGCAGACGGGGCAGACGTTAGTATTCGGCGGCGCTCCGAACCGAGTCGAGCACGAACAGAAAATCTTCGTCGCCGTCAGAAGTTGGACATGCACTTCCAGGCCGATGACCGGCTCATAGGCAGCGTGGGCGGCAACGGAATCCGCTGGCGTAGTCACCATAAACAGTGATTATAAAGAAACAGTCGTCGGGCGTCGGACCTCAGGCGTCGGGCGAGAAGTATAGTTTGGCGTCCGAGAGCTGACACCGGACGCCTGCTCTTAGTTCGACGCGTTCACATACTTGTCCATCGCAATCTCAAAGTACAGCAACTCACTTCCCTTGGCATCGTCGACGCCCGTAATGTCGATGACTGCGCCGGGCAGAACCGTCTCGATTCCGCCTACATCGAAAAACAGGAATCCCGATTGCGTGGTATGCGGCTCGACCGCGCGGGCTGCGAATTGCGAGGACTCGATCTCGTCCATTTCTTTCTGGCCGATCGTGCCCTTCACCTTGTGCGGCAGCGGAATCGGGCTCGGCCGCGTGCTCACTTGCGGATTCGACAGCCGCCGGTAAAGATCTTCCGTTGCGATCGGCGTGAGCTTCGAGTGATTCCCGGTGATCAGCTTGACTTCCATACTGGCGATGGAGATGGGCTGATCGCCGTCGTTAGTTACGATAAAAAAAATTGGCAGGAATCCGTGGGCTGCAAAATTCACCGAAAAGACTTTGGCTTTTTCAGGATTGTCATAGGGATCGGCTGCGATGGCAGCCTTCTCCTCGCGATGAAAATCGTGGGCCGGATAATTAATTGCCGCTTTCGCGACTGGCTTCACGAAGTTCTTGCCCGCGCGCACTGCCGGCACAAGCCCGGCAGCGCAGACCACGGCGACAGCCGCCCGCCAGGTGAATTGTAAAGATGAAGCGCGCATGCTCCCATTATAAAAGGTCGCGCGCCACGCCAACGATGAAGCGGTTTAGAATGGCTCAGCTTGAGCTATTTTCTCTACAGTCTCGCGCTCGCGCTAGGCATGATCGTCAGCCTGCCCTACTGGCTCTACCAGATTTTTCGTCACGGCAAGTATCGCAGGGGACTTGCCGAGCGCATGGGGAGCGTGCCGGCGCGACTTACAAAGGCCGCGGAATCCCAATCGCACCGCGCGATTTGGGTTCACGCTGTTTCCGTGGGTGAAGTCCTCGCCGTGAGCGGCCTGATCGAGCAGATGCGGCGCAGCTTTCCGCAGTATCGCGTGTTCCTCTCGACCACCACGGATACGGGGCAGGAACTCGCCCGCAAGCGCTTTGGAGAAGAGAACGTTTTCTACTTTCCGTTGGACTTTGCATTTGCGATCCGGCCATATCTCCGCGGCTTGAAGCCAGAGCTAGTGATCTTGGCAGAAACGGAATTTTGGCCGAACTTTCTGCGACTGGCTCACGCCAGTGGCGCGCGCATCGCCGTCGTCAACGCCCGCATCTCCGACCGCTCATGGCCGCGCTACGCCCGTTTTCGCTGGTCCTTGCGCAGGATGCTGGAACACGTCGACCTTTTTCTTGCACAAACCTCAGACGACGCCGAGCGTCTGCAATCGATCGGCGCCGACGCCGCGCGCGTGCAAGTCACCGGCAATCTTAAGTTCGACGTGAGTTTGCCTTCGCCGCCGCCTATTGTAAACAGCCTGCGCCGCTCACTGGCTGCAGAAGGCGCCGGACCTGTGCTCGTCTGCGGCAGCACCGTCGACGATGAAGAGCCGCCGCTGCTCAAGGCGTTTGAAAATTTGCGGGTCCCGCATCCTCGGGCGGTGATGATTCTTGCGCCACGCCATCCTCAGCGCTTCGACGAAGTTGCCATCCTGATCCAGCAGTTGGGAATCCCCTCGCGCCGCCGATCGCAATGGCGGGGTGAGTCCCTGGCGGGAAGAATTTTTCTTGTGGACACCATCGGGGAGCTCGCCGCGTTGTATGTTTTGGCCGACGTTGCCTTCGTGGGCGGAAGCCTGGTGCCGCGGGGGGGCCACAACATTATCGAGCCCGCGCAGCACGGCGTGGCGGTTGTGACGGGGAACCACACCGAGAATTTCCGCGACATCGTCTCGCTTTTTCAAAGCCGCGACGCGGTGCGCATTGTGGGTTTGTCGGAATTGCCGCTCACGCTGATGCAACTGCTCGCGGATGACGCGGAGCGCCGCGCCCTTGGCCGGCGCGCCGAAGCCACCATCCGCTCGCAAATGGGCGCGACCGCGCGCACGCTGGCAGCGCTACAGACTCTGATGGAGACTGGCCGGGATTCGGTGCCGGTTTCAGTCCAGGCCGAAAAAACTGATTCTGCACACACTGATTGAATCCTCTCTCGCTCATCTACGGTGGCGTAGTCGGACTGCGGAACGCGCTCTATGACCGAAAGATTCTTCGGGCTCAGCGACTGCAGGGGCCGGTCGTCAGCGTAGGGAATCTTTCCACGGGTGGTTCGGGGAAGACTCCGTTCGTCCTGCTGCTGGGCAGTTTGCTCAAGCAACGCGGAATCAAGTTCGATGTGTTATCACGAGGCTATGGACGAAAGTCGAAGGGCGTGCGGCTGGTCGATCCCGCCGGCCTGCCGCAAGAGTTCGGCGACGAACCCCTTCTCATCGCCCGCAAACTGCAAGTGCCGGTAATTGTCGGCGAGAGCCGTTATCAGGCCGGACGCTTCGCCGAATCGAAATTCGGTCCCCAACTTCATCTGCTCGACGATGGCTTTCAGCATCGGGCGCTTGCCCGCGACTTCGACATTGTTCTGGTTGCGCCGCACGATGCGAGCGACCGCATACTCCCGGCAGGAAGGTTGCGGGAGCCGCTGCAATCGTTGCGCCGGGCTGACGCAGTCGTGCTTACCAGCGGGGCCACGTCGGATTCATTTCCGCTCGCAGAAAAGCTCGTCTGGCGCGTGCGCCGCGGTCTTGCGCTGCGGAATTTGATCCAGAATCTTCCGCCCCGCCCCGTAGTATTCTGCGGTATCGCCCGCCCGCAAAACTTCGTGCTGCAACTTCGCGCGGCCAACATCGAGCCCGCCGCACAGGCGTTTTACCGCGATCACCATGCCTACACTGAGAATGACATTCGCGAGTTGCTCGAACTCAAGCAAAAAACTGAGGCCGGCGGGTTCGTTACCACCGAAAAAGATGCCGTAAACCTGGGCGGATACCTCTCCGCTCTCGCCCCGCTCGCCGTAGTCCCCGTAAAGATGGAGCTTGTTGACGGAGCTAACGCCCTCGATACCATCCTGCATAAGTTCGACGAGCGCAAGCGCGGCGCATGAGAGAATCGATTTTCGCAGCGGAAAGCTTTGATTTCGGGTGGCGCAGCGCTTTCGGCGCCGCGATGAGCGGCAAGCTATCGCTGGCTTCAGCCACTGAGAGGGTTCTTAGCCCATTTCTGCCATGACCAAGCACCTGAAAGAAACCGACCGCCTGAAAAAAATCGTTGAAGCGTTTCCCAATCTCACCGTCACGGTTTTGGGAGACCTCGTGGCCGACGAGTTCGTCTTCGGCGAAATTTCCCGCGTGTCCCGCGAAGCTCCCGTCCTCATCCTCAAGCACCGCGAACGCACCATCGTACCCGGCGGCGCCGCCAATGCCGCGAATAACCTGGCAGACCTGGGTGTGAATGTCCTGCCGGTTGGGATCGTCGGCGACGACGAGCCGGGAAAGCTGCTGTTGAAATATTTCCGCCACAAGCGCATCGCCGTAAGCGGGATCCTCAAAGACAAAACTTATACGACGGTCACGAAGACCCGCATTCTTGCCGGAATGACGCACACCGCGCGCCAGCAAGTCGTGCGCCTCGACCGCGAGCCGCAGGACGCTCCCAACGCTCACTTAACCCGCGAACTCTATCTTGCTGCGAGAAATTATGCGCACGCTTCCGACGCGTTACTGGTTTCCGACTATGGTTATGGCGCGGCCACTCCTGCGATTGTGAGCACATTGCAGCAGAAGGGCAAGCTCGGGGCCGTGCCCATCGTCGTCGATTCGCGCTACCGCCTGGCGCAGTACTCCGGCGTGACGGCGGCCACTCCCAATGAACCCGAAGTGGAAGAAGCTCTCGGCGTTCGCATCGGGGATGATTGGAATAAAGTCGTCAGCGCCGGGCAGCAGGTCATGGAGCGCATGAAACTACAATCTCTGGTGATCACGCGCGGGCGCGATGGTATGGTTGCGTTCAACCATAAGCATAAGCCGGTCGACATCCCGATTTTTGGCTCCGATCAGGTCGCGGACGTAACTGGCGCGGGCGACACGGTGATCGCGGCCTTCACGGCTGCCCTGGCCGCAGGCTCGAATACTGAAGAAGCGGCGCAATTGGCCAACTATGCGGGCGGCATTGTGGTGATGAAACGCGGCACGGCCACGGTTTCGCGGGAAGAACTGCTGCATGCCATTGCGCAAACCCCGCCCGCGACGCGGCAGCATTGATCGGCGAGAAAGCGCGCGATTGAATGTGAACAATAAAATTCTAACCCGCGAGGGACTGCCCGCACGCGTCGAGGAATGGCGGCGCGCGGGCGAGCGGATCACGCTGGCCAACGGCAACTTCGACCTGTTGCATGTCGGCCACGTCCGCTATTTGCGCGCCGCGAAAGCGCTGGGTGGGAAGCTGGTGGTCGCGATCAATTCGGATGAATCTGTGCGCGCGCTGAAGGGCGACGGTAGGCCCATCATGCCCGCGGATGAGCGCGCTGAAATTGTCGCCGCGCTGGCCGACGTGGACGCAGTGGTGATCTTTCCCGAACTCGACGTCAGCGCCATTATCCGCGAAATTCGGCCCGACATTCAGGCCAAGGGCACCGATTACACGGCGGACTCCGTACCGGAACGCGACGTCGTAGTCGAAAACGGGGGCCGCGTTGCGATCGTCGGCGACCGTAAAGATCACTCTACCAGCGAGATCGTTCAACATCTTGAGCGGCGCTCGCGTTTCGCTCCGAGGAAATCTTGATTGCCGCAACAGGTTTCGATCCAGCGGGTTTCGATCCAGCTAAGATCGACCGTCTGCTGATCGTGCGCTTGAGCGCGATGGGGGACGTGATTCACACCCTGCCCGCGGTGCAGGCTCTGCGCGAAGCTTTTCCTATTGCACAGATCGGCTGGCTGATTGAAGAACGCTGGGCCGAACTTCTGTGCGCGCCCGGCAACGCGCGGCGCGGACCGCGGTCGCCGCAGAGGCCACTCGCGGATTGGGTGCACACGGTCAATCTCGGCGAATGGAGAAATTCTCTCTTCACGCTTGCGACGGGGCAGCAGATCGCGAAAGTATGGAACGATGTGCGCAGCGTGCGTTACGACGTTGCTATCGACTTGCAGGGCGCTATCCGCTCCGCGCTGCTTGCGAGTTGGTCGCGTGCGCGGGTGGTAATTGGAGCGGCTGAGTCGCGCGAATCCCCTGCGAGCCTGTGGTACACGCGCCGCGTAATTGCAGGTGGAACGCATGTCGTCGAGCAGAACCTTTCCGTGGTGCAGGCCCTGGTACAAAAGAAAATCGCTCCGCCGCGCGTGGAATTTCCCGTTGATTCCGCCGAAGAGAAACATGTTAACGAGGAGCTTGCGCTGCGCGGGACTGGCGAATTCGCGATCCTCAATCCGGGCGCGGGTTGGGGCGCGAAGCGCTGGCCTGCGGAACGATATGGCGAAGTGGCGCGGCAACTCGACAAAAATAGCATTTGCTGTCTCGTCAACTTTGGCCCGGGCGAAGAGAGACTCTTCCAGGAAGTGAATGCAGCGAGCGGCGGCATAGTGCGGCCAACGAAGACTGCGATCACCGGATTGATCGCGCTCACGCGGCGGGCGAAACTTTTCATCGGAGGGGACACAGGCCCGCTGCACCTGGCAGCGGCGTTGCAGGTGCCGGTCGTGGGGATTTTCGGGCCCACCGATCCGGCGCGCAACGGGCCTTACGGAACGCGCAGCATCGTCCTGCGCAATCCGTCAAGCCCGACCACACACGCGCGGAATACCCAGCCCGACCTGGGAATGCTGGAGATTGGCGTCGACGCGGTTGTAAATGCGGCACGGCGTTTGCTAGCGCAAAGCCGAGACGGCGGACAGGAGTCTCCGCCGCACACGCGCACACTTCACACAGAAGGCGCGCATGGTTGAGCCGCACACTGATTCGACGAGCCTCAATTGGGGCAAAATCGCCCGCCGCATTCGGGTGCCGCTGGGGTTCGCGTTCGCCGTGCTTTATTTCTGGCTGGCGCGGCCGACGTGGCGTTCGATTGCTCTCGGTGCTTTGCTGATCCTGCCGGGACTGCTGACCCGCGCGCTGGCTTCGGGCCACGTGCGGAAGAACGAGGCGCTGGCAACTTCCGGGCCGTACGCTTATACGCGCAATCCACTCTATCTAGGCTCGTTGCTGATTGGCGTCGGATTCGCCGCGGCAGCGCGGAGTTGGTGGGTGGGCGTGGTGCTCGTGGTGATGTTCTTCGCCATTTATCTGCCCGTGATTCGCGACGAAGAGAATTTTCTGCGCGGGAAGTTTCCCGAGTTCGACGAATATGCGCGCCGCGTGCCCAGAATGTTTCCACGACTCTCGCAGGGCGGCAGCGCCGAAGAAACTCCCTTCGGGTTCTCGTTCGAGTTGTATCTGAAGCATCGCGAGTACAATGCGCTGCTCGGAGCGCTGGCCATGCTGGCCGCGGTGATTGTCAAGATGGCCAAGACTCATTAGTGCTTCACTTCTTCGCCATTAATTCCCGTGCCCGGCTCAACTCCGGGCGCATAGAGTTTGAGCCATCGCAGACTTTCAGAAGCAGCGCGTAATATTCGTTCGCATCGTTTGGCTTGCCGGCGCCTTCGGCAGCGCGGGCTGCGCCGTAAAGGCCGTTGAATCGGTTGGGATTGAATTTCAGGTCGGTCTGATATTCCGCCAGCGCCTGCTTGGGACGGTTCGCTTCGAGCAGCATGTCGGCAATCATCTCGCGCGTCGGGATGCCCTGGGGTTCGTCGCCGAGCGATTCTTCTTTGTCGGCCATGGGCCGCAGGACTTCGACCGCGTCATCATACTTGCCTTCGGCAAAGAGCAGCCAGGCTTGCGCTTGTTTCAGATCGTTGTCGGTCGCCTCGACGAAGTCTTTCTTTTTTTCATCTGCAAATTTCTGATGGATGGCCGCGATCGCGGCGACATCCTTGCGAACTTCTTCCGCCTGATGAAGGTGCGCGGAGCCAACCGCTCTGGTCCAATAGCCGAACGACTCTTCGGCAGTTCCCGCGACCGGTACGGGCGTGAACGCGGCCGCGGTAGCCCAGTCCCGCATTTCGATCGGATAGAAGGCTGCGAAGTGCGCCTGCGTGGCGAGGTGCGGATCGAATCCGATGCCGTACATGTCGTGCATCTGCGGCATTTTGTTGACCTCATCGATCAGGGCGCGGGCGTCGGCTTCGCGTCCGCTCTGCATGTAGGCATAGAAGAGAAAATCCATAGCGTGGAACTGATGGCCCTCGCCGCCCATGCCCATGGCTGCGGTCTTGCGCGTGGCGGCGACGGAGGCCAGGTTGGAGTTGATGTCGTCCTGCCAGAGGCCGACTCGGGCGAAGATGTGCGAGGGCATGTGCAGCGCATGGGGCGCGGCGGGTGCGACCTGCGCGTAGCGGCGCGCGGCGGGAATGCCCAGTTGCGCCAGTTGCGGCTTGTCGTAGGCGTGGATCAGATAGTGCGCGACGCCGGGATGGTCCGGTTCGGTGGCGAAAAGTTTTTCAAGAATCGCAGCGGCGGCTTTGCGGTTGGCGAACGTGGCGTCGTCATGCGGCTCGGAGGCCAACAGCGAGAGCGCATAGAAAACTGCGGCTTCGTGGTCGTCGGGATAGGTGTCATGCACCTTCTTCATGGAATCGGAGTAGGCTTTGGCGCGCGCGGCGTGATCGGAGTTGTCAGAGTTCGTATAAAAAGCGGCGATGGCGTCGATGTAGCCGTTCTCGCGCGGCGTGGTCCTTTTCTCGGCCAGCTTTTTGGCCGTGGTCGCCTCTTCCAGGCCGCGTGCGATCACCTTGGCGTCGGGCTCATTCCACAGTTGATGCCAGATGCTCATGGCGATTCCCCAATGAGCCATGGCGCATTTCGGATCGTCCTTGGCGATGTCGATGAACTCCTTTTCGGCTTCCTCGTACCAGAACGAATGCAGCAGCGCCACTCCCCGGGCGAAGGGCTGTTGCACAGATGGGGCGCAGGAAACGGGGAAATGCACCGTCCCGAGCTGCGTCTGGGTAAGGTCTTCGTGGTGGTGGTGATCTTTGTCGTGATCGTCGTCTGCGACGACGGCGAAGGTGAAGAGGAATGAGAAGAGCAGCAGGCACGCGATGCGTTTCACTTGATACCTCATGCGCTTTCTGCGGGGATTCTAGTTGTCGGATGCAGGAGGGTCAACGCGGGATATATACCCCGGATTTTTTTAAAATGTTTTTTGGCTAAGATCCTTGTTTGGTTGGGGTTGCGGGGAATTTGATATGGCGATTGTCCGCAAAATATTGAGGGCGTGGGACTTGCTCGTAAAATATTATGGGACAAGGAGTTAGCAGGATGGTTCGAACTGAGGACGACGGGTTGCGTGAGGCTCATCACAACTGGTACTTACATCTATTTTAACATTCGAGCACGGGTCGAGGCTGATGGGGTGAACGTCTATTTGGTTTGGGTTGAGCGGGTTAGGGGTGGGTGAAGATTATTGTCTTGACACGGTGTTTTCTGGGCTGGCGGCCAATCCCCGCTTGTCGCAAATAACGCGAGAAAATGGGGCCAAGAGGATGGAAAATCACATTTGGTAGTGGCTGAATTTCCCTTGATTAGCAATTCGATTGGCGAGAGAATTGCGTCATGGCTAAATATTTATCATCCGATGTTCGCATTGCTAAGACGGGCGAAGATTTATATCACGTCGTGGTCGACAGCAAATTCCAGCAGATCGATGAGTATATCGATGGGCCGAAATTGCTCGGCATGTACGAGGGGAGGGCTCTGGTCGATAAGCAAGGGAATCCAATCTCGGCGCAGGCGATCTTAGGGCAATTCGACTCATCGGAAGTCGGGCAAGAGATCGTCGTGGCGCAGGTCGAAAGAGCAGCATAAATAGAAAGAGCCCGGATGCCAGTCCGGGCCTCAAGTTCAGCCACTACCTCACAGTTGATTGTTTTTCCCGTAATGTCGGTATTCTACCGAGAGCGACCTCGGAGGAACCCATGTCGGAAGGCGAGAGTTTTATAATTCGGCCAAAAGACCCTTCTGCAATCGTCAGACTGCAAGACCCGACGGTCATCGAACAAATCCTAGAAAATCCACTCCCCGTCCTCGCCGAATTGGTCACTGGCTATGTCATGACTGGAAATGGTTTTTGGGCCGGATTCGGAACTAGGTTGGCTCAAGCCGCATTCAAAGGGCAGGTGTTCCAGCAATTCGCTCGCGAATTCAAGAAACTACGTGACAGGGGAGCGATACCTGACGACTTCGCCGATAAGAAGTATGGTGCGAAGACGTGGGTTGAGTTGCTGACCGTGCTGGACGAAGAGTCGCCAGACGAGGACAGGGCAGAAGCATTAAAGGCAATGTTCTTGGCCGTCAACAAAGTCAACTCGACCGACGCTGAGAGGATTTTGAATTATCAGTTGTTCCAGATTTCGAAGGAACTGAGTTCGGGAGAGCTTCTCTTACTGAAGGCCATTGCTGAATTCGGCAGAAAGTATCCCGGGGGTGGTCCTGCGAACAGCAACTTTGTCACGGAGATTTCGAAACTGTTGGGTCACAATGTAACCGCCCTGATCCGCAAGGACATTCGCAAACTTTTGACGACTAGTTTGGTAATTTCCGGCAGCATTCTTAGCGACGCCCACGACCCAACTGACCCGACAGGCGCAGGCGTCACCGACCTCGGTCACCGATTCATCACTAACCTCGAAACATATTCGGTCGCGATAAAGACTCCAACCGAATGAACGACGCCTGCGACGACAATTAAACGCGTTCGAGGCGTGCGCTGCTGCATGGGCAGATACTGGCAGAGTCAAACGTCAGAATCCCCGCCCTGTCCCCGCAAAAGGCGCAGGGACAAGGACGGGGCAACCGCTTTTCTTTTGATGACGTTTTACGGCGCGACTGAAGTCGCGCCCTTCCCGGGTGTCTCCGACCGCGGCGTTTGGGCGCTGCGGAAGAAAGCAGATTCCTCGCTTCGCGAGGAATGACAAACCTTTCCAGGCGCAGAATCAAAAGTCAAAATCCCCGCCCTGTCCCTGCAAAAGACGCAGGGACAAGGACGAGGCAACCACTTCCATCTTTGATGGCGTTTACGCGGCCCTGAAGGGCCGCTCTTCCACCTTTCCTGCATACACGCGGAGTTTTGAAAACGCCTACTGAAACTCCAGCATGACGATTTCAGGATTCGACCCCAGGCGCAGCGGAGGGCCCCAGGTGCCGGCGCCGCTGGAGGTGAAGATTTGCATTTGGCCGATGCGGCTCAGGCCGTAGACGAATTGGCGATAGATGCGGCGGGCCATCCAGCTCCAGGGGACGAATTGGCCGAGGTGAGTGTGGCCGGAGAGTTGAAGCGAGATGCCGGCGGCTTCGGCGATTTCGGGATAGTCGGGAGCGTGGACGAGGAGAATGCTGGCGCGGTCGCGATTCAACTGGAGGCTGCGCAGGATCGATTGAAGATGTCCGCTGCGGGTGGCCTGATTATAGGGCACGCCGATGATCTGAAGGCCGTCGGCGTCGACGACTTCGTTGCTCAGGACGCGCACTCCGGTGGCGGCGATGGCTTCTAGATATTTGCTGTCGTCGCGGAACTGTTCGTGATTCCCGGCGACGAAATAAACGCCGTGCGGAGCGGTGAGTTGCTTCAGAGGCTCGGCGGCTCGGCGGGCATCGATGGCGGTGCCGTCGTAGAGATCGCCGGCAATGAAAATGGCGTCGGGCTGTTCGAGCAGAATCTTGGCGACCATACGGCGAAGGAAGTGGCCATTGCGGACGTGGCCG
The DNA here is from genome assembly GCA_036500765.1 of Candidatus Sulfotelmatobacter sp. Classification (NCBI taxonomy): domain Bacteria; kingdom Pseudomonadati; phylum Acidobacteriota; class Terriglobia; order Terriglobales; family Candidatus Korobacteraceae; genus Candidatus Sulfotelmatobacter; species Candidatus Sulfotelmatobacter sp. The sequence goes on from DASYBM010000002.1 coordinate 323,050, forward strand.
AGATGGATGTCGCTGATGAGGGCGGCTTTGCGTCCGCGCCATTCCGGCGGCAGATTGGCGAGTTGGACCGTGGTGCGAGTGATTCGGGTCCAACTGGCGTTGAAGACGCCGAAGAGTCCGAGGACGATGGCGGCGGCAAAGAAAGATTCGACCAGGCGATGGAAGTTCAGAGACAGGCCGGCGATGCGGGCAATGGCGAAGATGGCCCAGGAGACGATGGAGGCGATGAACAGAAAGCTGAATATGCCCATCCAGACGGCGGCGGTTTTATAGAACGCGCGCACTGGCGCCTGTGTGAAGCGGAAGGCCAAAAGTGAGGCGGAAATAAAACTCACCGACAAGACGCCGAGGATAAGTTCGAGAGGCAGGGAACCGGCGGTGGGGGTGTTGAAGGTCCAGGTTTGATAGAGGAGCAAGTGAGCGGCGAAGAGAGCGGACTGGACGATGACGATGAAACTTAGGAAGCTTCGGCGGTGCATGGCAATTGGATTCGGATCGGGGGTGTGGGGATTCTAGGCATTTGAGCGCTTGGATGCGAAAAAGCAGGTTCTTCGAATGCTGCGCTCGGAATGACAAAACTCTATAACAATCGGAATCCCAAGACTTTTAGGACAACTCGAATAGGGCAACTCGAAAAACCCATGAAAAAACCCCTCGCGTACGCGAGGGGGTTTTTCCGGGGGAGGGACTTGAGGCCTCACGGCTAAGCCCAATCATTTCGTGCCCAGCTTATTTCGGCTGTTGCGCTTGATCCGCACTGGTGGCAGGCGCTCCGGTGTTGGAGGAGAGCTGTTCCAGATCGTTCTTCAGCAGGCTGATTTCGACGCGACCGCCGCTCGCGCGCTTGTTCTTCGTGGTGTCGTCAGAAGGGGCGGGAGCATTGCCCATGCCGACCAGATAGATGCGATAGACGGGAATCTCGTGGTTCAGGACGAGATAGCGAACGACCGACTCAGCCATTTTCTGCGAGGTGGTAATCGCCGTCTGGCCTTTGCCCGAGGAGAATCCCTGGACTTCAATGATGTAGCCGCGCTGACCCTGGACGCCGGTGGCCATTTGGTCCAGAGCATCCTTGGCATTCTTGCTGAGGACGGTCTGGCCAGGGCGAAAGCGAATCTCGGTCTGGTTGGAGGCCTTGTACTGATCAATGTTGCTGACCACAGTTTCAACGGTCTGAACGCGGGCGGTAACTTGCTGGGCAGACTGCTGCGCCATGTTGGCTTTGTTGCCGGCGTCGACGGCATGCTGGTCGGCCATATCGGCTTTATCGGAAGCCATCTTGATGCCGGCTTGAGCGCGGGCGTCGGTGTCTTTGATCGCCTTGCCGTTCTGCGAAGTCAGTTCATCGAGTTCGTTGACGCGGTCGCGGATGGGCTCGGTCTGGCGCTTCACATAGTTCTTGCGGGCGAAGGGATTGACGCGTCCCCAAAAGCCTTCGCGCGACGGAGGCGCCAGAGGAGCCTTACCCGTGGCATTGCTGTCGGTGGAGGTTGCGGAAGTCGAGGCCGCGGGTGCGGACTGATCGTTCGAGGTTGACGAGGTGGTCTGCGCAAGGGCCGGAAACGCTAATACGGCGGCCAGGGGCAGGGCGAAGAGTAGGCGATTATTCATGATGACTTCCTCCAGTTTGGCAGCGTGACTTTGGCGCTACCCGCACGCCTGGGGCATGCGTGAAATCTGAGTTGCGTCCCGGATCGGTAAACTTGATCGGTACAGATGGCCAGCAGTTTCGCTGAGCCGGCCCGCGCTGACGCGGCGCTGGGCCTGGAACTGTCGGGCGCCTTACCAAGCCGCGCCTGTGACCCCTTTCCATATACATGTCGGATGCCAAATCGGAACTTAGGGTTGATCGCCTAAGTGATTGATATCTATAGAGATTATAGTGCCTTCGGGGCGGGAAAGATAGCTAGCGAGCACACGGCAGGGTAATTTTGGGAAACCTGATATAAAAACTGCGTGCAAAAAGCGGTCGTCAGTCGTCAATCGTTAGTCGTCGGTCGTTCGCGTCACAGTGCTGCGGGCGCTTCTCCGCGGAGCGGACGTGTCGTCCGCACCTTCGACAAGTGCTTAGCGAACGATTTTGATGGCGATTACCGGCGTGAACCGGCCAGCGCTAGCCAATGGCCGCCAAGGCCGCGAGTTCTCCGAGGCCTGAGATTTCCAGATCAGGCTGGGCTGTGGCGGCTTTCACGGCGCCGACGCCGGGGCGAGCCGAGGAACGGTTGACCCATACGGTGGCGAGTCCGAGCGCCTGCGCGGGGATCACATCGTGATAAATGCTCTGGCCGACATGCAGCACGCGATGGGCTGGCGCGTTGATTCGTCCCAAGGCTAGTTCGAAAATCTTCAACGACGGCTTGTACGCCCGGGCCTGCTGCGCGGTGATGACTTGGTCGAAATCTACCTCGAGCTTCGGACGCGTTTTGGCGAAGAGATCGTCGTCCACGTTGGAGAGAATCGCGAGGCGATAGCGAGTTTTGAGTTGGCGAAGGGCAGCGACGGTGTCGGGCCAGGGTAGCCACGTCGGAAGAGAATCAGGGAGTGAGCTTATTTCTTCGGCGGTGGGAGTGAGTCCGAGTTCGGCCCCGAACTGGCGGACTACCGACTGCAAAACTTCACGATATGGCTGAAATAGGCCTTGTTCGGCGCGCTGCTCGAAATCTCCGTAGAGTTTGAGTATGGTGGCGTCGTCGATCTTTTCCCTGAGGCTGTTTTCGTGGGCGGCGAGGATGCGATGAAAGGCTGAGAGGATTCCGGACTCCCAGTCGATCAGGGTGCCGTAGCAATCGAAAGTCAGGATTTCGAAGCGGGAGAAGTCAAGCATGCGTGGCGGTTCCTGTTCAGCAAAATGGGCTGACATCCAGAATAGCAAGACGATCGCCAGCGACGATCATGAGGGTTGGCTACGCTACGGGTCGGTTAAGCGGGAGATTGCTCGCTTCGCCTGAAGAGCGGTTGAATAATCGTTAACGGCGGGGTTCGATACCGGGCGTGGCGGGAGTGCGTTCGGAGAATTCGTCGAATTCGGGAGTGCTGTTCGCGGCGGGTTCGTCTGGCGGCGCGACTTTTTTTGGCGTCAGGAACTTTTCGGTGTTCAGGAGTGGGCGGCCGAGCGAAGCGTTGTAGCTGGTCCAGGGGCTGTCGAAACCGGATTCGCGCTCGAAGTGGGCGCGCATCGCTTCCATTTTGGAATCGAGGTCGTCGAGGTAGTGCAGCATGAGGGCTTCGGGGAACATCGGTAGTTTCGGCGAGCCGAAGTCGTACTGGCCGTGATGGCTGATGATGAGGTGCTCCAGCAGCGTTTTTAATTCCTCAGGAAATCCAGGGGCGGGAACGAGCGCAATCTTGGCCTGCAACATTTCCAGTTCGATGATCATGTGGCCGAGCAATTGGCCTTTGGTTGTATACGAGAAAGACCGGTTGTAGGTGAGTTCGTGGATCTTGCCGATATCGTGCAAGAACGCACCGGCGAGAAGCAGGTCGCGATTGATGGAAGGGTAGTTCTGACACATCAAGTCACAGGAACGAAATAAAGAGACGACGTGATCGAGCAACCCGCCGATGTACGCGTGATGCAACGTCTTGGCAGCGGGAGCGTTGCGATAGGCGGCGGCGATCTGCGGATCGTCCATGAAAGCCTGAATCACCAATCTGAGGTATACGTTCTGGATGGAGGCGACGAAGCTGGTCAGGGTTTGCCAGAGTCCGTCGATATCCTTGGTGGTTTTGGGGAGGTAGTCAGCAAAATCGATTTCGGATTCGCCCAGCTTGCGCAGCTTGTGGACCGTGAGCTGAAATCGGTTTTTATATTTGTTGATAAGGCCTTTGATTTTGAGGAAATCGTCCTGGTCGAAGGCGTCGAGAACTTCTTCGACGTTGTCCCACATTTTGGCTTCGAGTTGGCCGCTGCGATCGCCCAGAGTGAGCGCCAGGTAGGGGTCACCGGTTTTTTTGGGCTTGATCTGCTTACCCACGACGACGAAGGTCGAGGTCACGACCTTGTTCTCGTGGCGGGTGCAGTCGCAGATGTAGAAGTCTTTCATGCGGCGATTCCGGGCTGTTTGAGTATAAAGCAAGTAGGGCGGGAAAGTGCCGGTCGGGCTGGCGCGCCGGGCCGGTGGAGCGGGGAGATCGTCTTTTCGCCTGAAGAACGGCTCCACTTGACTGGCTAACGACGTTGGATGACAAGGCGATTCGTTATACTGCGACGAAACTTTTTGTACTCCGGCCAAACAAAGACTAGAGAAAGCCCAGCTTTTTGTGTTTCTTTTTGAGCTTCTTGGCGTCGGTTTCTTTGGCGGCGACGGTTTCGACGGGCTGGGTCTGGTTCGGGCTCATACCCGTGTCGACGTAGCCGTCGGCGTATTTAATGTAGGCGTCTTCGCGCAGCTTAGTGAGGTAGGCACGGAGAGCGGGCTGCAATTTCTGATAGTAGAGCTGATCCTGAATTCTTCCAACTACGTCCTTAAACGGGGGAATGCCGGCCATCTGGTGGTCGACAACTTTCAGGATCACGTAGCCCTGCTTGGTGCGGATCACGTCGGTGACTTCGCCGGCTTTCATAGCGAATGTCTTATCTTCCAGTTCTTTGGCGAGTTTGCCGCGCTCAAATGTGCCGAGATTACCGCCATCGGCGGCCGAGGGACCGTCTGAGTATTTCTTGGCGATGTCTTCAAAAGCGGCCCCGTCGTGAATTTGTTTGAGGAGATCCTTGGCCTTAGTTTCAGCAGCCGCGAGTGCGGCGGCATCGGCGGCCTGCTTCGCCGCGTTGTCGGCGGGAGGTTGAGCCGGAGCGGCAGCGTTGGCATCGGTTGCCGCTGGCGTCACTGCGGGCGCGGGTTCTGAGACTTTGGGTGCAACCAGAATTTCACTGAGGCGGATGAACTCCGGACCCTCCATCTCGGCTTTGTGGTCGTCGTAGAACTTTTGCTCCTCTTCCTTGGTGACGCTTAAATGCTGGCTGACTTCCTCGCCGATCACCTTCTGAGTGATGATCTGGTTGCGCATGTTCTGCTTGAAATCTTCCCAGGAGACGCCTTGCTTGGTGGCTTCTTTCTCAAGCGCTTCGAGCGAATCCAGCTTCATGTCTTTGCGCATCTTGTCGAGTTGCTTGATAAGCTCAGTGTCGCCGGTGATGCCGAGGTCTTTGCCTTTGTCGAGAAGAAGCTGCTGGTCGACGAGATCGCGGAGCACGTCTTTCTCGCGATCGGCGTAGACTTTGTCGGGATCGGGAGGGTTCTGCTGCTTGATTTCGTCTCGAAGCTGATCTTTACTGCGCTCGAACTCCGAACGGGTGATGATCTGGTTGTTGACGCGGGTAATGATCTCTTCGACGACCTGGCCGGTCGAAAGGGCGGGCAGACAGGTCAAACCAATCAGTACGAGGGGAAGCTTCTTCATAGTATTCGTTGGGCCACCACGTTTGAATTGAAAAGGATGGCAAGACCGATTTCGTTATTTTACTCCCTCCGAGCGCAGGCCGTGTAAGACCGCCGATTTGACTTCGACAGTCCACTACTCCGTTCGAACCAGGGCCAGGGCGGTTTGGTCGTCGGACACTGGGGAATTGCCGGCGAATTCTGCGACCGCGTTCAGGACGGAGATACAAAGGGCTTTGGCACCGCTGGGTGGGGCAGCTCGGAAGATCTGGCCGACGCGGTCCAGGCCGAATTCCGTGGTGGAATCTCCCGTTTGGCCCATACAGGCGACGACTCCGTGGGAAACTAGCAGCAGCTCTGCTCCTTTTTCCAATCCGACAGTGGGTGCGTCGGCGGTAGCGTGGGAAAACAGCCCAAGAGGCAGCCCTCTGGAAGCGAGCTCGGCGATGCCCTTGCTATCGCGGAGGAGACCGGGAGTGTGTCCGGCGTTGGCGTAGCAAAGAGTGCCGAAGACCTCGTGGTAGCAGCCGATGAAGGCCGGGCAGGATCGGACACCGCCGACGGCTTCGCCGCCCGCCATGTCGATGAGGCCGCGATTAATCCGCAGGCTGAGTTCGGTCATCGCTTCCGATTCATTGATATCGGAACGGGAAAAGAGTTCGGTGCCGACGGTGCGAAAAATTTCCTGCGCGGCGGCGAGAACGCTCCGGTTGTCGTCGCGGCGTCCGGAAACATCGAGCAGGCCGAACAGGACTCGTTCGGGGCTGACCCGGATAGAGTCGTAGAAATCTCCGGCGACGCGTTTGCCGATGAAGACCGATGCAATGTCAGCACCTTCGATCCTGGGAAAGACGGTCGTGACGGGCTCGGCCGTGGGCAAAGAATTGGCGTCGCGGGAGTGAAAGAGGGAATGCATAGAGCGACAGGTCCAAAGCCGAAAGTAGCACAGACGCAGGGACCGAGCAAACCGCGGGGCACGAAGGGTGGAGCGATTAGAATTCTGGGATGCCACGGTCGAATGGGCGTCAGGCGTCGGGCATCAGACCGCGGACCTTAGAACCGCGGACTTAGGACGTTCGAACAACGTTTAGAGTTTAGACGAGCAACGTTTGAAGCTTCGGCCAAGACAGGGTCTTCCAACAAAATTGTGTGACGATGCCCAGGGCCGGACGCCTGATGCCTCCCCTGCGAAGACAGGTAGCTATTCGCCATATTTGTCGGAGAGATACTTCGCGAGGTCCGTCTCGAGTTGACCGTAGTCGGAGTGGATGGTGGCGCGCAGGGCGGCTTCGGTGGAATTGCCTTGGCCGATGCGCTCCAGAATGCGTTGAATGTCGCTGAGTCCGTACGACTCATTGATAAAGGAAACGGCGGCCAACGATTCGGCGTAGGCCAGATTGGCCTCGGCGGGGGAGAAGCGCTGGAAGCTTCCTTCGAGAACATTGAGCGGAATATTGCGTTGCGTTTTGAAAAGCACTGAGAGCTGGCGGCCATTGCCGCCGAGACTTTTGGGCTCGAGGAATTGGGCAATGCCTTCATGCAGCCAGGGCGGGCAGCGGCCGGCGGAGAGGTGGTTAATAAAAGAGTGCGCGAGTTCGTGTTTGAGCACATGAGCGAGCGCCGGGGTCAGAGAGTTCAGGCCGTGGATGGGAATGCGCAGCTTGCCGTCGTTCATGGCGCCAGACCATGCTGGCGCCTGAGTGACATCGAAAAATTCCTGTTCGGTATAGAGAGTGACGAGAATGTTGTCGCGCGGCGGGCTGCCGAGATCGCGAGCCAGATCGTCATAGTCGGCTTCGAGGGCAGCAATGATCTGACCGCGAAAAGCCTCGGAGGTCTGCTGGCCTTCGTAATGCAGAATGAAATGGGTGCTTTCGCCCTGTGCGAAATCAGATTCGACGCTTTGCTCGCGCTGAGCCTTAGCGAGTAATCGCTGAACCGCCGCATCGGGGCGCAATTCGAGGGAACACTTCCAGGAGACAACTGCGTCCTTGGTGTGATCGGACGCGAACTGGGCGTAGCCGAGCATGGTGTAGGCATCGGGGGAATTGGGCGCGGTCCGGACGGCGCGCTGAGCATAGGACAGCGACTGGGCGGCATTTCCCGTGCGGACAAGCAACGCGGCGTAATAAATAAGGATCGTAGAATTGTCGGGCTGAAAGCGGAGTGCGCTTTCGAAGTACAGCCGGGATTGAGCGACGTTGCCGTGTTCGAATTCAAACTTACCAGCAATAAAGTCGGCGGTTGCGCTCAGCTCAGGGTTGCCTTTTGCTTCAAGGCCGGAAAGCACATCCGTGCTGACTTTGCCTTCTTTGACGATCCGGGCGACAAGATCCCCTTCATTGGCCAGGCTGTCGGCTGGAGTAAATACGGGAAGGTCGGCGGCCTTCGTACTTCCAGTCGTACCGGATGCGGAATGAACTGGCATTCCTCCGGCTTCGACGTGGTCGACGACAGACTTGGGAACGGCGTAGGAGTCTTCGCCGATGTCGTATTCGTAGTGATTGCCCTTTTCGTGGACCTCATCCGCTAGGATGGTGCGGCCGTTCTTGAGGTAGATGGTGTCCGCCCATGCGCCGGCACTGGAGAGCAGCAGCGCAGTAAAGCAGAGAATGGTGACACGCAGGCGCATTCAGGCGCATTCTAGCAACGGAGGGTGATCCTACTCACGTGACGAAGGTACTAACGAAGATGGCAAGCTTACGGGTCGCGCTGGCGATTATTGCGTTGACAGCTGCTTGCGCTGCTGGCAGCAACCCTCCGGAGAAGCCGGCGGAAGCGCTCTATCTACAACTGGGACAGGTAGGCCTCGATCCGGCGAGGGTGTATCACGTGCGGGGCGCGTCCCTGGATCGATCGGCCATTCACATCAGTTTGGAGGATGGAACTATCGGGTTCACCGAGGACGTGATGGGCCGTATTACCGGAGCGTTTTTCGAAGGCGACGGCGAAGTTCTGCTGACGCCTCCCAACAGCGTCGAGCGGAAATCGATGAGCCTGTTCACCGGGATGGCGATATTGGAAGAACATTTTGCCACTGCATATTTTCGCTTCAACGATGACGCCGCCAATGATTTGCGGCCCGATTTGCGCGCCAGCGACAACCAGAAGGAGTTTGTGGAGCATTGGGGAGTGACGGCACGGAATCTGGCGCAAGCCGACGCCATGCGGCTGCTGGTGACTTTTAGCCGGATGCTGCCGGGGAATGGAACCGCACCCATATCAGAGCGCGCGAACTTTTTGGGCCGCGCACCCGACCAGTTTCTGCACGCGCGGCTGCAAGGATTGAACCTCGGCGTTTTCGATGTGGTTTTCGATTCACTGTCGACAGAACAAGTGGAAGCCGGACAGCCGAAGACCGCGACGAACGGTATTACTTACTACGACGTTTGGAGTTCATTTGCGCCCAACACCCCGGCGACGGGGAGAACGGCGGTCGGCAGTACCTCGGCTCCCGGCAATCCGAGTCCGCGCGAAGACTGGATCGCGGTCGAGCGCTATACGATTCGGACGGTGGTCGAACCTCCCAAGCGCATTCATGCGCGGGCGCGCTTGCAGCTCAACGTGCGAGAAGGTGGAACGCGCGCTCTCTTGTTCGAGCTTTCGCGATTCCTGCAGGTCGAGAGCGTGACGCTGGACGGTCAGGCGGTGGAGTTCATTCACAATCCAGCCGTAGAAGGGACGCAGCTTTCCCGGCGGGGAAATGACATTGTTGCGGTAGTTCTGCCGGAGCCGGTGCGAGAGGGACAGAAGCTGAATCTCGAATTTGTGTATGGCGGTGAAGTGTTGGCGGAAGCGGGCAGCGGATTGCTTTACGTGGGCGCACGAGGAACGTGGTATCCGAATCGCGGGATGGGGATGGCGGATTTCGATTTGCAGTTCGAATTTCCCCAGGGCTGGACGCTGGTGGCGACGGGGAAACCGACGGCGGTTTCGCAGGACGAGACGGTGCCGCAGCATGGTCAGGCAACTGATGGTCAGCAAAGGTTGCGCTGGGTGTCGGAGCGGCCGATTCCGCTGGCGGGCTTCAACCTGGGCAAGTATAAAGTGGCGGCGGCCCAGGCCGGAAGCGTCACGGTCGAGACCTATGCGACGGCCGGAGTGGAGCGCGACTTCCCGACTCCACCCATACAGGTGGTTGAGTCGAGTCCATCGAATACTCCTTCCCGGCGAGGGCCGCAGGTAATCGAACCGATCCGGCCGTCGCCGTCGAGTAATGAAGCCGCGGTGGCAGAGGCCGCGGCGCGGGCGATTCAATATTACTCTGAGCGATTCGGGCCGTACCCCTACAGTCACCTGGCTTTGACGCAGATGCCGGGGCCGGAAAGTCAGGGATGGCCCGGGTTGGTGTTTCTATCCTCATATGCATTTCTCGATCGAGCGGAGGGTGAGCAACTGCACTACCCGCCGTATCGAATTCTGTTGCAGGAATCGATTCCGGCGCACGAGACAGCGCATCAGTGGTGGGGCGACCTGGTTACGTGGAAAAGCTACCGCGACCAGTGGTTTTCCGAAGGGCTGGCGAATTACTGCGCCATGATGATACTGCAAGAAAAAGATGCCGCCGGTTTTCGGCTGGTGATGGAAAAGTATCGCCGGGATTTGGTCGAAAAAAATAAAGACGGATCGTCTCCGATGGATGCGGGGCCGGTGACCCTGGGGACGCGGCTGCTGTCGTCCAAATCTCCGGAAGGCTACGAAGAGATTCTCTACGGCCGGGGAACATGGTTATTTCATATGCTGCGGTCGATGATGAAAGATGCTTCCACAGCAGAGAGCGGAGGCAAGGGCGGCAGTGCGGAGGAACCCTTCGTGCGGTCGTTGCGAAAGGTGCGGGAGAGGTACGAAGGGAAATCGATCAGCACCAGCCAACTGATCGACGTTTTTGCGGAGGATCTTCCCCCCTCGCTGCGTTATGAAGGGAAAAAATCGCTGGATTGGTTCCTGGCCGGCTGGGTCAACGGAACCGCTTTGCCCAGGCTGGAGCTGAAAGGAGTGAAATTCATTCCCAAAGGTGCGGGCAGCGTGGTGACGGGGACGATTTTGCAGAAGGACGCATCGGAGGACCTGGTGACATCGGTTCCGGTGTATGCGGTTATGACTGGGAAACAGGTGGTATTACTGGGCCGCGTATTCGCCGATGGCGAGGAGTCTGCGTTCCGTTTGCCAGCTCCGGCCGGAGCGCACAAGATCGTACTCGACCCTCAAGAGACGGTTCTGACCAGTCCGCGATAGCAGCCATCATGAATCAGGGATCGATGCACTTTCCTGAATTGGACTTCTATTCCATACTTCCTTCCCAAAAGGGCCAGCGGAAAATGGTCACGCACAAAGCCCGCTTGTGCGATCTTGGGAAAAAGCCCTCGTAAGCGCTAGATTTTCTTGGCCCGGTCCCTGTCAAGCGCATTCAGCGCGCCTGGCAACTCATTTGCATGTGCCTCGGCAGATCGGGAACATCCATAACTATGAGCTTGCAAATCGGCGAGACGCCGGAAGAAATAAGCGGATCGAGTCTTGCGACCAAAGAAACGAGATTACAGAGAGAAACAATACTGTTGGTCGAAGACGAGGCATTCGTCCGGGAAGTGACCTGTGAAATTCTACGCTCTGCCGGATATCGAGTATTGACTGCAAAGAATGCGGCGGAAGCGGCCTGCGTTTACCAAGCGAGACGCGATCAGGTGGAACTCCTGCTGACGGATATGATTCTGCCGAGCGAATCCGGACTCGCTTTGTCGGAAAGACTTCGAAAAGACGATCCGGAGCTGAAGGTCTTGCTGGTCACGGGATATACCGAGCAGATTGCGAGGCTGGCACAGATGCAGGAGGAATGTTTGGCCAAGCCGTTTTCGTCGGACGTGCTGCTGCGGCGAGTGCGGCAAGCGCTGGATCGAAGGGAGGTGTGATCGCAACCGGTGTGATTGAAAGAAGGCAGAGGGGTCAGGCGCGTTTACGGTAGCGGGTGGCTTGCAGGATTTGTGCGGGAATTGAGGCGAGCGGGACCACGCGCGACAAGATGCCCAATTCGGCGCAGGCTCTCGGCATGCCATAGACGGTGCAAGAGGCTTCGTCCTGCCCAATGGTGAGACCACCTTGGCGGTGGATGGCATTCATCCCTTCAGCCCCATCCGAGCCCATCCCTGTCATGATGACACCGAGGGCGAGATTCTTGAAGGCGGAAGCGACGGAGTTCATCAGGATGTTGACGGATGGAATGTGCAGGCAGTCCTGAGGGTGAGAATCAAGGGAAAGGAAGGCGCGCAAACCGGAGGGGCGCTCGACGCGCATGTGCCGACCGGCAGGAGCAATGTAGACCACTCCCGGGTCGACGGGTTCGCGGTGAGAGGCTTCACGAACGGCGACGGCGCATAGATTGTTCAGTCGTTGGGCGAAGGGCGCGGTAAATCCCGCCGGCATGTGCTGGACGATAAGAATAGGGACGGCAAGGTCGCGAGGAAAAAGCGGCAAGATTTCCTGAAGAGCTTTGGGTCCTCCGGTCGAGGTTCCGATGGCGACGATTGCCGGCATGGTGGAAGCCGGGTCCGGTGGTTGCGAGAATGGTTGAGGCGGTTTCTTCGCCGCGAAATTCGCAGGATTCGATTTTTTCGATGCGGCGGCGCGAATCTTGGCGATGAGGTCGGCGCGAATGTGGTGAATATCGAGCGAAGTAGCCGATAGTTGTTTGGGGATGTAGTCGAAGGCGCCGGCGGCGAGGGCGTTAAAAGTATTTTCCGCGTCTTTCACGGTGACCGAACTGACCATGATTACGGGCCGCGGAAATTGCTTCATGATCCGCTGCAAAGTTTGGAGACCATCGAGGCCGGGCATTTCGACATCGAGAGTGACAACATCGGGATTTAGCGAAGGAATCTTGTCGAGCGCTTCCGAGCCGCAGCTGGCGGTGGCAACCACCTCGAGGCCTGCTTCGGACGTGATCATACGAGAGAGAGCGGTGCGCATGAATGCGCTGTCGTCAACGACGAGCACGCGGATCGACGGGATGGCGGGGGCTTGCGTCATTTCCGATAGATGGTGCGGACGAGCGCATGCACCTCGTCCAGATAGGCGTCCATTTCAAAAGTGAGGCGAGCCCAGTCGAAATCTTTCAGGTCGCGGCATTGGTGGGACAGGATGGCAAAGCCGGTCTGGTCGAGCAGATTGACCTCGCGGTGTTCCGGGTAGCCGTAATTGAGTCCACTCATACGGCATAGCAAATCGCTGAGTTCGACCAGGGCGACGAGCCCGGCGTGTTCCTGCGACGCGGCCAGGGTGTGATGCTGCGAGACGACCTCGCGTAGATCGGCAGAGAGTTCCCACTTGTCGGCTAACAGGCGGCCGCTTTCACAGTGCGTAAATCCCAGGACGGACTGTTCCGCCTCGTGGAGTGGGATCCCCTGGCTCCGACCAAAGTCGTAAGCCTGGCAGAATTCCTTGGGAAAGCACCAGAGGTTGACGATGATGCCGAGATCGTGGAGAAGTCCGGCCAGATAAGCTTTGCTCGGGTCGGGGTAAGAAATCTTGCGGGCAAAATGACGGCAGACGAGGGCGCATCCCAGCGAGTGCTCCCAGAAAACGACAGGATCGATGCCAGTGACGTCTTTGGGCATCATGTTCAATACGCCGCAAGACATGGCAATGTCGCTGACGCGGTGAAATCCCAGGCCGAGGATGGCGCCGCGCAGCGAGTCAACTTTTTTCCAGCGGCCGAACAGCGGACTGTTAGCCATTTGCAGGCACTGGGCGGCCAGTGATTTGTCCTGGGCGATCATGTCGGTAACTTTTTGAATGTCAAGTTTCTCGACCGGTTGTTCGAGGTAGCGAAGCAGCGGGGCCAGGACCGCGGGGATCGTGGGGATGTGCTGGAGTCCCCCGATGCGACTGAGTAAAGTAACTTTTTTCGCTGCCGTATCCATAGATATTTACTTTCCTGCCGGGGGGCGTTCTCCCTTGACATAGGCCGTGGCTCCCGGCAAGTGGACCAGGCGGAAGTCGTTCGAGACTCCGTAGAGCGATTCGGAATGCCCCATGAAGAGATATCCGTGAGGCAAGAGGTTGTTGTAGAAATGCTGAATGACCTTACGTTTGGAAACCAGATCGAAATAGATGAGCACGTTGCAGCAGAAAATCAGGTCGAGGCTCTTCATGAAGTTCATGCGATCGTCGTCGGAGAGATTGAGCCGGCTGAAAGTGATGCCGGTGCGGGCCAACGGCTGAACCTGGAGCTGGTCGGCCGCGGGGATGAAATATTTCTGGCGATAATGCGGATTCAGATTGCGGGTGCTATAGGTTCCATAGAGGGCGTTCTTGGCGTGCACCAGGGAACGCTCATTAAGATCGGTGGCGACGATCTCGACGCTCCAGTCCTTGAGACGGCCGTGAGCTTCTTCGTGCAAGAGCATGTTCAGGGTGTAAGGCTCCTCGCCGGTGGAGCAGCCGGCGCTCCAAATGCGCAGGCGGCGCAGTGGAACTTCGGCCTTGGCCTCAAGGATTTTGGGAATTACAACCTGGCGCAGCGCCTCTAATTGGGGCTGATTGCGAAAGAAGCAGGTTTCGCCGATCGTGATTTCGTTCAACAGCGCGACCAGTTCCGCCTGTCGCGTGGGTTTGACCGTAAGGCATTCGTGATACTCGCGCAGGTTTGAAGTCTTGAGTTCTTTCATGCGGCGGCCCACGCGATCGAAGAGCAGGCGCAGCTTGTTTTCGGGATGGAAGATGCCGGCTTCGCGATAAACCAGGTCGCGGATGCGCACCAGTTCAGGGTCGGGCGGCCCCTCCGCCACGACGGCAGAGGGTGCTGTTGCAGCAATCGTCATGCTGACCCCTTCGCAGTAGTAGAGAGCAGACCCGAATCCTCGGGCGGTTTCGTTTGCAAGTTAGCCTGGCTCACTGAATACGCTCACGCTGAAGCGAATCTTTGCCGAATTGCGGGACGCAACTATCCATTCCATCGGCGAAGCGAGAGGCAACTTTAATTAATTACTGCCGGAGGCGAGCGGGCGCGACGGTGCTCGTCAAGCTATTGCTGAGGATAACGATATCGACGCGGCGGTTCTGGGCTCGACCTTGCGCTGTGCTGTTACTGGCGATGGGGTGATATTCGGCAAATCCGGCAGCCGCTAAACGCTGAGGAGGAAAGCCGTAGCGCAGGATCAAAAGACGGACCAGTTCGGTCGAGCGGGCGGTGGAGAGCTCCCAGTTGGAGGCCATTTGTGCGGTGTGAATGGGAACGTTGTCGGTGTGCCCTTCGATGCGAAGCCGGCAGATGCGGATGGCGAGGATGGAGGCGATGCGATCCAGGGCCGGCAGAGCCGATGTCTTCAAAGCCGCCGACCCGCTGTCGAAGAAGCCGAACTCGCGCAAGCTGATGACCAGGCCTTCGGTCTCGCGGTGCAAAGCGACGCTGTGTTGGGCGATCTCGCTTTGCAAGGCCTGCTGGAGTTCGGTCTGCAAAGTGGACAGACTGGACTCTTCCGCAGCGGCGGCGAGGGAATCGTCTGGAGGCGAAGAGACGCGGCCAAGATCGGTATTGCGCTTTGCATTCGCAATGGCCTGCACGGTGCTGAAGGGCATGGGGTCGTTCATGTCGATTGGAACCTCGGTGGTGGAGGCGGGAAAGACGCCGAGTTCCTGAAAAGCGACCTGTATCGCCAGCGCGAGGCGGCCGACTTTGCGTTGATCGACTTGCGCCGAAGCGTAAAGCACAACGAAGAAAGCGAACAGCAGGGTAATGAAGTCAGCGTAGGAGACGAGCCAGCGCTCATGGTTGGCGTGGGGACGGGCCCGTTTGCGGCGGCTCATCGCTCCTCACCCTCGGTATTGCCGGACTTGCTCGACTCCACCAGGAAACCCAGTAATTTAGTTTCGAGCATGTGGGGATTCATGCCTTCGAGGATCGAAGCCACCCCTTCGAGCGTCATCTCACGAGTGATCTGCTCTTCGCGGATGCGGAGTTTCATCTTACCCGCGACCGGGAGGTAGAGAAGATTGGCGGAGGCCACTCCATAGATAGTAGCGACGAAGGCCACTGCGATGCCGCGACCGACCTCATCGATCTTATCGAGGTGCTGCATGACTTGAATCAGTCCGAGCACTGCGCCGATGATGCCGACGGTAGGCGCAAAGCCGCCGGCCGATTCAAATACCTGGGGAACTTGCTCTTCGTACTCTGCTTGATTATCGAGTTCCAGCTCCAGGATTTTGCGCAGCTCTTCGGGCTCGGTGCCGTCGACTGCAAGCATGAGGGATTTCTTCAGGAAGGGATCTTCAATCTCATTCAGGATGGCATCGAGGGAGACAATGCCTTCCCGCCGCGCTTTCTGCGCGAATCCGACCAGGCGATCGATCGTTTCCTTGGGATTCTCACTAGGCGCGATGAAAACAGAGCCGAAACGGCGCATCGCCTGTAAGACGACGGACAGAGGGAATTGCAACATTACGGCTCCGATGGTACCTCCAAAGACGATCATGGCGGCGGTGGGCTGGACGATCTGGCCAAGATTACCGCCTTCGATCAAAAGCCCGGCCAGGATTCCGCCGACGGCGAGGACAATTCCGATGACGCTGGATTTATCCACGCTTACTTCTCCGGCTCAGGGCTGCCCGGCGCGGGGGATCTGGAAATCAGCGCGTGCGAAGAAGCGGAATCCCAGTGGAGTGAGAGGCCCTGCAAAACCGAGCGCCGAAAGGCGATGATGCGGGTTAGGAGTTCGTCGATTTTTTCGAGCACGACGATTTTTTCCCCGGTGATCAAAGTGACAACCGTGTCGGGAGACTGCTCCACGAACTTGATCAGGTCGGAATTCACGATGAGGGGTTTGTTGTTGAGGCGTGTGAGCTGAATCATGGATTGCCGCGCTTTCTAGTTCCAACGCGAGGCGATACACGCCTCCCTGAGCGGAACATCGGCGAGGGAAAGCAATAGTTTAGGAGTGAGATTACCTGCGGATGCGAGAGCGAAGATTCTGAAATGGCACGCACGACTAAAGCAGTCCTGCAATTTGCCGATGGACAGGAAGTAAATTCGGGGTTCGGCGAGCGCCTAAAAGCAAGCGAGAAGTTCGCAGAACATTCTTGAGAAAAGACTCATCGCTTCGAAAAGAGACTCAGGAGAACCGAACGAAAAATTCAACGGAGAAGGTGGCTCACAATGCCCATTGGAATCCTGAACAATATTGCGTCTCTCTCGTCGGAAAATAATCTGACGATAACCAACAACGCGTTGAACAATGTACTGTTGCAACTGTCCTCCGGGTCGCGCATCAATAGCGGCGCCGACGACGCCGCGGGTCTTGCGATCGCAAATGGATTGCAGGCCAACATTAGCGCTCTTTCACAATCGGCCAATAACGCCAATGACGGAATCGGCGCCCTGCAAGTGGCCGACGGATCGCTGGCACAGGTGTCCACGTTATTGAACCGCGCCGTTACCCTGGCTACGGAGTCGGCCAACGGAACCATATCCACTCAGCAGCGGCAGGCGCTCGATGCTGAGTATCAGCAGATTCAGACTGAAATCAATCGGATCGGGTCCAACACCAACTTCAACGGAACCCAGGTGTTTACTTCGAATCCGACCTCGATCTACATCAGCGATGGCACCGGCAACACATCCCAGGCGAGCAACTTCATCACCGCCAACGTCGGAGCATTGACCGCGCAAGGGCTATTGGGTACGGGCGCGGGCGCGACGCTGGCCGCCAACGGCGCGGTGACGGCTGGCGACAACATCACGATTGGGGGAACGACCTACACGTTCGAATCCGCGGCCACTCTGGCGGCCGCTCCCACCGGAGCCACGCAGACCGCAGTTGCAGTAGCAATCGACGGAAGTTCCGATCCGGTGACCGCGCTGCAAAATACGTTGGCCAATTTGGCGGCGGCCGTGAATGGCGGCACCGGCGCCGGGACGCTCTATCAGGCCGATGCTACCCTGTCGGGTCCTAACTCGAACCCCGACGCAACCGCAGCCGCTTCGGGCAACAGCGTCACTTTTACCGCGACGGCGGCCGGCCAAGCTCTGGGCGGTGCAAACATCGCGAGTACAGTAGGGAGGGGCGCCGAATTTGCCTTCGTGCAGACTGGCGGCACGACCTTCACGACCGGCACGACATCGGATCTGTTGACTGCGACGGATGCCCAGGCCGCATTAGAGTCCATTAACACGGCGATTCAGACCGTGGCCTCAACTCGCGGCCAGATTGGCGCGGTCGTCAACCGCTTGCAGAGCGCCAGCAATGTGATCAGCAACCAGGTCACGAACCTGACTTCGGCAGAGAACACGATCACCGCTGCGGACATTCCGACCGCGGTGGCGAACTTGACGAAGTACTCGATTCTGGAACAAACCGGCATTTCGGCTCTGGCCCAGGCCAACCAGCAGCAGCAACTGGTTTTAAAGCTGTTGCAATAACTTAAAACTCAGGGGGGCGGCAACCGGCTCCCCTGCATTTTCTCTTTACGTTTCTCTGACGCACGTTCTCCGGAAGGGAGCTCGCTATGAGCATCAATCCGGTACCAGCAGTCGGGCCCGCGGCAGACGGGCCATCGGCGGGCAGCGGGCATCGTGCAGTGCCATCGCCTTCGGCAGCGGAGAGGACGGCATCTGCCCTGGATTCGGGAGTTTCGCCGAAAGCAGAAGCTATCCGAGCGGGGAATGTTTCGGCCCCGCCCGCAGAGCCGCAAGATGAAGTTCAAGTGCAGCGGGACAGTGAGACCAACGGCGAAATCGTGATCCGGTACCTGGACCGATCCGGCGACGTGATTTTGCAGGTTCCGAGTTCCCAAATGTTAGCTCTAACCCGCGCCATCGATCAGAACCTGCAACAAGAGGCCAAAGTGCGGGCGACGGCGAGCGATTCGCCGACGGCGGACAAAGGAGACGACACGTATGGGGATTAGCTTAAGTCCGGCCACTTTGTTAAACGGACAGGGAATCGACGTATCCTCCCTGGTGCAACAGGTCATCAGCGAAACCAGCGGCCAGCTCACCGGATGGCAGAATGAGTTGGCGACGCTACAGTCGCAGTCCAGCGATCTGACGATCGTGAACGGCGATCTTAGCAATCTGCAAACAGCCGTACAGGCTTTGTCGGACCCTTTGGGTGTGCTAACAACGCTAACGGCAACGTCTTCCGATAGCGGGGTGTTGACAGCAACCACCACTTCGGCCGCCACTGCGGGAACGCATCAGATTGTGGTCGACAATCTGGCGACTCCGGGGTTGGTTTACAGCAATGACTTTGCCGGCGGGGCTGCTGCGTCGATTTTGCCGAGCGGAGCGAGCAGCGGAGAAATCGATTTGCAGATCGGCGGCAGTGGCGGCACGACCCAGGCCATCAACATTACCGCGGGCAGCAATGACACGCTCAACACGCTGGCCACCTACATCAACGCGCAAAACTGGGGAGTCCAGGCCAGCGTGGTGACGGATGCCAACGGCGCCACACTTGCGTTAGTCAGCCAATCCACGGGCAGCGCCGGAGCATTGGCCATCACCAGCAACAATACCAGCCTGAATTTCAATGCGCCTTCGGGCGGCGCGAATGCGTCCTTAACGATTGACGGAGTTCCGTACAGCAGCGCGAGCAACACGATTACTGGAGCCCTGCCCGGAGTCACGCTGAATCTGGCGGGCGCCGATCCTGGCACTCCTGTGCAGCTCACGGTCGGCGCCAATACGACGCAAATTACGAATGCCATTAACAATTTCGTTTCGGCGTACAACCAGGTGATCGGGGATATCAATCAGGAGTTCACCGTCAACTCTTCGACTAACAGCCTGGGTCCGCTGGGAACGGATGGTTCGCTAGGGGAATTGCAATCCAGCCTGCTGTCGGATGCGGCCTATGCGATCTCCGGCAACAGCGGGTACGTGAATCTGGCCTCGCTTGGCATTAACACGAACAATGACGGCACGCTCACGGTTGATTCCACACAACTGAACAGCGTGTTGGCCTCAAATCCTTCGGCGCTCGAAAACTTCTTTCAGAATTCATCGGCAACGGGCTTCGCCAATAACTTCAATACCGATCTGACCGGTTTGACCGATCTTACGGCTGGTCCTATCAATGTGGATCTGAGCCAGAACGCCGCGCAGCAACAGGATCTGACCAACACCATCACCAACTTTCAGACCCAGCTGACGGCCGAGCAGACATCGCTGACCACGCAATTCGATCAAGTCAACGCCTCGTTGCAGGCTTATCCGCTGTTGTTGCAGGAGATCACTTCGACTCTCGGCACGCTTGGAACCGGCGGGAGCAGCACGAGTTCGTCGTCGCCTACTCTTACGTCGGGACTTTAAGTCGGAATTTTGAACATTAGGTCTTCCCTTCATGAATGCACGATTGTCCTATCGCAAAGCGGCAGTTCCGGGCGCGAGTCCAGTACGGCTCGTGATTCTGTTATACGAGCAGGCGGTCGAAGACTTGAGACGCGCTCTGGCTGCCCATGGACGCGGAGACATTGAGGCGCGCACGCGTGAGATTAACCATGCCATTTTGGTCATCGCCCATCTCCAGTCATCGCTCGATAAGGATCAAGGCGGGATGGTGGCGATCAACCTGGAGCGTTTCTACAACCAGGTGCGCGCCAGCCTGGTCGATGCCCAGTGCCGACAATCTGCGGCGGAACTGGAGCGGCAGATTTCATTTCTCATGCAAGTACACCAGGCCTGGTGCGAGGTAGAACGGGCGCAGCCGGCGGGGACTGCAACGGGCGCGGGCAGGTCGGAAACGCATCAATCGGAACTGGGCCAAACGGAACCGGATCAAATGAAACCGGGCCAAACCAAGCTGGGCGAAACGAAACTGGATCAAACAAGGCCAGGTCACGCCCAGCCTGGGCAGCTTCAGCCGGAGCCGGATAGTCATCTTTCCACAGAATGGAACGCCTGATGCCAACGCTCTTTCCCACTCCAGTTGCTCAAAATATTCACGAAACCAATGCGCGGCTGCGTTCATTGCTAGACACTCTGGATACCGGTGCCGGTCCAGCCCAGGCGCCGCTCCCTGCCACTCCTCAGCAGATGGCCGGACTGTTATCGGAACTGATGCGGGTCGGGGAATGGTTACGCATCTTGCCCGAGGACAGAGATACGGATCTGGAAGAGGAACTGAGTGAGTATCGGAAGAATGTGGAATGCCTGCGCGCGCTGCTGCCTTCGATGCACGCCGCGCTGCTGCGGGAGCGAGCCCGCCTGGAACAGGAACGGGCGCGGGTAGAGGGCGCTGCAGAATGGGCTCGGCGTTCGCGCCAGACGTTGTGATCCTTGCGAGCCTCGCCACTGCCGTCGAAGTTGCCGGAGCTTAACCCACTAAAGACACGAAGGTAAATTGGAAAATTCCCACTTCCGTGGTTAGGCTCGTTTGCCCTCAGACGAAACTGACGCTCGCTCCGCGCCGGGGGCTGCTTCGGGGATGCTGCTACTTGATGTAAGTAAAAAGATTGTTTTGCTGCGTCTGAGCAATGGCTTCGAGCGTCGCTTGACGTGAGGTCTGCTCGCTTTCGAGATTGCCGATGACGCTGGTCAGATCGGCGCCACCGATGGTGTTCTGCTGCTGCGCCAGTTGCGTGGTCTGAGCGTTCAGGAAAGTTTGCTGCGAATCGAGTTGGTTGATTCCGTTGCCGTAGAAGACGCGCTGCTGATCGACGTAATTGGAGGCTGTATTGAGTTCGCCGACCGCGGTGCTGATACCGGCGGAGTTGCCGCTTTGTAGGTTGGTGATGAGATCTTGAATGGCCTGAAAAACATCGTTCCCGGAGCTGGAGAACAGCTGCGAACCGGGTAGGTTGGTCTGCACCTTGAAATCATTGCCTACAGTGAGGCTGTTGGTGTTGGCATTACCGACATAGGTGACGCCGGAAGAACTGTTGGGATCGAGAACGTAGGGAGCGGTCTGCGTCGCAGTCCCGGCAAAAACATAGCTCCCCTGATAAGAAAGATTGGCCAGGCTGACTAACTGCGATTGAATTCCCTGCACCTCGGCCGCAATGGCTGCCCGATCGGAGTCGCTCACCGTGCCATTGGCCCCCTCGGTGCCGAGGGTAATGGCCCGTTCGAGCACGGTGGTCACACTGTTCAGCGTGGAATCGGCAGTTTGCAGCTCTCCGAGCACGCTGCCGCTGCTGCGCAGGAATTGATCGGTCTGCGAGGTTTGAGCCGCATTCTCGACCAGAGAGGCGGCCGCCGCAGGATTGTCGGAAGGGGCGTTGACGCTCTGTCCCGAAGAAATTT
Organism: Candidatus Sulfotelmatobacter sp.; assembly: GCA_036500765.1. Lineage (NCBI taxonomy): Bacteria > Pseudomonadati > Acidobacteriota > Terriglobia > Terriglobales > Candidatus Korobacteraceae > Candidatus Sulfotelmatobacter > Candidatus Sulfotelmatobacter sp. The sequence goes on from DASYBM010000002.1 coordinate 344,662, forward strand.
CTTCGAGGTCGGTGTTAATGAACTGCTGGTTCTGGCCAAGAGCGGCGAGCAGGTCGGGAAGCGGATTGGGATTGACTCGCATGCTGGGTTATCCAATCTTGTTTATCCGGTTAAGGTCGTCATTTGAATGACGGCGTACATCATGTCGTTGATGGTGGTAACGATTTGGGCGGAAGCCGAGTAAGCCTGCTGATACTGCACCATGTTGGCAGCTTCCTGATCTAAAGAGACGCCGGAAATCGAGGCACGCTGATCGTTCAACTGCTGCAAGACCTGACTGGAGGCCGTTTGTTCCGCGGTCGCGTTCGCGGTGGCATTGCCCACGTCAAATACCAGGTTGGAGTAGTAGCCGGTGGGAGTTTGGCCGCTGATGACGGGCTGGTTGTTCAGGGCATACAGGGCTTCGGCATTGCCATTGCTGCCGGTGGTGCCGTCGGAACTGGCGGCGATCAGGGTGGGATCGGTGATGGCCACAGAAAGGTTGGCGGCTGCTCCGGCGCCCGACGAGGGTGGAGGAGTGAATAGATTCGTGCCAAGATTGCCATTCAGGTCGTACCCGGCATCTTGGACGCCATTGACGGCGTTGGCAAGGCCCGCGGCCAAAGTGTCGAGCTGGTTTTGGAACGCGGGGATTTGAGTGTCGCGGGCTTGCAGCAATCCGCCAAGCTGTCCGGAAGCGATGGTGGATGTGATGTCGTTACCTTGCGAAAAAATATGCTGAATGCCGGAGGCATCGGGCTGGGTGGAGAGCTGGAAGCTCTGCTCTCCTGAGACCAGTGGAATTCCGTTGGCCGTGGTCAGCGTCAGGGTGTTGTTGGTAGGGATGACGGAGACATCGACCAGGGCAGAGAGCTGGTCGATCGCCTGGGTGCGCTGGTCGATGAACGTTCCGGCACTTTGCCCGGCGGTTTGCAGGTCGCTGATCTGACCATTGAGCTGGGCAATTTGCTGGGTCAATTGATTGATCTGTCCGACGGCTTGCTCGACGTCGCCGTTGAGACTGGAGCTCTGCGTCGTCAGATTGTTGGCCGTAACGTTGAAGGCGCTGGCCAGGTTATCGGCCGCCGTCAGCACGCCTTGGCGCAGCGACAGGTCCGCGGGACTGGTTGAGAGCTGGTTGATGCTGGCGAAGAAGCTGGAAATCGCCGTGCCAATGTCGCCGCTGCTGCTGGTAAAGCCGACCTGAGTTTGCGACAGGGCCGATACGAGGGAGCTTAACTGTCCTTGAGTTTGAGTCTCCTGCTGGATGCGGGATTCAAGGATGGGGTCGCGCACGCTTTCGATCGATTGCAGAGTAACGCCAGTGCCAAAGGTGAGCGGATCGATGACTACGGGATCGCTGGCGACAAGGATGGGAACTTCCCGCGAATAGCCGGGAGTGTTCGCGTTGGCGACATTGTTCGTGGTGGCCTGGAGCGCTCCTTGCTCGGCGGTCAGGCCGCTGAGAGCGGTCGCGAGGGCGGCATTCAGTCCTGACATGGAAGCCCCTCCGCCATCAAAGCCGCGCTGCCCTTCACGCAGCCGGAAGTATTCGACGCCGGAGTCGAAGCCATCGCCATCCAGTGGCCTCGGGGCGGAGCGTAGTTCGCCGCAGGGCCAGCTAACAGATTCGAAAGTGTGCTTAGCCAGCACTGGGCTCGAGCCAGCAGTGCGGCTTGTACTCGCCCCAGGTGAAGCACGCGCGCGACCGCCGCGCGCAATCCGGGAATAAGCGAAAAATCGAATCCGACATCGCAGGACGCTTTGCCATTGCGCGGCCACAGCATGTCCAGAGACCGCTGCAAGCGAATTTGTTCGCGGGTGCACTCCGCAAGAGCAGAGGCATCGCGCCCAAGTAAGGCCAGTTGGCTCGTCTTTAGGCTGGCTTCGAGATCCGCCAAAATTGCCTGGCAGGCCGCGGCGATTTCGACGCTTCTGCCAGGCTTCAATTGCGTCGATGCCCGTGAGTCAGCGTCGAGGAGGTTTGGGGTCATAGTCAGGCCAGACTGTCTTCAGATCAGATCGTATTCAAGCGAGATCGTCGAGTTGGTGCGAGGGCTGGTCGGCGATTTCGGCGTTGCTTTCGGAAAAGCCCAAGCCGTCAAAATTCTCGATGCGGGGACGGCGACGCTGTCGCCCTTTCTCTTCGGCATCTTGATTCGCCGTGCCCCCATTGGCTGCACGCACCCCGGAAGCGGCCGCCGCGAGCCCATCGAGGGAAGGATTCATCGATAAGCTGCCGCTATCCATGATGTTCTGTCCGTATCGTCGCTATCCACATGGTTGTGATCCACATCTCGCTATCCATAAGTTACGACCAGTGGCGTGACCCAATCAGGCGGCCGAGGCCGCAAGCAAGTGATCAAAGACAGCCGACGCGGTCTTTTCCGGGCTTAATTGATAGAGCCCGCTCTGAACTGCTTGGCGCAGAGATTGGACACGCCCTTCGCGGATTTCTGGAAGTTGCGAGGCCTGGGCCGCCAGCGCCTGAACCTGCGCGTGCGCTCCGGAAAGCTGCGCTTGATCTTCGCCGCCAAGGGCTGCACTGCCAGATGCGGGCACGGTCGCGGCGGAGCTCGGTGCGGTGCTGCGATTGGATTCGGATAGTTGCGGTGCGTGATTGGGATCGATTCTCATGATGGCCCCTTCTTGCCGGTTCTCTTCTGTCCGGTCTATTTTCTTTCCGACCCTTGATCTTCTTTTCTTTCCGACCCTTGATCTTCTTTTCTTTCCGACCTTGAATCTTCTTTCCGGCCCCTCATCTCGGGGCGATTCTGTTGAAATCCCTTGCAATTTAAGTATCGGCAGAGAATGAAAAGACTTTAATTCTGTCCGCAACCGGCGGCCGGATAAATCTTTTCGCAGCCGTCATCTTGTTCTATCGGCAAGGGTTGCGAAAACTTTAGCTTGCGGTTCGGAGGCTTTTTGCAAGCCCCGATAACGGGATCAGCTATTACCTTCGTGCGCCGTCAGGTGACGGGAAATCATGGCCGCGATCCCGAAGCCTCCACGAGCCGCCAATCCTTCGGCCAGAGCCTGGCTTCCGAGATAGTTGTAATCGTCGCCCCCCGGCAGGGTGCTTTCGCCAGGAAGGGCCGCTAAGGTCTTTTCCATGGACTCCAAAAGTGAGCCGATCAGGTTGGCCTCAAACTCGCGGGCGGCATTCGCACCCCGGCCCGGCAGTTTCGCGGTGGTCGCCAAATCAGGCGGAAGCGCGGTCACGGAAGCGGGTTGAATCGACGACATCAGATAACCTCCAGTTCGGCTTCGAGCGCTCCCGCCGCTTTGATCGCCTGCAGGATCGAAACCACATCGCGAGCGGTGGCTCCGATGGCTTGCAGGCGAGTGACTAACTGCTCGACGCTGGCGCCTTCGCTGAGTTCGACATTGCGGGCCGGAGCGTCAGTGGCATTGAGCTTGGTTTGGGGAACGACTTCGGTCTGGCCGCTGCCGAGAGGATTCGGCTGCGAGACGGCGTAGGCGGTCGTGACCTCGATCGAGAAGTTGCCGTGGAGAATCGAAACAGCTCCGAGGCGCACATCTTTGCCCAAGACCACGGTGCCGGTGCGCTCATTGACCACGACCTTGGCGCGGCGCCGTACTTCGACTTCGAGGTTCTCGATGCGGGCCAGCAGGGCCGGGACCGGCATCGCACCCACCGCCGAGATACTGATTGCGACCCGCCGGCTGTCGACCACGGTGGCGACGGGCATGACCCAGTCCCGGTTGATGACGCTGGCGACGTGTTCGGCAGTGGTAAAGTCGGCGTTATTGAGCACTAGCGTGATCTGCGGCAGTTTGCTGAGATCGATGCCGCTGTCGCGTTCCACGAATCCGCCGGAGGGAACGCGGCCCACGGTAGGATGGTTTACCTGTTTGGAATTAGCCGCCGAACCGGCCGTGAATCCTCCCAGCACCACGGGCCCCTGGGCGGCGGCGTAAACTTGGCCGTCAGCGGCATAGAGCGGGGTGAGCAGCAGTAGTCCGCCTTCGAGGCTGCGGGCGTCTCCTACGGAGGAGACCATGACGTCGAGAGGCATGCCGGGCGGGGAGAAAGGCGGCAAGGTTGCCGTAACAAACACGGCGGCGACATTTTTGACCTGCACCGTGGATTGCAGCACGGTGGAAGGAATCTGCACGCCCATGCGGGCGAGAATGCTGGCCAGAGTCTGCACCGTGAAGTACGTCTGCTGTTTGTCGCCGGTCCCTTTGAGTCCCACCACCAGTCCATAGCCGATCAGCGAGTTCTCGCGCACTCCCTCCACCGTGGCCACGTCGCGGATCAATACTTTCGGAGGAACGTTTTCCGCCCCAGCCAAGCCTGTCACCAGGATGGCCACCATGATAATTCTCGAAACCAAGCGCCAGGGCATCATGCGTTCTCCTGGAAATCTCTTAAGTAAAAACCCGACATCACCTGAAACTCATGTGGGCCTAGAAACCCACGATCCGCAGAATCCATTTCAGGATCAGGTTGGGCGGCCGCGTGCCTTCGCTGATAATGCCTTTGCCCTTAACCTCAATCTCGAGATCACCAACACTGTTGGAAGCCACGGTGTTGGTCGCATCGAGATCGCCCGGGCGCACCAGGCCGCGAAGAATGACGGTTTCGTGCTGGTTGTTCATCAGGATCTGGCGTTCGGCCTCGACCACCAGGGTTCCGGTGGGCAATATCGCGGCTACGCGGCCAGTGAGCGTCGTGCTCAGAGAAGTAGTGGAGTCGGCGGCGGCTTTTCCGGCGAGCGCCTGGGTCGAACTCGGCGAAAACAGATTGGCCACGCCGGTGGTCTTCAGTTGTCCGGGTAGGGCGGCGATTCCGGAGCTGGCGCTAAAGCTGCGGTTGGTCGAAACATCCCCCGAACTGGTAGCCGAAAGGTTCTGGGTCACGTTGATAGTCACCAGATCGCCCACCCGGGAGGCTTTGTAGTCGGCCGCCATGTTGGCCAGCCGTCCGCTATCGATCCAAAGGCTGCCCGTTGTATTGGGGACGAGGTCGGGAGCCTTGGCGGAGACGCGCTGCAAATAGTCGGCTAAGCTATCGCGTTTGGCATTTGCATTTTTGGTCTTCGCCGATGTGCTGGCGGCAGAGACAACAATCGCCGCTCCGGCCAAGAGGGCGGCGATTCGGTTGCGAAGGCTCGGCATCGATTGACCTTTCTCGAACGAAGATCTTCTCGAACGAAGATCTTCTCCAACGATTCTCAGGAAGCAGAGCGTAACTCGCCGGCTCCGACGACGATGGCCGGCACGGTGCGCCCACCGCGCCCGATGCGGGCGCGCACCTGTGCGCCCTCGCCGCCGCGATCGAGGCAAACGGCGGGAACCAGCACGCGAATCCCATCCTGATCCCAGAGCAAGCTGACGTTTTGTCCGGGACGCACCAGTTCTGCGCCCAAAGGCTTCCCGGCGGTGCGGTCTGTGGCAGCAATTGAGCTAGGGCGCCGTCTGGACGACGCCATCTCCGCCAATGAATCGCGCCCCGGCACGCGAACGAGAAAGGGGACGCAGTCGGTGGGATGAACACAGCGCACGGAAATCTCCCAACTCTCGAGCGCGGCATCCCAAACCGTCCGGATAAATTCGAGTGGAGTTCCCTGCGCAATCCGGGCCGTTCCGCCGCAAGCGATTGTCCCTGAAAGCATTTCCTGGAAAACTGATTGGCTTGGCGAAACTGAACCCGACGAACCCGAACTCTGCGAAACCGGACCTGCCGGCGCAAACATCCCGCGGCTAATTTCAGCGCACGATGCCCGCGCGCCGGCGCGCCGGACCGTTACTCGCTGGGGAATTCGTGCGGGGATCGGCTCTCGACCAGGCATCCCAATGGATCCTTTCGTGCCATGGTCATCGCCGGTTACGGTTTGGCGCAGAAGGCTGCGGATTTCGTCGCCGTCGAAGACCCGCACGCTGCCGGCGAAAGGCGCGCGGCCGAGGTGCACCAGAGCGGCTGCGCGCAGTAACGGCGGGCAGGCGTCTTCCGTCAAAAGATCGGCCAGAGAGAATTCGCCACTGCCAACCTCCACATTCGCCCGGACTGTTGCGTTGCAGTCCGGCTCAGCGGAAGCCAGGCCGGGAAGAAGTGAAAATCCGGCGAGGACGGCGAGGACCCGAATTCGTGGGCTCGAAGAAAAGAAATGCATGCAGTAACCAAGATTGTGGAATAGCAATATTTCGCCCCGATCGTTAACGGCCGTTAATCGACTATCTATTCTTCTCTTCGCGTCTTCTCTTCGCGTCTTCTCTTCGCGGACGCATCTTCGCTAGCGAGCGGTTCCCCGTCCCCGCTACCGCCCGAGCGAGTTGATGTCCTGCAACATCTGATCGGCTGCGTTGACTACACGCGAATTGGCTTCATAGGAGCGCTGCGCGACGATCATCTGAACAAACTCATCGACCACGCTGACGTTGGATTGCTCGAGCATTCCCTGTTGAATGGTTCCCAGCCCCTCGCTGCCCCCCGCGGTTCCGACGATGGGATCGCCGGAAGCCGTAGTAGCCAGAAAAAGGTTGCTGCCGGTACTGTTGAGGCCTCCAGGATTGTTGAACAGAGCCAGTTGCAGCGATCCCACCTGCTGGGCGGCGGTTTGGCCGGTCAAGGTCACGCTGATGGTTCCATCCTGGGCGACGGTCACCGATGTTGCGCCGGGAGGGATGGTGATCGACGGCTGCACCGCATTGCCATCCTGGGTAACCAGATTGCCTTGGGCATCCAGGTGAAAACTGCCGGCGCGCGTGTAGGCGGTTTGTCCATCGGGGAGAAGGACTTGAAAAAATCCCTGCCCTTGAATGGTCAGGTCGAGCGGATTTCCTGTCTGACTGAAGTCGCCCTGCAACTGAATGACCTCGGACGCGGCGGTGCGCGTGCCCAGGCCGACTTGCAGTCCGGCCACCAGGGTGGTTTGCTGCGACGCCGCCGCGCCAGGCATGACCAGAGTCTGATAAATCAGATCTTCGAACTGAATGCGCCGCCGGCGGAAACCGGCGGTGCTCGAGTTCGCCAGGTTGTTGGCGACGTTGTCGAGGTTGGTTTCCTGGGCCATCATGCCACTGGCGGCGGTATAAAGCGCGCGAATCATGGTTGTCGTTCCCTTCTTTCAATCACCTTCTCGCAATTCACCTTCGCTCCGCTTCAGCTGACGCGCGGCAAATCCTGCGCCGCGGTCTGATTGAGCTGGCTGTCGAATAAGGTCAGCGCCCGCTGCATCATTTCGGCGTTGCGCTGAATGACGATCAACTCGACCGCACCCTCGACTGCGCTGACGTTGGAATTCTCAATCATGCCTTGGCGAACCGAGGAAGACGCTGGCGCCAAAGCCGAACCTGGAGGCGCTGCGTAGAGAGCGTTGCCAAGCGCCGTCAGGCTGGTATCTGGCGCAAACTCGGCGAGGCGCAAGGTGGCGACTACGTTGCCATCGACCGAAACCGTTCCGTCCGCGCTGACCGCGACGGCGCCGTTCGGGAGAATAATCGGCCCTTGCTCGCCCAGGACGGCGTCTCCCTGGGCTGTCATCAACTGTCCCGTGGGAGTAGCGTGAAACCCGCCATTGCGGGTGTAGACAATTCCTTGCGCCGACTGGATGGCGAAAAAACCAGCGCCTGCGACCGCCAAGTCGAGCGGATTGCCGGTGGCGGCCAGACTTCCCGAAGTGCGATCCACCCGGCTGGCCCCGAGCACACCGAAGTCGTTGACCGCGGCATTCAGCGGATTCCACGCCACCGGTCCGCCACCGGCCATCAGCGAGCGGAAGGTTGCCTGCTGGCCGCGATAGCCGGCGGTGCCGAGATTGGCCAGATTATTCGCGACTAATTCAAGCGCCTGAGTCTGAGCGGCGAGTCCGGCGCAAGCTGCATAGTAGCCACTGTCCATAATTGTTGTACCTGTGACTGATTCGAAGCACGCCGTGCTCCACTCCTGATGAGAGCGGGAAAATGTCTGCGGGCAACTCAATCGATTGAAGACGAAGAAGGCAATCAGAGCATCGGATTCTCCAGACCGGATGCGAAGGTGGAGGAGAGAACATTCTGCCGGGCAACTCGCCGAGGGCTCGGCAAAGTATTCCGGCCTATCGGAGGTGGGCCAAAACGAACAGGTCTAGCTCTGAAGGCTAGCTGTGAATCTCAAGCGAGAACACGATCGGCTCTCCTTCAAACAACAGGACAGCGCGTACTTGTTCGCTGACCATGGAATGAAAGCGGTATTCTGCGCCCGTGATTACGGTGGGAACCGACAACATGCAGCCATCGCCCAAGCCGGCAATCTTGTTTTTGAAGTTTCCCGCCACCATGTTGCAGATCTCGCCGACGGCATCCCACATTTCCGGTCCGGCTTGCTCGGCATCGATGCCGAGCATCTGGGAGGCCATGCGCGCGGCCGATTTTGAACTGCACCGCAGACTCAAGATGCCGCACAATTCTCCCGCCAATCCCACTATGGACGCAATTTCAAAGGCATCCTCGAAAAGTGATTCAGTCGTGCTGTGAAGCGGGCAGGCCAGCATCAGGTCGAAGACTTCCTTCGCGGCGAGTTCGAGAGTCGGAAGCCAGTACTCATGTCGCGCACTGGTGGGCAGAGCCGGACGAGGTGGGTTCACGGTCTTGCCTGCAAGACGGGAAGCACGTGTTCTTTGACCTGGTCCGGGGTAAAGGGCTTGCGAATGTATCCGCGAGCCCCGGCCGCGAGCGCCTGCACGACGTGTCCTTCGCTGCCCTCGGTCGTGATCATCACCACTGGAATCGGCTTGGCAATATCGAGGCCGGACAGTTGTTTGACGAACTCGAGGCCATCCATCACAGGCATGTTAATGTCGCAAAGAATAAGGTCGACTTTGTGCTTCTGCACGGCGGCAAGCGCTTCGGCGCCATTACTGGCCTCGACTACCTCGGACAGGTTCAGCCCCGCCTGGCGGAGTGACCGTTCCACAATTTTTCGCATTACTGAGGAATCGTCCACGATGAGAGCGCAAATACTGGCCATGCCGGGCTTTATCCTCTCGGAAGGCGGCCTCGCGAGTTTCGCGGAGCTGAGTCTCCCCCGTAGCTGCTATCGGCAAACTGAGAAGGCGGCTTTAGATGGCGGAGCGCAGGCATGCGGCGGGCAAGCTTTGGGCGATTTACCCCTTCCAGGCTCCCAGCATCCGCCGCACATCCACTAGCTGCGCCACGTGATACGCGTTGTGATCGGCCATCAGCAGCGCCTCCCGCAAAATCGTCTGCCCATCTCCCCAAGGAATCCGTGCGTACAAATCGGTCTTCGGATTCGCGACCAGCTTCTGCATTGCTTTCAAATCACGCCGAAACTGCTGCACACTTTTATTCCACGCCGCGGCGGTCGGCGGAACCTCCGTCTTCGGCCAATAATCGTCAGGCCATTTCGGAGAAGCGTGCTTCTCATTGCGGCTGAACTCCAGAATGTCCCACTGCGCGATCCGCAAGTGCTCCAGCACCATCCACGGCGAATGCGGAAAATTCTCCGGCTTTGCTCCGCGCAACTTCGGCGGCAATTCCTTGATCGCATCCTCTAACCTGGCATGCGCTCCTCCACCCTCAAGCAGCTCCAGAAGATGCAGCCGCACAATTTGGTCGTGAGTCAACGAATGCTTCTGATTCTTCTTCATCCCGCCCTCCAGATGACGCGCACAGGTGTAGCTCTCCAGTCCCAGGCCTGCGTGGGTTTGCCCGTGTGGGGGACGGGCGCTTCGCCCGTCCGGGCCGAGCAACGCTCGGCGGGCTCTTCTGTCCGCCGCCACAAAACTCTACGGTATCACCGCCATCATCCCCCTGGCCCCCACCACCAGCAGTCCGCCCTCCGGATATGCCGCCGCCGCATTGAACGCCGCTTTCTTCGAGCCATTAATCCTTCGCGGATTATTCGGCGGCTTGAAATCAAATACAAAATTATGGCCCACCAGAAATATCCGCTCCGGAAAAATCGCCTTCACCCGCATCTTCTTCTCGACTGCCGCTTCCCGCACCGCACGCTCGTTCACTCCCCGGTCATAAGCCACCCCGGAAAAATAAGCCAGCGGATGCAACCCCGATAGCTCCCACGTCTTCCCGCCATCCTCGGTGAAAGCCAGATTCGGGCCATCGTCATTGGGATGTTTATAGTCGCCGCCCGCAATCGTTCCATGCATCGCATCGCGGAATGCAATCGAAAAAATCCCCGCCGAGTCCGGCCCATGCAGCATGGGCGTATCGAAAACTTCCCAGCTTTTCCCGCGATCACCGGAGTGAAACACCCGCGCGATCTTTCCGCCCGTCGCGAACCAAATGTTCGAGTCGGCCCCGCCCGGCAGAATCGCGATGCAAGTGTTCGACGCTGCAAACGCGCCTTCGCCTTCGATCGCCGCCGGTAGTTGCCCAGCCGGAACTGCCCGCCAGTTCTGACCATCCTCGGTCACCAAAACTTCAAACTTCAGCTTCCCGGAATCATCCGGAATCGGATCGCCCAGCACGACCCCATGCTTTGAATCCCAGAACGCAATCGAATCGAAAAATCCCTTGGGATTTGTATTGGTGAATTGCAACTCCCAATGTTTTCCACCGTCGCCTGTGTGATAAATCCGCGATAGCTCGCCCGGCCCGGCCGACATCAGAAACGCCTCGTCGGCAGAAAACGCCACGACCGCCCGAAAATCCAACGCCCCCGCGTCCGGCACCTGCGCCGTAGCCCAGGTTTGCCCCGCGTCCGTTGTTCGCAGATAAGTCCCATGCGTTCCACTCGCCCACGCCACCTCGCGCGATACGGCGCTCACCCCGCGCAGGCTTTCCGTAGTGTGTGGGAACAGCATGCGCGGCCCCGGTTGAGCGACGCCCATCGAGGCCACCACGATGACGACGACGAGAAGGCGAAGATAGCGCATGAGAAGATTCTCGCAGTACTCCAGTCCCTTCATCCAGCCCCCCCAAAAAACACCGACAACCGCTCCTCAGCAAAACCGGCTGAAGCGTACTACAATTCTGATTACGGGCTCGGATGCGTCAGCTCGATCCAGGCAGCGAGCCCTGGGCCGACGGTTACAACCATTATTCGTTCTTCAACCTCATAGAGTAAGCGCGGTCTCTTCGTCACTTCAAGCTCGTTAGCTGAAGCTTGTCACCGCAGTTTTCGCGACATTCGCCGAGAGGGGTGCGCAGCCGGCCACGCTCCCCGCCGGTACTCTTTGGCGTATTGTACTTACGACAGAAGCTTCTTCGTCCGTTCACCATCGGAGTTCGTATTGAATTTTGTCGTTAGGTGGTTTTGTTCAATCGTTCATTCGAAATTATTCGTATACCGGGAGAGTTTTATGCGTCGAGCTTTTGTGATGCGGGTGATTTCGACGGCGGCCGTGCTGCTCGCCTCGAATGCGTGGAGTGTGGCACAGACACTCAAGACGCGCCCTCCGGCGGGGACAGAGGCCCCTGCAACCGAAACCAAGGCCGACTCCCCGAGTTCGCAAATTGTTACTTTGGACCCTGCCCCGATCACGCTGCCGATGAGTATATCGGCGGGGACTCCCATCAAAGTCGCGCTCGATGGCGAAGTCCGCATCCGCAACGTGGGACAGTCCATTCACGGCAAAACTACCGAGCCGGTGTATGCCTTCGACAAGCTCCTGGTTCCCGTCGGGACGACGGTGAATGGCAAAGTAGCAGCCATCGACAGCGTGCCAAAAAAGACTCGAACCCTGGAGGCAATGGATGGAAACTTTTCGCCTGTGCGCGGCGTACACGTTCAGTTTGATGAATTGGTGATGGCGGATGGGCGCCGCGTGGCCATGCAAACCGTAGCATCCCCGGCTCCGGATGGAGTTTTGCGGTTTGTGCCTGCGAACGAAGACGCGCAGAAAAAAAGCAAGATCGAGAATGCAGCTTCAAATAAAATCAGCGCCACACGTCAGGAGATCCATCGCCAGTGGGCGAACTTGCAGACCCAGATTCACCAGCCCGGAAAGATGCACAAGTTGAAGCGGCTGGCAATCGCGCAGCTTCCGGTTCATCCCCAGTACATTGACGCAGGCACGAGTTTTAATGCGGACTTGCTGCAACCGCTCGATTTTGGAACCGAAGCCGTGAAGCCCGAGGCGCTGACCAATATTGGAACGCCGCCTCCTACCGGAAGCGTAGTGCACGCGCGCCTGATCACGCCCCTGGGCTCGGCCACTTCAAAAAAAGGCGACACGGTGCAGGCTCTGATCACCGAGCCGCTGGTGGTATCGGATCATCTGATTCTGCCCGAGGGTAGCCTCATTCGCGGTTCGGTGATGCAGGCGCAGCCGGCGCGGCGAATGGCGCGCAACGGCCAATTACGAATCCGCTTTCGCGAAGTCGCTCCGCCCAACGGCATCGAGCAGAAAGTCGAGACCAGCCTGGAAGGTGTCGCCGTCGCCAAAGGGGAGCACTTGAAGCTCGATACCGAAGGCGGAGCCCAGGTCACTACACCGAAGACCCGCTACTTGACGACGGGAATTCAAGTCATGCTGGCCGCGACTTCAGCCATGCCCGATAACGACGCCCGGGCCGGCGGAGGCGGCGGAGGCGATATCGGTGGAAGCGCCGTCAATGGAGCCTCTGGATTTCGCTTCGTCGGCATGATCGTCGGAATCCTGGCGCGGTCGCGCGTAGTTGCCAGCGGATTTGGCGCTTACGGAGCAGCCAGTTCCATCTACTATCACTTCCTGGCACGCGGACGCGATGTGGTGTATCCAAAAGACATGGCGATGGTGATTGGTATGGGGACCCGGGAATCGAAACCAAATCCGATGAGCGCACCGGGAATTGAAGACGCCCAACCTCCCAAGCCGACTGGACGATAAGAGTAAGAGAGTAAGAGTAAGAAGTACTTGAACGGGTTGCGCCTACAGCCTGCTGCTACGGGCTGCCGCTAATGAAATCGTAGCTCGACATTTTCCTGGGACTCGCGCGCCGCGGGCGCCCACTTCCAGCGCATCACCGAATCCTGCGCCGCTTTGGCCAGCACGGGATTCCCTCCCAATACCTGAGCACTCTTGGCGTTGCCGTCAGGAGTCACGGTCACGCGCAGCTTCACCGTCCCGCTCAGACTTAACTTGCGCGCCAACTCAGGATAGACCGGCGCAATGCGCTCCGCCACTTTGCGGGCGTTCTCTTCTGCCTGACCTTGCGACAGAACGGCGGCCGACGAACTGAAGGCAAGAAGGGCAATCGCAATCCAGCGTCGCATGAAAAGCACACTCCGCCCGCAGCTTAACCAATATGTCTGTGGATAAACAGATGACGAAGGTCACGGAACGGAAAAGCCAGAGCACCATGAACGCTTGCCCTTGGTAAGTCTTTTCCGGCGGTTTGGATTGGCGCGCCTTACTTCTCTGAAACTCGGCCCTTACTTCGCTATGAAGTCCACGAACGACGCGGACTTGCCCATATAGATCCGCAACGTGCACCGGGACCCGACGTGCGCAAATGCCACTTCCAGCGCCGCCGCCGGTTGCTCGACCTGCGCCGTGTCCATCTGCGCGCGCGCAATGTCCTGCTTCTCGTCATAGGCCGCGCCCGCAGTGACATTCTTGTTCACTACCAGGGTCCAGTGATCTTTCGCCGGAATCGGATACACTGTGTAGGCGCCCAGCGGAATCACCGAACTCCCCAACGTCAGCGGGGCCTCCGTGAACAAGGTCATAGGCACGCCGCCCGGACTCCAGGGCCTGCCGTTTGGAGGTTTCTCTTTGTACGAGGCCGCGTTGTAACGCAACTGCACCTGCCGTCCATCGTCCAGATTGCACGCTGCCGTCGAATTCGCCGTCGCGCCCGATTGCGCGGCCAGCCGGGGCGTGCCCAGGAATGTTGTCCACAATATCGATACGAGTACAGCTCTCCAGACGAGTGTCGCCGCCATGGGTAGGAAAGCCTCCGCGCAGAAGTGTATCGCCCCACGACCCTTTAGGGGAAGCCTTTTAAGCGAGTGCGGGCGGCACAACTTGCGTGTTTAGCTTGCTGCTGATACTGGAGTCATCCTGAACGGAGCCGTTTTTCAGGCGAAGTGAAGGATCTCCATATTGACAACGTCAGGAAGCATCAGACGGGAGATCCCTCGCGCGGCTGAACTGCGCCGCGCTTCGGGATGAACGCCCGGCGGATCGTCCTCGTCCAAGGCGGATGCGCCCGCCAGTCCCGTTCGTCATGTGTCTTCGGTGACGTTTCTTCATACCCCGTGGGTTGCTACCGTCATTCGCAGGTATCGGGCGTTGGGTACCGCAAGAACGATTCAATTCGAGGACTATTCTCAATGGCGAAGGCGAAACTTAGAATTCTTTACGGCGAAGGCGATGGAGACGTTTTGGCGGCGCAGGCTGCTGCGATGGAAAAAGCAGGACATATCGTCCAGATAGCCGAGGGACGCAAAGCGGTAGCCGAATCCCTCAAGACCACCTCATTCGACCTGGTCGTGCTGGGCGCAACTCTCACCCGCAACGATCGTCATCACCTGCCCTACATGGTCAAAAAGGCCAACTCCCAGACTACCGTGCTCGTCATGCACGCCGACGGAAGCCGCCATCCCTACGTCGACGCCTGCACCGATACCGGCGCCAGCCTCGAGTCGGTCCTGAACCGCATCGAATCCATGAACATCGCCAGCACGATCCCAGCAGCCAAGTCAGCAGCAGCCGGCCGGTAGAGCAGGGGTCAGGGTCAGGGGCTCAGATCAGTGAACCGCGGAGCGGCGCCCGACCGTAGCCCAGCGCTTCAGCGCTGGGTCAATGTGACAAGAAGACAACAATCCCCGGAGGGGCGGCAGAAAAGGTTCATGGGAAGCCACGAACCCAACTGGTAATAGTGGAAATGATTCGTAATGCCGCCGGTAAGTAGGGCCCATCCGCGACCACAATGAGGGAGCTCGGTGGGACTAAGGCATGGTTCTGGGCGCCGGCCTGTCCGCCGCGTTGTAATCCTTGGGATAGACCACCAAACACCGCCGCATCCCCTCGCCTTCGCTCTCGGTGCGCAGGTCAGATTCATCGCGCAGCGCCAGATGCACGATTCTCCGCTCCCGCGACGACATCGGACTAAACTCATACGGCGTTCCCGTCCGCCGAACTTTCTCGGCCGCCACCGTTGCAGCCGCACGAAGCTCCTGAATCCGCAGCGACCGCTGGTTCTGGCAGTCGAAACAAATTTTCTCGTGCTCGCCCGAAGGCAGCCGCAGCATTTCCAACCCGAGCAACTCAAGCGCCCGCAGCAACTCTCCGCCGCGATCCAGCAGCAGCGTCGAATCCGGCCCGGAAAAATCGACGAGAATCTCCGGCTTCTCCCAGTCGCGGTTCTCCGGCAGCGGCGGATCGACAATAATCCGGTACTTCAACCGGAGTCCACCGTGCGTAACCACGGCCTGCAAAAATTCGTTGATCTTCTTAGCGGCAGCGATCTTGTCGGGAATAGACATGGGAATTCAGCTCCTAGCTTCTAGCTGCTAGCTTCTAGCTCAGAACTACTGTGACGGCATGGGATTTCAAGCTCGTCGATATCGCAATTCGACACTGGCAACTCCGGCGTTTTAGCTAGTAGCTAGGAGCTAGCAGCTATTTATCCTTCTTCCGCGCACGCTTCGCCATCATCTCGCGCATTTCCTGGCCCAGTTGGGTCCGATTCATCACCGCCTGCTGCGCCACGGAGATCAGGTTGGCTTCCGCGTAATACAGATTCAGCCCGGCCGGCAAGCGGAAGAAGAAGAACCCCATCATCAGCGGCATCATCAGCGTCATCATCTTCTGCTGCGACGGATCCATGCCCGCCTGCGGCGTCATCCTCTGCAACACCAGCATGCTCACCACCATGATAATGGGCAACAAGAACAAAGGATCCGCCGCCGACAAGTCATGAATCCACAGCCAGTGCGCGTGCCGCAGATCGAGCGCAATCGACAGCATCTTGTAATAGGCCCACAGAAACGGCAACTGGATCAGCATGGGCAAACACCCGCCCGCCGGATTCACCCCTTCTTTTTTATAAAGCGCGCTGATCTCTTCGTTCATCGGCGCCTTGCGCGGGTCGTTCAGCTTGTACTTCTTGTATCTCTCCTGGATCGCCTTGATCTGCGGCGCAACACGCTGCATCTTCAGCATCGACTTCATCTGCGTAATGCGCAGCGGCAGCAGCGCCAGGCTCACAATCAACGTCTGGAGAACTATGGCCCATCCCCAATTCGGGACCATGTGATAGTAGGTCCACTTCAACCACACGAAGAGGAACTTCGCGATGATCCCAAAAAATCCGAAATCCACCAGCCCGTTCAGATCGTTGTCTGCGCCCGCCACTCCCGGCACCGGAACCTTCTCCAGAACGTCCAGTTCTTTCGGCCCAACAAACACCCGCTCCGCCGTCGGCCCGTGCAAGTTGCCAACCGCTGCTCCCAGCACATCGACGTTCGCGACTTCTTTCGAATCGGCCTTCTGCGGATCGCGCGGCACCAACAACGAATTGCGCAGCGTCACCAGCGCCGCCGACGCCGGATCATCCGGAATGAACACTGCCGCAAAGTATTGGTCGGTCGGCCCCGCCCAATGGAACGGCCCGGTGATCGTCCTCCCGCCGCTGATGTCATTGCACTTGGTGAACACCGAAAACCCACACTTGATCGGCAGGCGGACAATATCTTTATTGAACTGATAGTCGATGAACGCCGAAGCGTAAAACGCCGGCGTCGTCTGACTGCCGAATCCGGAGGGCCACGCCGGTAGCGCCGCCACCGCGCTTCCCTTCGAAGTCACCGAAGCATTCACGGTCACGATATAGCTGTTATCGAAACTGAAAGTCTTCCGCACCGACAAATCCTGGTCGGCATATTCGAACGTAATCGTCGTCGGCGACGTTAGCTTGCCTTCGCGCGAAGCAACATAAAGCGCCGATGAAAGCTTCCCGCGCAAGTTCTCGTCGTAGGTCCACAGCGAGAGCGGATAGCCGTACTTCTCGGCGGCCGCGTCATTCACCAGGTCGAGCGGCCCGTTCTGCGCATCGTTCTTGAACTTTTTCAGAATCCAGGATTTGACCTGCGCGCCTTTGTTGGTGAACGTGATCCGATAGAGATCGTTCTCGACGACAGTCTCAGTTTCACTCGCCGCCTGCTTCGTAACCGCGGACGCAGGCGCACTCGTCTTGGCGACAGCGGTGGTCGCGGGAACGGCGGCGGCCGGCGCAGCAGCGGCGGCCGGTGCGGGCGCGGGTTGAGTCTGCTGCGCCGGCGCAGCCGATTGCGGAAAGTATTTCTTCAACAACGGCTGGAATGCCAGCATCACGACAAACGTCAGCACAAAAACAATCATCAGCCGCTTTTCGCTGCCCGGTTCGTGTTGTGGATTTTGAATGTCTGGCAAAGTTACGTTCCCTCAAAACTTGTTTCCGTGGAAGACCGGCGCTTCAGCGCCGCGTAACAAGTGCGAATGCGAAATCGACGCGGGCTTCAGCCCCTGAGACTGGCAGTCGGGTGCCCCATGTCTCGCTCCTTTTGCGAGACATGGGGATTTTCGCTTTACCACCGGATCATATCCCCCGCTCGCAAACGGATGACACCGCACCAGCCTCAGCAACGCCATCCCACAGCCGCGCACCACCCCATATCTTTCCACCGCCTCCATCGCATATTCCGAACACGTCGGAACGTAGCGGCAAGCCGGCAGAAGTGTCGGCGACACCGCCCACTTATAGCCCCGCAATAGTCCCAGCACGACGAGTTTGGCCAACTGGCGCATGACTTAGGCTTCAGGCTTCCGGCTTCGGGAACCCGCTTTCCCTAGCTTCTCTTCTATGATTACGAAAGCGCGGCTCACTTCGTTCACGATCGCGGCGAAGTCCACCGTCAGCAACGACTTCTTAGGATTGATCACCACGTCGGCATCGGCTCCCGCAGCCGGACGCGTGAGCCGAACCGCCTCCCGCAATCGCCGCTTCATCCGGTTACGCTGCACCGCGCCGCCCAGCGCGCGGCCCACGGTGAAGCCAATGCGCGCACCCCAATGACTGTTGTCCGGCCGCGGCCAATAAAACACCGTCATGGTCGCCGAAAAATGCCGCCGCCCCTGCTTGTACACGCGCTCGAAATCGGCGTGACGTAACAACCGCGCATGGCGGGGAAAGCCGCCCGTGCCGGCTCGCGGCTCGACCACTCGGCTCGACACTTCGGCTCGATCATCCGGGCACACTGGCGGTCACAGTGATTCACAATCCCGATCGCTTTTTTCAATGGCTCAGTGGCTACGCGGACGCCAACGCCCGCGCCACTGCGCTATTCGCGGAATCCTGGTTTTACTGAGACCCTCTTGCGCCCCTTGGCGCGCCGGCGGGAAATCACCTTCTTGCCGCCCTGGGTCTTCATGCGCGTGCGAAATCCATGTACCTTGGATCGCTTGCGCCGGTTGGGTTGGAATGTACGCTTGGGCATGAAAAGTTGGTGCTCCTGATTCGTTCAGCAATGTTAGGGCAAACCGTAAGTATAAATCACCGCACGCATTACCGACAAACCTACAGTTTGTCATCCGAGCGCAGCCGTTTTCCAGGCGGAGCGAAGGATCTCCCGTTCCACCGGTTCAGCGAGTGAGCCGACTGACCTACCTACCTACCTAAACCAATTCATCCGAACCGTGTTCCCATAAATATGGTAATATGGGCCCAGTGAAGACTACCCTCGAAATCCCCGATTTCTTGTTCCGCCGCGCCAAGTCGGTTGCCGCCGAAAGAGGCATTCCTCTGCGCCAGTTCGTCACCGAGGCTGTCCAGGAGAAATTGAAAACAACATCGCAGGAAAAGCCCTGGATGAAACATCTCGGAAAACTCAAACATCTCCCCAAGGAAAGAACGCGCGTTGAGAAGCATGTGGAAGAAGCCTTCGAGCAGATTGACCGCGAACTTTGGCACTGATTTTCTAGAAACGATTTTTCTAGAAACGATGTTCCGAGAAAGATCTCCCAAGAAGCGACTTTCGGCGAAACAGTCCCTGAGCCTTTCCTCTGTGCACCTCAGTGCCCTCTGTGGTTAAGCTCCTGTTCGAGGACCGCGAAAAAAATGATTCTCGATACCAACGCTCTGTCCGCCGCGGCGAACGATGATCCAGCCATCATTCCCGTTCTGGCTCGTGCCGATCAAATCGCAATTCCCGTGATCGCGCTTGGAGAGTACCGCTATGGCATCGCACAGTCCCGGCACCGGGCCAGCTACGCAGAGTGGTTAATTGGCCTGCTCCATGACTGTCTGGTGTTGGACGCCAATGAGCCGACCACGCACTATTACGCCGAGATCATCCTCGAATTGAAAAAAAAGGGTCGACCGATTCCCACCAACGATATCTGGATCGCCGCCCTCTGCCGCCAGCATTCTCTCCCGTTGCTGAGCCGCGATCGCCATTTCGACCTGGTGCCGGGAATTAAAAGAATAGGTTGGTAGGGGATGGTGCCTCGCCAATTGTCTTTGCACCACAAAGTACTTGACATTTATCCATTCACCGCGCTAGGCTACCCTCGTGACCGACCCGCAACACCGCCCGCGCCGCTTCTCCCGTTACTCGGCCAAGGTCCCAGCCGAAAATAATCCCTCCCGCACCGCACGCCTCGCTCAAAATGACGATCTCTTCGACGATCTCCGCTTCATTCGCGACACCATGGAGCGCTCCGCCGCCTTCACCGCCGTCTCCGGCTGGGGACAAGTCCTTCTCGGCGCGACCGCCCTCGCCGCCGCCCGACTCGCCGCCATCCAGACCACGCCCTTCGCCTGGCTCCGCGTCTGGCTCGCCGAAGGCCTGCTCGCCGCCGCCATCGGCCTGCTCGCCTGCACCCGAAAAGCAAATCGGCGCGGCCTCCCGTTATTTTCCGGCCCCGCCCGCAAAGTCGCCCTCGGCCTCACTCCGCCCCTTTTCGCCGGAGCCTTCCTCACCTTCTTGCTCTTCCGCGCTGGCCTGACCACCGCCCTGCCTGCAACCTGGCTCCTGCTCTACGGCGCCGGCATCATGACCGGCGGCGCATACTCCGTCCCCATCGTCCCCGTTATGGGACTCTCTTTCATGCTCCTCGGTGGCCTGAGCGCACTCGCTCCCGTCACCTGGGGGAACTGGTTTCTGGCCGCCGGCTTCGGCGCCCTCCACATCGTCTACGGATTCCTCATCGCCAGGAGGCACGGTGGCTAAGCCGCTTCCATCTCATCGCAAGCCCGCTCACGATTCCTCCCCACGCAAAAAGATTCGCGAGACGGTTCACGATACCCCTCGCGCCCCCGAACTCCCCGAACTCGATCGCCTCATTCACGAGCGCATCCGCCTCGGCATCGTCAGCGCCCTCGCCACCAACGATTCCCTCAGCTTCAACGACCTCAAGCGCGTGCTCAAAACTACTGACGGCAACCTCAGCGTCCACGCCCGCAAACTCGAAGAGGCGCAATACATCTCCTGCGTAAAATTTTTCGAAGGCCGCGTCCCCCGCACCGAATACCGCCTGACCCCCACCGGCCGCCGCGCCCTGGCCGAATACCTGGATCAAATGGAAAAGTGGATCCGCGTCACCCGCGAAGAAAACTAAGCGGAAGCGTGCCGAAAAACTACGTCAGAGAAACCAGGTAAGAAACCGGTTAGAGAAACCACGTCAAAGAAACCACGTCAAAGAAAGCACGTCAAAGAAACCACGTGGAAGAGCGGCCCTACAGGGCCGCGTTGAGCGATAGAATGAATTGGGGTTTTAGCCCCCGAGTTCACTCACTCCCCACAATCACCGGACGCTCCCCCACCTCGCCCCGCACCAGCGCCGCTCTCCACTCCCCCAACTCCACCCGCAGCTCCCCCACCCGAATCCCCCGATACTCCGCCGGACACTCCGCCAGATTCCGCAACCCCCGCGCCATCAGCGACCCCGCCCCCACCACATTCCCCGTCGACCGATGATGCAACGCCACCGCCGCCTGAATCAGCCCCTGCAAGAACTTCTTCTCCATCCCGCTTGCCTCCCGCCAAACATCCTCCCAAACCTCATGCGCCTCATAAAACTCCCCAGCATTAAACAACCGAATCCCCCGCCAATACTCCTCAGAGTCCAGCAATGCCATAAGTCATGCATTCTACTTTGCCGGTGGAACACTGGAACGCCTCTCTCGGATTCTGTCATCCTGAGGCGCGTTTTTTTTGCGCGCCGAAGGATCTATGCATTTGTTGGCCGCCGTCATGCCGATTTCTGTCAAGCCCCCAAATCACCCCAATTCCCCCTAACCCCAACGCAACAACCCAGATATATTTTCCAATTCCTTTCCGGTTCACTCCCCCCAAATTGATAAAATATATCTATAGACAAAAATAAAACGCGCGGCCCATCAGGCCGCGTTTTTTCATGCCCAAAATCCGGTTGCCCCGTCCTTCTCGCGTACTTGGCGAGAGGGCGGGGATTTTGACTCGGATACAGGGCGCCCCATGTCTCGCGCGCCGTTTGCGCGAAAAGTGGGGCTTTTGATTTTGAAAGCAGGGCAGTGTACCCACTCCGCGGCACGAAATGGAAACGAACCCCGACCGACGACCGACGACCGACGACCGACGCCCGAAGACCGAGGACCGAAGACGGACGACGGAAGACCGACGACGGAAGACGGACGACGGAAGACCGACGACGGAGACCGAGGACGGAAGACCGACGACTGAAGACCGAAGACCGACAACCGAAGACGGAAGACCACGACCAACGACCAATGCCCCAACACACCGGAGACCAAAACTCTCTCCCCAATCCGAACCGCGACGCCATGCACATCCGCCACTCCAAAGCCCGCGGAGAATGGGCCGAACTCCGCTTCATGACCCGCGCCACCGAACTCGGATTCCGCGTCACCAAGCCCTGGGGAGAAACCGCCCCCTAGGACCTAGCCACGGACCACCAAGGCACGTTCCGCCGCATACAAGTAAAATGCACCCTCTACCAGCGCCACCACTCCTACGAATGCACCATCTGCTCCCGCCACACCCCCTACCGCCCCGACCAAATCGACTTCATCGCCGCCCTGGTAATCCCCACCAACACCTGGTACATCCTCCCCATCAAAGCCGTCGAAAACCAATCAGCAATAGTCCTCTCCCCCCACCTGAAAAACTCAAAATTCAAAAAGTACGAAGAAGCCTGGCCCCTCCTAAAACGCTGATGATGGATCGAGCAGATCGCCCACAATCCCAGAATCAAGCCGCGGATAGCAAGTGGAAGAGCAGCGCACGTGGAAGAGCGGCGCAGGTGGAAGAGCAGCGCAGGTGGAAGAGCAGCGCACGGGGAAGAGCGGCGCAGGTGGAAGAGCGGCGCAGGTGGAAGAGCGGCGCTTCAGCGCCGCGTCAAGCCATCAAAAGTCAAACCGGGCTTCAGCCCCGCTCCAGATTGTGTAGAGCGGACACTCCTGTCCGCTGCCTTTGACCTTGCCTTTGTTGTTGCTTCTGAATTTTGTACAAAAGGTTTTTGTCATTCCGACCAACGGGAGGAATCTGCTGTCAGCCGGAAGCGCCAACTCGCCCGCCGCACCACGACACCCCACGCACCCACCCCGCCCCTATCATCCTGAGGCCCGCGCCCTCCGCGCGAAGCCCGGAGGCCTTGCTGACCTCTCACCTCAAGTTTGTCATCCTGAGCGTAGGAGCGCGATTCGCCTCTAGAATCGCGCCCCGCAGTCGAAGGATCCCATGCACCCCGCCAGCAAATGCGCCCCAGCAAGGAGTTCTCTCCTCAACCCAATGTAGAGCGGACACTCCTGTCCGCTGCCTTTGATCTTGCCTTTGCCGTTGCTTTTGGATTTTGTACAAAAGGTTTTTGTCATTCCGACCAACGGGAGGAACCTGCTGTTACCGGAAGCGCCAACTCCTCACGCCGCAACATGACACCCGAGCACCCACCCCTCCCCCTGTCATTCTGAGGCCCGCGCCATCCGCGAGCCGGAGGGTTCATGCTTGCCCGCTAAGGCCTAGGGCAAGAATCGGTCGTACCGAGAATCACGGCCCGAATCATGTTGACAGGCGCTGGCTAGGTAGCACTCCAGACCAAAACAGCCCCTCTCCTGGATGGTATGATGCGAGTCACGAGAGACGGCGGTCGAGGTCGGCAGGCCAATATGCTGAAGCGAATTAGAATCAAGGGCTACAAATCGTTCGCCGAGCTAAACCTGAGCTTGAAACCGCTTTCAGTTCTGATCGGACCAAACTCGGCGGGCAAGAGCAACTTCCTCGACGCCCTTCAATTGCTGTCGCGAATGGCAACAAAGCCAACCCTTAAGGAAGCTTTTGATAGTCCCTACCGGGGCACGCCGTTGGAGTCTTTCAGTTTCGTGGGCGAGGGTGTTCACAGCCAGCTCTCCCTTCCTACTTTGTCCTTTGCCTTTGAAGTGGATGTTTCTCTCTCCGACGGTGTGGTGGAAAATGTTAATTCGCAGATCAGAGAAATGCGAAGCTCTCGAACGCACGACTCCTCTGATCCCTCCGACTCCCCGTCGTCCAAGACGAAGGGCAGCTACATCACCCGTCGAAATCTGCGCTACAAGCTCGAAGTAGAAATCATCCCTAAATCCGGAATCCTCCGCGTAAAGGATGAATTCCTCGTTGCACTGAACGAACGCGGGGAGCAGGTCACGAGGCCGTTGCCCTTCATTGAGAAGATCAAAGACAAGCTTCACGTTCGCATGGAGGGGCAATCGCACCCGACGTACCACGACAGATATCTTGATCACACAATAATTTCCCGGCCTCTGTATCCGCCACATTACCCGCACCTCGTAGCGATGCGACAAGAGCTGGCGAGCTGGTTCATCTTCTATTTTGAACCGCGGGAGAGAATGCGTGCTGCTAACCCGGTGAAGGAGGTGCGAAGTATCGGACTAATGGGGGAGGAACTCGCATCATTCCTTAATACACTCCAAGCGGTTGACACAAGACAGTTTCAAGGAATTGAAAAATCGCTCCATATGATTATCCCTTCCATCACTGGGCTGCAGGTCAGCGTAAACACTCTAGGAGAGGTAGAGCTCCAGGTCAGAGAAGGCAGCGTTTCAGTTCCGGCCCGAGTGGTCTCGGAAGGAACGTTGCGGGTTCTTGGGCTGTTGGCGCTTGGCGGCATGAAGGACTCTCCGGCGTTGATCGGTTTCGAGGAACCAGAGAATGGGGTCCACCCGAGGCGAATCCAGTTGATAGCCGAATTGCTAAAAAATATGACTAATGCCGGCAACACACAGCTGGTGGTGACGACTCATTCGCCGATCCTTACGGGAATGATCCCCGACGAAAGCCTCTACACCTGTAAGAAAGAACGCGGAGCCACGACCATCGAACCCTTCAAAACATGGGGGACGCTTGCGCGTGAATCTGACGTTGACGACGCCCTCAATCGCGATGGCGAAGGATCGGACGTACCAGAGCGCATTCTGAGGGGAGACTTTGATGCCTGAGGTCTCTTTGTTCGGCGAGGATGCTGGACACGAGGCGGTGGTCAAAGCTCTCCTAGCGCGGATGTCGCGAGATCATGACGTTCAGCTGAAGGTCCGGGCCCTCAGCGTAAGGGGCGGCCTCACACGGGTACATCACGAGTTCGGGGTTTACCTCAACGACATCGAAAAAGGGAGAGTGGCCACTCCCGACTTGATCGTCGTTGCCACCGATGGCAACTGCAAGGGGTATACAGAGCGGCGGCAAGAGATCGAGAAGGTGGCCGAGACACACCCGACTTTGAGTGGCTCGGTAGCTTACGCCATACCAGATCCCCACATCGAGCGTTGGCTTCTTGCAGATGGGTCGGCTTTCAAAATGGTGCTGGGGAGGGGATGCAACCTGCCCCAACATAAGTGCCAGAAAGACTTCTACAAACAATTGCTCGCTCGAGAGGTTCAAGAAGCGGGGGTAAAGCCGATCTTCGGCGGACTTGAGTACGCAGAAGATATTGTCAACGCAATGAACCTCGTGTATGTCGAAAAACAAGAGCCATCGTTCGAGAAGATGATGAGGGAGCTGAAGGCGAGATTCAACCGATGGAGGCAAGGTACGGGTTAAATCCCGTCTCATCGACGTTGCGAGCAAGGGCGCAGCGAACAGCCTGGAATCAACTTCGTAAAACTTTTTCTTGCACAAACCGACATTCATCTGCTATAAACAATTCACCGAGAGCAGACGTGTGGCAGCCGGTAGGATTTTGTTTGAATCTCTCGTGTGTGTCCGGCATCAAAGACTCAAGAGAATGTAGAGTTCTCATTCGTCCCGGCCACGGGACTTGATTCGGAAACAACTTGTAGGTTTCTGAAGGGTACCTTCAAAGCAAGGACCTCCAACTAGGATCTTTTCTCAATTTTCTGTCTTCCGCCTTGGCATGGCCTAAAAAGTCTCGCGCCGGGAAATCGGTGCGATTCTGATCTGAAGCAAAATGCCCAAAGCGGAAGGCCATATCGTTGCGTGCTGTCGTGAACGAATAACGCGAGCCAGTAGCGTGAGCTAATGGCGTGAGCCAATAAAAAGGCTTGTCATTCCGAACGGTTTCATCGTGAGGAATCTGCTTTTCCGCTCCCCGGATCGCCCATTCCAGAACAGCTTCCCATGTGGAAATCACGTGGAAATGCTGTGGGATGCGCGCATTGACAGGGTTTCGCACCGACGATATGTTTGAAGGGTTTCGAGGACAGCCGGATTCGCTCTTGTTGGGTTCACCCCAAGGAGGCGATTCCGTCTAGACCTGAAGGCGCGCCGCTCAGGCGGAAGGCGATTCGGTCTTTGACAACTAGGTTGAACGTGCCAGTCGTGAGAGAACGGATTCGGGCATAAGTCCGATACGATCTCACAAGATAGACCACCATCGATCTCCCATTCTTTTCGGAGAATGCGAGAGCTGAATGGTGGCGCCATCCCGCGCTGTTGAAACCGAGGTGCAGCCCTAGCCGGTTGCTTTCGGATGTGCGGCGATGGCAGTCTGCCAACTACCCGTCGGCAGACATCAGGTTTCAAACGAGAGTTTGATCCTGGCTCAGAATCAACGCTGGCGGCGTGCCTAACACATGCAAGTCGAACGAGAAAGTGGAGCAATCCATGAGTAAAGTG